>JASJYH010000007.1 GCA_030123675.1 Anaerolineae bacterium | reverse complement strand
AAGGCGTTACTTTTCGCCGTATCGGCTGGGCCAGGGAAACCATCAGAACGCAAAAAACGCTTGGAAATGTGGTTTCGATACGCCCTTCACTATCGCTTTGGGCCACTCAACCACCACTTGATTTAAAAGTGTTAGCTCGAAAGATACTATAACAGGAATGGATTTTGCGGGCAAGTTACGTCCAACTTAGGGCAATCGCATTTGGATTTTTATTCATCCAAAAACAAGAATTAACTGTCATTGCGAGGGCTATAGCCCGAAGCAATCTCATGTTTTATAGGCAAAACCTAATGAAAAAGGAGATTGCTTTGTTCGCTGAATAACGCTCACTCGCAATACCAACGGGTACACCCTTGCGATATGACACCGTTATTTTAGGCTAGTTTTTTTCTAATGCTATAGCCCTATTAGCCACCCATTGATTTGACACACTCATACGCTTTATGATATAAATCCGGGAAGATTTAAGAGACTGTACTCATCCAGAGAGGCAACAGGATTGCCCCTGAAACCTCAGCAGACGAAAGTCTGGAAGATGAGAGATGACCCTTATACTGTTACCTCTCATAAAGTGAGAGGTTTTTTTATTGCGCTGGTGTAGAAATAGAAGTTAGCGAGACAATTTTTATATAAACGATATAATTGCCCTTCCTTAGGTTCGCAATAAGGTACTCACTTGATTGTTTAGTGGATACGAGGAAAAACGCCCTTTATTTTTGTTTGAATCACCTACCTTGAACATTTTATTGATAGTACCGCAATGCTACGCGCTACTTTACTTGTTACCAAAGGGACCATATGTCATTACAAGAATTTGCTATTATTGAAAGCACGCTGAGGGAGGGGGAACAATTTGTTGGTGCCGATTTTTCCCCAGACGACAAGGTTGAAATCGCGCGTGCCTTAGACGACTTTGGCGTTGAATATATCGAGGTCACCTCGCCGTGCGCCTCGCCCCAATCACAGATCGATTGCGTAGCATTAACGCAACTAGATCTCCAAGCGCGCGTCTTAACCCATATCCGCTGCCACATGGAAGATGCGCGGATAGCACTCGATACAGGTGTTGACGGCATCGACATCGTTATTGGTACATCTTCTTACTTACGCGAATTCAGCCATGGCAAAGGTATCGCTGAGATCATTGAACTTGCGGAGGAAGTATTGTCTTTTATCCGCGGCCAGGCACCCGAACTCGAATTGCGCTTTTCAACGGAGGATTCATTCCGCAGCAAACCGGCAGACTTACTGCGCGTGTATCTGTCCATAGACCAGTTGGGTGTTGTTAACCGCTTTGGCATTGCCGACACAGTTGGCGTTGCCACACCACATGAGGTATTCAAACTAGTTAGTACGCTACGCGAATTGACGGCCGTCGACATCGAGTTCCACGGCCACAATGACACCGGTTGCGCCATCGCGAACAGTTACGCAGCATTGGAGGCCGGTGCGACGCACATTGACACATCCGTGCTTGGTATCGGTGAACGCAACGGCATCACTCCATTGGCAGGTATCATTGCGCGTCTTTACGCAAACGACCGCGAGCAGCTAAAACGCAAATACCGGCTCGATCAGCTGCGCGTTCTCTGCCAGTTGATAGCCGACAAAGTGGGCATCGCAGTACCCTTCAATCACTACATCACCGGCATGACAGCCTTCACCCACAAGGCCGGCATTCATGCTAAGGCCATCTTGAACAATCCGGAGACCTATGAAATCCTGGATCCGCACGACTTTGGACTGACGCGCTATATATCAATTGGGCACAAGTTAACCGGCTGGAATGCAATGCAAGACCGGGCCTCCCAACTTGGCTTGGTACTAGACGAAGCGCAATTGCGGGCTGTCACGGAGCACATCAAAGCGTTAGCTGATCATAAGCAGCTCACGCTCGACGATGTCGATCAGATTCTGCACCAATGGGTTGAAATCGAGCCAAAGACCCCAACGGTGAGCGAACCTGTAGATCCCAAGACAACCTCGGCCACTTGAGCGCGAGCGGATAAATTCGATGACAACCAACGAAACGTTTGCTCAAAAAGCCCTGGCGCGCTCGGCCGGGCTAAGGCATGTGCAGACTGGGCAAGTGGTGGACGTGCGGCCCGACCGTATTTTGTCGCATGACAACACGGCAGCCATCGCACGCATCTTTGCTGAATTTGGCCTCGAGCGTGTGGTCGACCCCGATCGCCTGGCGATCACACTTGATCACGCCGCTCCGCCTCCTACGCCACTACATGCGCAAAATCATGCTGAGGTGCGCGCCTTTGTCAAAACTAATGGTGTCCGACACTTTTTCGAAGTGGGGCGTGGCATCTGCCACCAGGTGTTGTCCGAAGAAGCGCTCGTGTTGCCCGGCCAGTTGATTCTCGGGGCAGATAGTCACAGCACACATTTCGGCTGGTTGGGAGCCTTCGGTGCTGGAATCGGACGAAGCGAGGTGGCCGCGCTCTGGGCTACGGGCGAACTTTGGTTGCGCGTACCGGAAAGCATACGAATCGTGTTGGAAGGTCGCTTATCTGAGGGTGTCACGTCCAAAGACTTGACCTTACATCTGGTCGGCTCGCTCGGCGCAGCTGGTGGTCTTTATAAATCTGTTGAATTCACCGGTCCTGGGTTGGAAACCCTATCGCTTGAAAGCCGTATGGTGCTTCCCAATATGATGGCCGAAATTGGGGCAAAAAACGCATATTTGCCACCCGACAATGCCGTCTTCGATTGGATAGCAAATCGGCTCTCAGCTCGTACTGGCGTGCCACTCGCAACGTGTCGAGAAGAAGTCGAAAGTGGCACTATCTATCCTGATCATGACGCACAATATACGAACGAGATTACATTTGACCTTTCAACAATCGAAGTGCAGGTTGCATGTCCGCACAAAGTGGATAACGTGCAACCGATATCAGCTGTCGCTGGGATCCGAGTGGATCAAGCTTTTATCGGTACTTGCACAAATGGACGTTTAGAGGATATTGCCGCCGCTGCTGAGATTGTAAAAGAAAAGCACGTCGCCACCGGAACACGCCTACTTATAATCCCAGCTTCAAGCGCTGTGCTGCTGGATGCGACAGAGCTCGGCTATGTGACAACACTACTGAAAGCCGGCGCAGTCTTTGGCCCACCCGGCTGTGGCCCCTGTATGGGAAATCACCTGGGTGTGCCTGCCCCCGGAGAAGTTTGCATCTCCTCGGCCAACCGCAATTTCAAAGGTCGTATGGGCGAACCTGAAGCTGAAATCTATCTCGCGAGCCCCGCAGTAGTTGCAGCCTCTGCGATTGCCGGCCATATTACCGCACCCAATCCTAAACGGCATGCCTAAAAAATCATCTTCCACATCTCCCACACATCAAACCATATCGGGCCGCATCTGGAAATATGGTGACGACATCAATACCGATGTTATCTTTCCCGGCAAATACACCTATACATTGCGTGAGCCTGAGGAGATGGCCGCGCATGCACTTGAAGACCTAGATCCTGGCTTTGCAAGCGCAGTACAACCAGGAGACGTGATTGTCGCTGGCCGCAACTTTGGCAATGGCAGTTCACGCGAGCAAGCAGTCACTTGTTTACGCGCGGCCGGTATTGAAGCCATTGTGGCTGTAAGCTTTGGGCGGATTTACTATCGAAACGCAATTAACAATGGACTCCTCGCGATTGTGTGTCCGCAAGCGGTTGAATCTGCAGAACAAGGTCAATCCATCCAAATTGACCCGCATGCACACATCATCATTATCTCCGATCAAGAAATTGAGTTCCCAGCGCTCTCCCAAACAGCGCAGAAAATTTTGTCTGCCGGAGGGCTTATCCCCTACGTAAAACAGAGCCTTAAAAGCACAGCCGGTTCTACAGGTTAATCGAGGATGCAAACAATTTGCCTCATTCCAGGCGATGGCATTGGGCCTGAAGTAATTGGTGCTGCTGCAGATATTTTGAGCGCGCTTGATCTACCGTTGAAATGTGAGACCTATTCTGCTGGCTGGTCTTGTTTTGAGAAAACCGGTAAGGCCTTGCCAGAAGAGACACTCGCAGCGGTAAAAAGCACTGGCTATGCTTTGTTCGGCGCAACAAGTTCACCTTCAGGAGGCGCGCCGGGCTATCGGAGCCCGATCTTGGAGCTACGCCAGGATCTTAATTTATTCGCCAATCTACGCCCCTTGCGCAGTTTACCAATCCCGGATGCGCGTCCTGACATAGACTTGCTTATCGTCCGTGAGAATACCGAAGGCCTGTATGTACGGCGTGAACGATGGGAAACACCAGATACTGCCATTGCTGAACGGGTGATTACTCGGGCCGCAAGCCAGCGCATTGCGCAGGTCGCTGTAAAACAGGCTGGTCGTCGTCGGGGGCGGTTAACTATCGCGCACAAGGCAAATGTGCTTACGAAAACTGACGGCTTATTCTTAGAGACGGCGCGTAAAGTAGCAGCCGAGTTCGGCGGCCTAGAGATTGAAGACCGTCTGGTTGATGCGCTCGCGCATGATCTGGTCCGCACCCCAGAACGCTTCGATGTTATATTGGCTCCAAATTTATACGGTGACATCCTTTCTGATTTGGCAAGTGCACTCGTTGGTGGACTGGGTGTGGCTGCATCCGTTAATGTCGGGGATAGTTGTGCTGTTTACGAGCCAGTCCACGGCTCAGCACCTGACATTGCCGGAAAAGGGATTGCAAACCCAAGCGCTGCTTTGCTAAGTCTGGCGTTGATGCTGGATGACTTACAGTTCTCGGAAGCTGCCACTCGCATTCGTTCGGCCCTTACCAGCACCCTTCAAGCCGGAATTTGTACTCCAGACTTAGGGGGCGACGTTCGAACTACTGATATGATTGCCGCCATCACTGCGCGTTTGTAGAACCTGTTAACTTTGTGGACATGGAGATTTTAATAAAATGAAACAAGATTACACATTGGAAGCCAAAATCGGAACAATCGCCCCTGATTTCCGCCTAGCGGCTACGACTGGGGAGCAGATTGCATTATCTGATTTTCGAGACAAAAGCAATCTGGTTTTATTTTTCGTACGCGAATTTAATTGAATGCAATGCCGCGCGCATGTCACCCAGTTAGGGCGATTTTATAATGATATTAAAGATTCAGGGGCAGATGTAATTGTAATCCTTGGGGACTCGTTAAAACGTGCACACAAATATAAGAATATCGTGAGTGCGTCATTCCCTATTCTGGCAGATCCTGAGCGTGAAGTGTATCGCATCTACGAATTGGAAAAATATTTTATGCTGATCCAGCGCACAGCTTCACTGGTTATAGACCGTCATGGTGTTGTCCGTTATTTAAAACGTACCACCAATCCCATGATATGGTTGCAAGAGACGCGTGAGTTGTTTGGCTTTGTGGACAGTCTGAATGAGCAATGATTGAGATAGGTGACATTTGCCAATTGGAGACTCCCAATATAATCCATCGCTTTATCAATCGTTTTTCAATTAAGTGTTTTTCTACTCATAAAACCAGCAATAGCTACTATGGATTGTATTAAAAGTGTTCCTGGTCAGGGCGAATCAAAATAGTTCCCTCCATAGTTATTCTGATAGATAGACCACTACTTGATCAGCCAAATGGCAAGAATTGGCGTTGATTCTCACGGATTACCAAACATTGAAATGTTATGGCTGAAAACGCATCGAAGACTTCAATATTCACATTTTGTGAATTTCCATCTAGTCGTAGCGGAACAGAAGACTCAAAGAATTTGGATGCAATAGTGTTTATTTGTAGTGACTCCAACCAGTTTAAGAAATTTTCGGCAAGTGTATTTATTCTTCATTTTTATCTAATATTTTTCCACTGATCATTGATAAACGAGATTTGCCAAAGTGCCATTCTATTTTAGGCTTGAATAGTTGCGTACACATTTTCTAAAATAACAAGTGCCTTTATGGATAATACAATAACTATTTGCTACTATAAATTGAACTATATAACCTCTTATCAGAAAATTAAAATGGTCAAATCTGTTTGGGCTAAAATTCCAAGGTAGATTAAATCTATCCGTCATCGGGCCCAGTCTGCGATATTTATCAATTATTTAATCCTTTGTATCTTTTCTCAATCGTATAAGGAGCCAGAAAATTCATTATTGTAATCGTAATTAATATAACCATTAAGGCTGGGAAATTTCTTATCAGAAATTCAGGTTTTACAGTTGCAGGATATTGTATTATCCAATAAGCCGAAGAGGACAATAAAACCAAAAAAATTAAGAGAGCTTTCCTTTTAAGTTCAAAGAAATCAGGTAAACAAGATAACACTAATACCATTGGGCCTATTAAGATTGATAATTTATAATCATTGCTAACAGAGGGAACGATCAACGCAGCAATCGAACATATCAGCAACAAGTATGGATTTAAGCCACGTGTTTTATGCAAATACGCGTGCGCTATGACTGAAAAAAAACATAAACCCAGAATAAGAAAAAAGAGGATCTCTATAACTCCTGTAGTTGCAAAAATATTTGAGTCAGTATTCGAAATATGGTAGGCAAACCCCTTAATTGATAAGTTTTCATATCTGGAACTTTGTAGAAGTTGAGTTAATGTAATTGCATTTAGAAAATCATGAAATAGTTTGTTTCCAAGCACAAAAAGTAACGATACATTAATAAGGCCCAAGATAATAAAACGCCTTATAGTATTACGCCAATCGCTCCAATCATTGATGAACATTACAACAAAAAAGACAGGATATATTTTCAATTGGATCGCCAAGGTGATAAGAAGATAGGCAAAAAACCGAAGTTTGTGATGAAAATGGTAAATGTATATACCAAGTAAGCAAAATGAAAAAACAATCATGTTGAATTGGCCTCTTTCCAATTCAAACTGGAATCCATAAGAAAAAAGCCCGCTCAGAAATAATAGCATCAGAAGGGGTTGATTTTTTTTGGGAGCCAATATTAACGATATAACAACGGTTACAACAAAATAAGCCAACAAGGTTATACTTGTAATAAGCTTGTAGTAAGCGGGATAACCAATAATTGAAAATGTTGAAAATATAGCGATGGCCAAAGGTGGGTAAGCAATAATTGTGTGAGCATATGGAGATAGGCCGGTATTCAACCAAATCTCGATGCGACTGACAGTTGTTTCAATGTCGAAACCAATATGAGTAATGTAGGCATTAGGAACATATTTTGTCAGATACTGTATTTGAATTTTTGAAAAAAATACAGGGAAAAGAAAAAAGATTGTGTATGCAACCAAAAAGGTGAAAATTATCCAATAAAAGATGGGAAAGCCTAAAATCTTATTTGGATAATTAAGATTTTTTAGAGAAACTTCCTTGCCCCAGCTGACTGTTTCCAAACCAATGCTGAGAAGAATGATTGCGGCACCCACAAGAATACCTAATATTTGTGTTGCCCCAATGCCAGCATCTTTACCCAAACCGAGAGAATCAGAAAATATAAAAAAAACCGCAATTAACAGTCCAATTACGATCAGGGTGGTACTTAGTTTCCTCATTTGTAACATCTCAAGCCTTTAGCAGAATTCCTGGATTTTTTCAACGATGTGATCAGCATGCTCTATGCTTAAGTGAGGGCCCATTGGAATACTAAGAAAAGTGTTCGCCATATTTTCAGCAATCGGAAAATCTCCAACACGGTAACCCAATTCCTTGTACGCTTCCGAAAGATGGGGTGACACTGGATAGTGGATCAGTGTCTCAACCCCAAGTTCTTTGAGATATTCCTCTAATCGGTCTCTTTCAGGGTGCGAGATGATGAATATATGCCAAACTGGGGTTATATCTGTTGGAACATGAGGCAAGCCAAGGTTAGGAACATCTTTTAAATTGTCCAAATAATGATTTGCAATCTGGCTGCGACGTTGATTCCATTCATCAAGATATTTTAATTTCACTCGCAAGAACGCCGCCTGGATTGGATCAAGACGAGAGTTATATCCTTTCACTTCGTTGTAGTACTTTTTTCTAGAGCCATAATTCCGCAATATACGGATTTTCTCGGCCAAAGTGTCATCATTCGTAGTGATTGCACCGGCATCTCCAAATGCTCCCAGGTTTTTGCTGGGGTAAAAACTGAAACCAGCTGCATCCCCGAGATTGCCAGCCAGACGGCTCTTATAGCGGCTACCATGGGCTTGGGCTGCGTCTTCGATAATTCGCAAACCATGATTATCAGCAATTTCCCATAATATTTCCATCTCTACCGGTTGTCCGTATAAATGGACAGGCATGATGACTTTGGTGTGGCTTGATATTGCCCGTTCTATTCGTTCAGGATTGATATTATAGGTAGTGGGGTCTGGCTCAACCGGGACAGGTGTTGCACCCGTAGCTGAAATAGCCAGCCACGTAGCAATATAGGTGTTGGCCGGGACAATGACTTCGTCTCCCTGCCCAATGCCATATCCAAGAAGAATCAGCTGTAATGCTTCTAATCCATTTCCAACGCCTATGCAATGCTTGCTCCCAATGTAGGCAGCAAATTCCCGCTCGAAATATTTAACTTCATCGCTTAGGATATACCAACCAGATTCCATAACGCGATGGTAAGCTTCATCGAGTTCGCTTTTGAGTTCATGGTAATAGGTTTTTAAGTCAAGAAAAGAGATTGCTTGAATGCTCATTGTTTTGAAATCAAGTCAAGATATTCATCATAGTCTCTTATATAATCATCAGCTTTATAAACATCTGAGGCCAAAACAAGTAATATAGCATCCGAAGAAAATTTGTATTGAATTAGCCATGTCATAGGAGGAATATACAATCCGAGAGTTGGTCGATTTAGGATTATTTCACGGCGGTTTGTTCCATCATCAACAACAATAGAACAATTCCCACGAGTACAAATTAATACTTCACGGAGCTTTTTATGAGCATGTTCTCCTCGAACTTCTTTGTTGGGCACACCATACACCATAAAAAAACGCTGAGCTTCGAAAGGAAGAAGACCGGGAAACTCTGCATAAGTAAGGTTCCCCCGTATATCGGAGATCTTTGGAAATTCCAGTAACCTAACACTTGAAACTTGAGCATCATTTAAGGGTTTGCCTTCCAGCTTACGTGGCTCTTTTTCTTCATAGATTGTATTTACATAATTTACAATTCTTGCAGGGTTGCCAGCAACAATTGCATTTGGAGGAATATCTTTTGTGATGACTGCTCCAGCACCAATCATTGCGTTTCGACCGATCGTGATGCCGGGCAAAATGGTCGCATTCGCGCCGATCGATGCGCCTTTTCGAATAATTGTCTTGGCAAATGTATCAGGGTATTGTTTGCTGCGCGGGAAAGGATCATTCGTAAAGGTAGCATTGGGGCCGATGAAGACATCATTCTCAACCAGGATCCCATCCCAGAGCTGCACACCGGATTTGATCGTGACTCTATCGCCTACAACGACTTCATTTTCAATAAAGACATGGTCACATAGATTACAGTCTGCACCGATTTGTGCTCCGGGCAAAATATGGACAAAAGCCCATACACGGGTATTTTTGCCAATATTATTCGTTTCAACAAGAGCTTTTGGGTGTATTTGGGGTTTCATAATTATTATTTTTCCACATCGATGTGATCATTGTCTTTGTAGTAAGTATCAATAACAAATAGAGGCCGCTTTCTTGAAGTATCCAGTGTCCTCCATAAATACTCGCCTAAGATTCCCAATAATGTCATTTGCAAACCTGCTGTAAAAGTAAGCACTAGCATCATAGTAACCCATCCCTCTACTGTTGCCCCGTAAAACGCCCAGTAGACAAAGACAAAGGCTCCATATAAGAACGAAGCAATTGCATAGAGTATTCCAATTGTTGAAAATAATCTTATTGGAAAGTATGAAAAAGAAACAAATGTATCCACGAATAGTTTGATCTTCTTGCTAAGAGTCCAGCGAGAATTCCCTTTTTTGCGTTTACGGCGGACATAGGGAATCATAACAGCATCGAAACCCAACCAGAATATCAAAGTTAAAATGCTGGTATTTTTTTCCTGAATTTTGTTCACTTCTTCTACAACCTGACGATCAATAAGGAATAAATCAAATCCTCCAACCGGATAATTAGGTATTGCAAACCAGCGGATCAATGTGTAATATGAGTACGAAAAAAATTTTTGTATAAATGACTCTTCTCTATTAGATCGGATTGCAAAAATCGCCTTAACCCCTTTTTCCCAGTGCTTTATCATGTCGATTAGCAACTCTGGAGGGTCTTGCAAATCTGCCGCTACCATAGCAACGCAATCTCCGGTAGCAACCGTCAAGCCGGCTTGAATAGCAGCCATTGATCCAAAATTGCGAGTTAGCTTAAGCACTTTTATTGTTTCCGGGAACTGCTTTTGGTAATCAAGTAAAATATTTATAGAACGATCTCCAGATCCATCATCAACAAAAATAAGATCCAAGTTGTATTCTGGAAGTTGATTCGATAATGCCAACAATGTGGGAATTGTATCTGGTAGATTCGACTCGTTGAAATATACTGGGACAACTATCGTGAGAGTCTTTTTAATTTTTAATTTACCATTCATATGTTTATGATTAACAATAATCTGTTCAGTTTTTAGAACAAATCTTAAAAAGATAAGTTATGTACACTTGCCTTGCTTGGTTTTTCCCACCCCTTGGCCCCGCTTTTTAGCGTGGATAACGCTTTTGTCGAAGAAATACTCTGTTACATAATATTATTCTTTTCTTGGCAAGGCATAAACTCAATACACAATTAATTCATCCTGTAGATCCTCTTGTTTTTTCAATTCAGGCTTCCTGTCCATACTTCTCAACCATAACAATCCATTTGGGAGCGGATTAATCTTTCGACCAAGGTTTGGAAATTTGCCGTACAAAGCAATGTCTTTAAATATCTTTGGCATATTCAAGCCCGCCTCCGTAAAAAACAAGATGGTGGTAAAAAACCTAGATATATTAATTTCAGTAGGATTGGGTACTCCCTCTGAGTCGTATGTCATATCGACTCCATATATTCCATGAGGAATTGGTGATACAGCTTTTACGGATGCCATTGCTACCATGTCAATAGTTTTGCATGATATTGTTCGCCCAACTTTAGTTACCCCAGTAACACCAGAAACCGTCCGATTACCGTGAATCCACCCTTCTCTCTTCCGTGATTGAGCCACAATAAGTTTTCCATTGTGCCAAATTGAAAGTGATGTAGCTGAATCGGGTGTTAACATTTCAGAAGCAATGTATGCTCCCCAACCGTGGTAGTGGTCTATCCAGCCTTTTGCTAGTGAAAAATCGTTTGTTGGTAGCGAGCCTTGCCCACCACCCCCAATTGAAGAGGCTCGCAACCATATTTTCCCATCTTTACTCCCCAGTTTTGAAAAAGCCTTTTTTAAATCTCCAGAATTATTAATAAATATATTCTCAGG
This sequence comes from Anaerolineae bacterium, assembly GCA_030123675.1. Classification (GTDB taxonomy): domain Bacteria; phylum Chloroflexota; class Anaerolineae; order Anaerolineales; family Villigracilaceae; genus JAABUE01. The sequence continues at coordinate 45,269 of JASJYH010000007.1, read as the reverse complement.
CACCTTCAATCCGGAATTTTTAAAGCACAAATAGGACTTGTACTTGTGCACACATGTGTCAATCACATCGTGCGGTGGCATATAAAGGGTTACTCCTTTTTCGAGAATTTTCTCTCTCATTTTAGAGATCTCAAATATTTCCAAGTCATTCTGAAAATGAAGCAAGTTCGGCTTTTCATTATCCAATAACGTCAATAGCGACTTTTCATACGCAGGATCACTTGAGATGGGTACAAGGAATTTCTTTTTTGCACTAGATAAGACAAGATCTGTCGGGATGCTTCCCATACCATATATAAGCTCAGGGTCACCTGATCTTAAGAGTGAATTAATCACTCCTTCTGAAGGTGCACCTCCTGCCCCTCCGATAATCACCTTGATTTGATCGTCTGGCATATTCAGTATTTAACTCACTCTTATTGGCATTTAACTAAAATTAGTTTTTAGCATATTTCGCATTTTCTCAATTGTTACCATCAAATAAAAGCCGTATTCAAAATTTCCATAATCCTATTACCAATATACCCGTTACTTTCCTCTATATGTTCCGGTGAATTTCTGACCAATACCTCAGTATATAGGGGCTATCTCAACGTCATATCAGCATATAGTAGTAGCGTCTGATAGTTATACCATTTGCCAATGTTGATTGTTGCCAGGGGAACTTTCTCGTATTCGAGAAATATATTTTTCATCCCTGTATTTGGGATGATTGTAAAGGAAGCCGCTGTGTAGAGAACTTGAAAGAATTTCCCCGCCACCTAGTTCGCGGTAACTTAAGTATTAATATTTTACATGTTTGACTAATTACAGCCGCCAAATACTTATTATAATTACTCAGTTTTATGACATGGTATGCGTCCTTTTACGGTATGTATTTCTAACCTGTTCTGGGTCACAATTGGTTAGTGCTTAAGTCAGTAATTTAGGTTTTCAACTGTTGTTGCTGACAAAGTAAAACATAAAAGCAACCAAAATGAGCCTATAACTAAAAACCGCACTAAATCCCATTTGTTTCGTATAGGAAGGATACTCAATTTTTTCAGATTAATACCAAAGGCAATAGTTCCATAGGCAAATAAATGTGCTGGCAAAAAAAACCGAACCTCAACGAGCGTTGGAATTGAAAATATTACAGGAGATAATAAGCTAATAATAACTATTACGTTTAGAGACCTTACTTGAGACAAATCCATTTTCAGTAGGTGGATTAATATCAAAAGCCAAATTAAGTAATTGCTTATGCTCAAAAACGCGTGATTTGCATATATATTTTTGATATATGGAGTTGGGAAAAAAATATCTAACCCATTAAACGTATGGCGGAAATAACTTATAGCCATATCCACTGGAAATCGTTGAGCGATTCTAAAGTAGCGTGTTAAACTTTTTTCCCGTAATAAATTTGTTTTTTGAAGTTTTAATTTAAAAGGGTCATCATATGTTACTAAACCGGATGGGTAGTTAGTACCAATGTTACTTCCGACTTTTTGAGTTCCTAGTCCCCAATATAATTGCTTTATATACAAATTTTCATCAGCATATATAGCTTGCACCCAAGGCGATCCTTTCTGAAAGTGTACTTTGTTGATATGATATTGGGGGAAAAGCACTATGCTGATCCCTAATACGAATAACATAAGCCATCTGACAATTTGTGCTTTTTCGCTCTTCCATAAAAATACCAAACTTGATGGAAATAATATAAACAAGGAAACTTGATAGATGGGGCGAATATTTGTAATAGCACCTAGAAAAAAGCCTGCTAGAACCGGCAAAATAGAATTTGAAGGGTTTTGTAGGGACCGCGTAAGAAGTGTCACACCAATCAAAAGGGATGCAAATACAGGAAAATCAGAAAGTGGATATAAAAAATGCCCCCGCCAAAAGAAGAATAATAATAATCCAATTAATGCTTTACCAATTAGGTGTTTTTTCCAGCCAAAAAGAGTGTTAGTGAACCACGGAAGGATATAAACTGATAGAACAGTAAAAAAAAGGGAAGAAAATACATAGAAAAGGGTTTTGTCATCGATGCGTAAAGTACTAGCTAGCGATTTTATTAAGAATAACAGAAATGGGAAAAAATAGCCTCTCAACTCACTGTGGAAGTTCGTCAATGAAAATCGTTCGTTTGCGATGAAACTATCAGCCAAACTCCAATACCAATGAGAATCGTGAACAAATGGGTTATACGAGCGCTGTAAAGTATATAACAGCATGCAACTGAATATGGATGTTGCTAAGATTAAAGAGAGTAATTGTGATTCGGATGAGGCATATCGCTTTAATTGAAGTACAAATTTTTCAAAGGTACTTTTATCAAAAGTGACCATTCTTTTCCTTTTGTTGATCTGAAACACCTAAGTCAAGAATATACCAAATTATTTTCCGGCAATTATCCGGACCCTTTTTCTTTCACTACGAGCCCGTTCACACCTGAAAGTATAAGTAATATTGTTGTTGATATCAATATTATGAATAACACTGGCAAATTATTGTGAATGATTTCTGGCTTTACTTCAAACGGGTAGAAGGTTGACCCAATAGCTGCAGAAATTATAATGATGAGAATAATTGAGAATATTTTTTTATATCCCCTGTCCTGAAGTAGTAAACTGGACAGGAGAATCGCCATAGGCCCAATAAGAATGGGCAATTTGTAATCATTGCTGATAGTTGGAATTATTAACGCACCGATCGCGCAAGTAACAAATATATGTGGGGAAAATCCATTTAGTTTTTTTGAGGCAACAAAAAATATTTGTACCCCAAGGCAAAGACCATATAACAATAACAAGAGCAATTCGAGGAAATTCGGATTATTTTGAGCATATATTATGATATCTTCTGAAAAGATATCATATCCTGTTCTAGAAAGACGAAACACAAAGGATCGAATCGAAACTCCATTCCAAGTTGTTAGGTTGAATTGATTTATAAATAAAGAATCCAGAAAATCCCTAAATATAGTAATACCCAGAATGAAAAGTAGGCTTAAATTTAGAAGACCGATTCCCACAAATCTACGCAAAGTAGCTTTCCAATTTGACCAATTGTCTACGAATAGTAAGATGAAAATAGCTGTGTAAATCTTAAGTTGGATCGACAATGAAAATAATATATAGGAAAAAAATCTAAGTTTTGGATATGCATGGAAAATATATATTGATGCACAACATATTGCAAACGCAATCAGATTGAACTGGCCTCGTTCAAGTTCAAATTGCAAACCATATGATATAAGACCCAATGCGAATAATATATATATAATTGAATTTTGATTCCTTTTGTTCTGGGTTATTGGAAAAACTAAGCTTGCAAAAATATAACCTATCAATGTAACATATGTAATAAGGTTGAAATATGCTGGAAATCCAATAAGAATCAAAGGTGAAAAAAATATAAGCACAATTGGTGGATATGCAAGTAATCCATTTATATATGGAGACCTTCCTGTTACCAGCCAATTTTCAATAGCGGTTATTATTGTTCTAATATCAAGGCCGATAAGGCTGGTATGAGGGAGGTAACGATTGAAATAGTCTATCTGTAATTGTGAATTTAGAAACATGGGTTTATAAAAAAAGAAGTAAGACATTAATAATAATCCAATACCTGACCAAACTATTGTTGGCAAATTAATGATTTTTGCAATCTTCTGTTTGACCTGTATTTTGAAGTTTGTCTCATGTAAATTCGCAATCAAAAATCCGACCCCAACAAGAATCAGAAATACCCCAGTTTGCATACCCAATAATTGTGCTGCTCCGATTCCTTTGTAAGAATCAGAACCAAACAAATCAATGGTCGCAAATACTCCCAATACTAAGATTCCTGCACCTATAAGGAAATAATAAAACTTCTTCATAATTCAGAGGTTAACTAATTTCAGTATGAAAAGATTACACCCCAATCATTATTTAGAGTATAGTGGGCCCGACAGGATTCGAACCTGTGACCAAGCGATTATGAGTCGCCTGCGCTAACCACTGCGCCACGGGCCCAAGAAAAATAGAGCGGGAGACCGGATTCGAACCGGCGAATGTCAGCTTGGAAGGCTGATGCCTTACCACTTGGCGACTCCCGCGCGGCTCTGATTGTACCGTGATGGTAAATGTCGGTCAAGAATGGAATTGTTCCAACTCGTTCAACATGTGGGCGTGGATTCCTGGTGCCGTTGCTAGAATGGACAGAGGGCTTGAGATGAAATCTGGTTCCCCAAATACATTCGTGACGCGCGCCCCAGCTTCTTCACAGATTAAGCCACCAGCAGCTACGTCCCAAGGCTTGAGGCCCATTTCCCAGAAACCATCAAATCGTCCTGCTGCTATATAGGCCAGGTCAATGGCGGCAGAACCAAGTCGGCGTACACTCTGGCTCATTTTCGAAAATTTGACGAAGTTTGCAAAGTTGTCAAATTTGGAATCCCAAGCATCGTACGGGAAGCCGGTGACCAGCAGACTCTTTTCTAACTCAGTCGCGCCTGATACCTTCATAGGGCTTCCATTTAGATGTGCACCCGCCCCTCGTTGTGCTGTAAACATTTCGTCGCGCATCGGATCGTAAACGGCAGCAAGCATAAGGATCCCGTTTGAGGCGTATGCAATCGAGACACAAAATATGGGTATGTTGTGGGCATAGTTGACAGTCCCATCCAATGGATCAATATACCACTGATGCTTATCACCTAGTGTCCCACCGCTTTCTTCAGCCAGGATATGATGTTCAGGGAATAATTTTTTGATTTCGCCGAGTATGTATTCTTCGGACTGCAGGTCAATTTCTGTAACCAGATCGATCACTCCTTTGTATTCGACTTGATGTGTTTTTTGGTAGCCAGCACGCAAGATTTGACCGGCCTGACGAGCCAGTCGCTCAAGGTCAGAAAGTTTAGGTGATGTCATTGATGATTTTTTCCTAAGGTTTATATCGGGCAAGAACCTATCTTAATTTTCAATCCAGGTACGTTTTCCATGGGCAGAAAGGATAAATTCGACGGCTAATAACGCTGTTCGGTTTTGTACATCAATAATGGAATTAACTTCAACCATGTCCATGCCAACGAGTTTTTTTGTCTCAGCAATCAATTCACAGATTAGATGTGCCTCGCGGTAGGTGAGACCACCAGTCACTGGCGTTCCCACCCCTGGCGCATGCTGTGGATCAATTACGTCCATATCAAATGAGAGGTAAATTCCATCCACATGCTCAGAAATGCGGCTAATAGCTATTTCCATGACCTTATTCAAACCCAGGCGGTCAATTTGTTCCATTGAAGATACCATTACACCAGCCTCCCTCAGGTTCCGCTTCTCACCATCATCTAGATCGCGGACACCTATGATAGCAACGTTCCTTGGTTCGATAACCGGGGTGGATTCTTCCCAAAATTGGACAAGTTCCGGAGGCCCTAATCCACACAAGGCCGCCAGCGGCATCCCATGGATATTTCCGGAGGGCGTGGTTTCGGGCGTGTTAAAGTCTGCATGGGCGTCCACCCATAGTACTCCAATTTTTTTATGCTTGGCCGCGCCGCGGATCGAACCTAAAGAAAGTGAATGGTCGCCACCCAACACAAGTGGTACATGGCCTTTTTGTAAGCTGATAGCGACCGCTCCTGCTACTCGCCTGCCAGTTGTTACGATGCATTCAAGATATTTTAGGTTGGGCCCAGCAATGGTGCACATTTCAGCAATAGGAACTTCCAAGTTGCCTTTGTCAACGACTGTATAACCAAGTTTTTCCAATCTCTGTTGAATATTGGCATAGCGAATGGCACTTGGTCCCATATCCACTCCTCGCCGGTCTGCACCCAAGTCAATCGGGACACCGATAATATCAATTTGCATATGTTCCTTCATTCATAATAGCTTGCCACGTTTCATGACCTGTTTAACAAGATTTGTTCCGTAGCGATAGCCAATTTGACGGTAATCTGGTATATCCATCACCAAGATATCTGCCTGTTTGCCCTCTTCGATAGAGCCAATATGATCTTCACGGCGGATGGCATAGGCAGAGTTGATAGTTGAGGCAGCGATCGCCTGCGCGGAAGTCAGCTTGAGCATCCGGCAGGCCAACGCTATCACAAACTGCATCGACTCATTCCAACTTGTGCCTGGGTTGCAGTCGCTGGCCAGGGCGAAGTAGGCATTGGCCTTGATAAATTTGTGGGCAGGCGTATAGTCTTTTTCGGCCAATCCGAACGGGGTACAAGGTAGGGACACAGCCACAGTTTCTGATTTGGCAAGAGTGGCAATATCGGCCTCTGAAGTACTGACAAGATGATCTGCTGAGGCAGCACCTAATTCGGCGGCGAGGCTGGCCCCACCGAGATTCTTGAATTCGTCGGCGTGAATTTTGATAGGGAATCCGAGTGAGCAGGCCTGGGTCAAGATTTGACGCGATTGTTTATGGGTGAATGCGTTGTGCTCACAGAAGACGTCAACAAAGGGCAGATCCATATGCGGCGCGTTCGTTCCCCACCAATCCTTTAGCTCAGGCAGCATGCGTTTGGTGATCTCGTCGGTATAGCCCTGCGGATTGTCCTTGTATTCAGGAGGGATGGCGTGCGCACCCAGGAAGGTGATTGCCAATTCAAGCGGACCTTCCCGATCAAGGTCAATAAGTGTTTGAAGAAGTCTGAGCTCAGTATCTAATTGCAGCCCATAGCCGGTTTTGGCTTCGGCAGTGGTGGTACCGTACTCAAACATGCGTTGGGTGCGTTGTCGGGTTTGAGCGGTGAGACTTTCTAGACTGGCGGTACGGGTAGCCATGACCGTGGAGATTATGCCGCCGCCCTCGGCCAAAATCTCAAGATAGGGTTTGCCCGCCATTTTTTTATCGAACTCATCGGCACGGTCACCTGCCCAAACAAGATGTGTGTGCGGATCTACAAAGCCGGGCATTACCACGCTGCCGGATGCGTCGATGGTTGGTTCATTGGGATAGGAGTTGCGCAGATCTTCAGTATCCCCAACGGCGACGATCTTCTCATCACGGACGACTACAGCTCCATTTTCAATAATGCCAAGTGTGCCGAGAGCATGTCCGCGTTGGGGGCCGCCTTTGAGTGTCAGGAGCTGGGCCGCGGAGTGTATGAGCATTTTGTAGGTTTCATTAAAAGACGAATGGAATGACACTCAAGCAAATATATGTCAATTAAAATTCTTGGTAATATTATCTACGCCGTCTACCTTTGTTGCGGTTGCCACCCCATTTGTTAGACGATTCTTTATCGGCAGGTTTTTTTTCGTTTTTTGGCTTCTCAACAGTCGGATGCAACATCTTCTGGTAGTAATCGTCTAACAACATTGTGATAATCGGCAGCTCATCTTCTTGCTCGGCCAGTTCGCGGGCCAAGGCTGTGAAACGTTGGCTGCGCTCAGTTTGGAGTTTTTCGCGCGTACGCAAGCGTGACTCGAGTAAGGCTGTTAGCCGCTCGGCAACTACCTTGGCGACGTCTTCGTCAGTTGGGATAATCCGTTCCTCAAATTCGATCTCAAACTGGCGGGCAATACGATCCAGTTCCTTTTTCTCCATTGCATTGATCAAAGATATGGCTACACCAGTTGCACCGGCGCGACCTGTACGCCCAGCTCGATGGATGTAATTCTCGGTCTCAACGGGCGGCTCGTATTGGATAACGTGTGAAAGTTCGGGAATGTCTAATCCGCGGGCAGCTACATCTGTCGCGACCAGAAATCGCAACTTTCCACTACGGACGCGGGCGAGCACCCTTTCCCGTTGACTTTGGGAGAGCGCCGAACTAATCTCATCGGCGTCATAACCAAAGCGTTGCAACACCACGGCCACATAGTGCACCCGGTCTTTGGTATTGCAAAAGATAATAGCGCTTTCGGGATTTTCAACTTCGATTAGGCGGATCAGGCTGCGATCTTTGTCCATGCCAGCTACTTTGTAATACACGTGCTCCACTTCCGTCACATGGATATGATCACTACTGAGGGTAATGAATTCTGGCTCTCGAATGAATTCTCGGGCAGTACGCATAACCGAAAAGGGGAAAGTAGCCGAAAACATGCAGGTGTTGACAGGAGACTTCGGCAGGTACCGTTGCAATTCACGCATATCCGGATAAAACCCCATAGATAACATCCTATCGGCTTCATCGAATATTAGCATTTTCAAGTTGTTGAGGTTAAACGTGCGTTTAAGCAAATGATCCAACACCCGCCCGGGTGTACCAACCACGATATGGGCCCCCTTTTTTAAAGCATCAATTTGTTGGCTATAACCAACCCCACCATAAATTGCCACGTTACGAAAGCCCGCATCCGCGCACAAAGTTTGCGCATCTTGGGATACTTGACGTGCTAATTCACGGGTCGGCACAAGGATTAACGCCTGACATACGTTGCGCTTTGGATCAAGCCGTTCGAGCATAGGCAGTAAAAATGCACCTGTCTTACCACTGCCTGTGCGTGCCTGAATCATCATATCCCGTTTGGCAAGCAGATATGGAATAGCACGCGCTTGCACAGGCATGAGTTTCGTCCAATTGGCACGCTTAGCCGCTTCTCTTAAAGGTGCGGATAACTGTTCGATAGTAATATCGGGCAAGGTATTTATTATTTTATCGGTAGTTTGATTCAAAGTACTCAAAATCGTCTCACTTGATTGTGTTGATAATTTGCAACTAGCGGATTGTACCCCATATAAAAACCGCCCTGCAAGGGGCGGCTTAGTCTAATCGATGGATTTTTATTCAACCGGACCAAAGAATTGGAAATACCCAAACCCTAATGCCAGCAAAAGATACATTACTACGATAACCCAGCCCGAGGAATTCATCGCACCAGATAGTGTTCCTCCCAGCGCCACGATCACACCGATCACGGTAGCGATCAAATTCGAGAGAGTAATCATCTGACGTGTGTTAATATCTCTGGAATCTTTGGCAAAAAAGGTGATCAAACCACCAACCAACAACTCAACGCCAACAAATTGCCCCAATAACTTAGCACCATCATTGATCGTAAAGCCAAAAATATCTAGCAAAACGGCGGGCATTAATAATAAACCCAGTGCAAATAACAAGGAAACAGCAGTATTGGCTAAAAATATATTTCGCAATTTCATTAGGATACCTCCTTCAGGGTATGTCTTTATTTCTTTGTAACACACCAACGAAAGCCCGGCTACGTTATTGGTTGGTAATTATGTACTAGGCCCGGACAAAGGGGGCATCGCGTACAGAAAAATTAGCGACTCCCGATCAACCTCGTTGGGCTTCCAATTGGGAAAATCCGCCGCAATGCTGACAATGCGCGCACCAGGACGCATTTCTTCCGCCAATTTATCTTGAAGTCGAGAAATTTGTGCTGAAGTAAGATATATGAAAACAACATCTGCTTCGCGAATATTCGCTTTATAAAAATTCCCGCATCGCAACCGGACCTTCTGCCTGCTTCCGCCAAACCAAATCCTTAGCCACCCAACCAAACATTGGATCGGGCCCACTTCAACTCCGACCGCTGTAGCACCGAATTCTCTTGCGGCCAAAATTAAAACGCGACCGTCTCCGGCCCCCAGATCATAAAGTGTCTCTCCTGGTTTTAGTTTTGCTATCTGCAAGGCTTTCCGAATTCGTTTATCTCGGGTTGGCACCCATGGCACACCATATAAAGCCGGGATAATCAACCACAGACCACTTAACAATAAAAACACAAGCCCCAAGACTATCAAAATCAGTGCACTCACGGCGTGCCACCATATTTTTGCAATCTACTCAATGCCCGCAATCCAAAGAAGTTGAATATCACCGCCAACAAGGCTACATACAAAAACCCAAATTGACTGTAAATGAATGTTGCCAGGGATGCGCCAATTACACGGCCGAGTGAAATACCGGTCAAGTTGAAAGACATAATTGTCGCACGGGCACTTGGGACAAGTTCAGTCATTAGTGGAAGGTGGCTAACCATCACATACTCAAATGAAATGTAGAAAAGAAACAGGCCGATAAGCGCGCCCACTTCTGTACGCCCTATGAAAGGTAGCATAAGGGCTGTTATAGCGCTTGCCGAAATTCCTAACTTCAACGCGCGCGGTTTTCCAATGCGATCAGTGAGAAAAGCAACCAGGCCCTCCCCGCTCAATTCGGCAAAACCTATCACTGCTGAAGCGCCGGCCAATGCAGCAATCTGCAATCCGAAAGAATCTTCCAACCAAACTCCAAAGATCAAGTTGACCAGTTCATTGCTGGCGCTGGCCCAAAACGCAATCGATATTCCTGCCATCGCAACAGGATTACGCAGTACGATCCCAAAATTCAGCCAGGGTTTTCTAACCAATGTTGGATTGGGGTCCTCACGTGGTGCATTTCTCCAAACGACAGCAAACATGACCAGTCCCAATATCGTAAAAACTGGGAATGGGGCAGACCAACCAAAGTTTGCAATAAGATAACCTATCACTGGTACACCAATAATGAGGGAAAGCGACCAGCCTACCTCCGTGATCGCTATAGCCAATCCGCGCCGCTCATAGGGGACTTGGTCACCCAGGTATGCTTGTGTGGCCGGGTCATACAAATATTTTCCGAATAGGCCCAGGATTATTGCAGCCGAAAATGTCCATATTGAAGGAGAAATGACCACAAGAGAAACGCCAAATGTAAACAATGCGATGCCTGTCAGCATGCCAAAGCGTCGTCCGCGTTGATCTGAGATGGAAGCCACGAATGGTATAAAAGCAGCGACAAGCGAGCGACCTATTAACACAAAGGAAAGGGTAGCGATATCAACCCCCATCCCACGTGAAAATGCCCCCAAAAATGGATACACCATTCGATACAAGGTAGTAAAAATGGTGCGCAGCACCATGATGGTTAAGAGTTGATAACGTAGTCGCAAATTAATAACCAATAATCAGTGAATATGATTTATGGTGCCTGGATACTGAAAGCCTTAATCGTGGAAATCCCATTTGGGCTGGTTACCATCAATGAGACTGAGTAATCTCCACAATCAGCTGAAAAGAACTCAGTTTTTACTTCCTGTGTGACTGATTCAGAAAATTGAATCGTTTCTTCAGGCGTCTTAGATTGTGCATCACCGGCCACTTCCCAATAATAGGTTACCGTTGCCTTTCCATTGGTCTTAATCGAGCCACTGAAAGTAACTTGATTGGAGCTACCACAAGCTAGAAATGAAACCAAAACATCCACGGTAATTTTTGTTACAGTAGCCGTGGGCGCTTCAACAATGAGTATAGAATTCATATTACCAGCTGTATTTACTACATCGAAGGCCACCCAACAAAAGCTATCAAAAATCTGGGGATCGACAATGTACCACCAGCGGGTATTAACGCTTCGTCCAAATATCTCAGCTTCCGTTTCAGCTGGTAGAGAACTGATGGCTTCCCACTTTACCCCTGGTCCATAACGACAGTGAACCCCAAGTTCTTTGGGCCAGGCAACCGGCACATCTGGAGTGGATGTAGCTCCTGGTAGTGGTGTTTCTGTAGGGGCAGATAGTTCTGAAGGGATACCAAATGTTGGCAGAGCTGATGGCTCAATTTCAGGGGGCGGTAGTGGAGCAAAATCTGACAAACTACAAGCCAGCATTCCCAATAAAAGCGCAGGTGTGGCTAAAATCCATTTGGGCATTATTTCTCCAAGAATTTAATTTTCTTTTCAGTTATTTCAACATCGGCATATTGATGTCGTTCCGCTTGGCAGTCTCAATAGCTATCTCATACCCCGCATCTGCGTGGCGGACCACGCCCATACCTGGGTCCGTTGTAAGTACGCGTTCTAATCTTTGGGCAGCTTCTGGAGTTCCGTCGGCCACGATTACTTGGCCTGCATGCTGGCTGTAGCCCATCCCAACACCGCCACCGTGATGGAAAGAAACCCAAGTTGCACCCCCGACAGCGTTGATGAGCGCGTTCAGGATGGGCCAATCGGAGATGGCATCGGAACCATCCTTCATTGCCTCGGTCTCACGGTTGGGGCTTGCTACAGAACCAGAGTCAAGATGATCACGGCCAATAACAAGCGGGGCTTTAACAACTTTCTTGGCGACCATCTCGTTGAATTTCAATCCTGCTTTTACACGCTCGCCGTATCCTAGCCAGCAAATGCGGGCAGGCAATCCCTGAAATGGGATTTTTTCCTTAGCCAGCTTTAACCAGCGATGCAAGTGCTCATCGTTGGGGAAAAGTTCCATAATGGCTTCATCGGTGCGATAGATATCTTGCTCGTCTCCCGATAGCGCCACCCAGCGAAAAGGGCCTTTGCCTTCGCAAAATAATGGCCGGATATATGCTGGAATAAAGCCAGGGAAGTCGAAGGCATCCGTCAGGCCGTGATTGAAAGCCTGCTGGCGGATGTTGTTGCCGTAATCAAAAACTTCTGCGCCAGCGCTCTGGAAATCAAGCATGGCTTGGACGTGTTTTGCCATCGAGGCCATCGCCATATCCTTATATCGTTGGGGATCAGAATTACGCAACTCGTCCGCGGCTGCAACTGTCAGTCCTGAAGGAACGTAGGCCAGGGCTTCGTGCGCGGAGGTCTGGTCGGTCACCACGTCGGGGATGACATTACGCGTTACCATTTCGTGATAAATATCCGCTGCATTCCCGATTAATCCAATAGATTTTGGAATCTCCCGCTCCAGCGCTTGCTCAACGAGAGACATGGCTTGCTCGAGGGTGTCCACTATCTTATCGACATATCCTGCCTCGAGGCGGCGTTGTGCCCGTTCGGGATCCACTTCCACGATCAAACAGACGCCCTCGTTCATAGTGATCGAAAGCGGTTGGGCACCACCCATGCCGCCCAGCCCGGCGGTGAGACAGAACTTGCCTTTGAGCGAGCCCCAGCCCTTGAGCCTAGCCAGTGCGCCGAAGGTTTCGTAGGTGCCTTGCAAAATGCCTTGTGTGCCGATGTAGATCCACGAACCGGCGGTCATTTGACCGTACATAATCAGACCTTTTGCAGCCAATTCGTCGAAGTTATCCCATGTGGCCCAGGCCGGGACCAGGTTGGAGTTGGCGATCAGTACCTTGGGGGCATCCGTGTGTGATTTGAAAACGACGACCGGCTTACCAGATTGCACCAGCAGAGTTTCGTCGTCTTCGAGATTTTTCAGGCTTTCGAGGATAGCATCGAAGGCCTCCCACGAACGAGCGGCTTGGCCTCGCCCACCATATACAACCAGTTTATCGGGCATCTCGGCCACTTCGGGATCGAGATTGTTTTGGATCATGCGATATGCGGCTTCTGTCAGCCATGATTTGCAGGTCAGTTTTGTGCCGCGGGGTGCACGAACCAGGCGAGGACCGGACATAAAATCTCCTTTGATATTTTATTAAATCAAGGAAAATAATAAAAAGGATCTTGGTAATTATACGCTGTGAGTGAGCTGAAAACGAGATTGTTGGCGTTCATTAAACGGTAGTGTTAACGATTCATAAATAATTAGAGCCTTTTCCTACAAACCAAAAAAAGAAAAACCCGAAGAATGGTTTTCTCCGGGTCGCTGTAAAAAATATCTCGCTTTTATCTAATCAGTAATGGTTACGCTTCCTGCGCCCATATTAACAATGATCGTTAGTGATGGGCCCGTTCCGTTCTGAATATATGTGCTATTGCTTTTGTCCCAGCTAGTACTGTGATTAACGCTTATCATGCCGCCTTCCACGCTGACTCGCACATCTACATCTTTGGGTATGATCAGGTTTAAGTTGCCGAAGCCGGTCTCGATCCGTGCAGTAGCATTCTGCTGCAGCTCACCGCCGAAATCCAAAGTGTAATCGCCGGCGCCACCAATGAATATCAAAGTGGAGAAATTCGCATTTGCCAAGCCGATTAAATTGACGCTGGAGGCACCTGTCTCATAACGGAAGACAGACATCTCGGTTAGGTTTGGCTCGAAGAATGAAACCTTCACATCCGATGCACCCTCTAAGACAGTCAAACTCTTTAGCGCCAATCCGCCAAATTCAAAGTCGCCCTCATAAGCGCCAGCTTTAATTTCCAAATCCATTGGCGTATCGCCAAGTTTCAAGTCCCACTCGTTCTTGAAATCGGATACATTCAAGGTGTTGAGCACACCTTGGCTGATCGTGATTACACCATCAATTTCTTTGACTTCAGGCTTGAAATTGGAGAGGTTATAGGTCGCAGTTCCCTGGACCAATTTCTCTGCTGCGCCAGGGGACAATCTCAATTTACCTGCTCCAAAAGAGATACTCAAACGTGTCTCATCGGACTTGGGAATTGCTACCGATATTTCATCTGTCACTTCCGGCCCGGGTGTGGCTAAAGAAGGGATATCGATACTAAATCCACAAGCCATACCGGCCATGGTTAAAATTACAACAAAAGATAATAGATATTTCATAGCTGCACTCCTTCTGGGAAGATATACGGCGTAAAAAAGTTTGGGTTGCAACAAAAAGACCCCTCTATATTTGATAGAGGGGTCGGTATGAGGAATATGGTGCTAACTCACAGGGCACCGTCTCCAGTCTGTAGTTTCGAGAGATAATTAAGCCACTTTTCGCTTTTTAGGTTGCACCTTTCCTATAAAAGCCGCATCCAACGCATTTTGGAGAGAGCGAGCTTCAATAATTTCTATATTTTTGGGCCAGTCATTTCCTTTACGAATGGTCTTGGGAACAATCGCAGATTTGAATCCCAACTTAGCCGCTTCCTGCAAGCGATTCTTCATCTGGCTGGGCATGCGTAATTCTCCAGCCAAGCCAACCTCACCGATCAGTACCGCTTCAGCACGGATAGGTACATCCCGCCACGATGAGGCGATTGCAGCTGCAATTGCAAGGTCGGCTGCAGGTTCGTCCACCTTCAGGCCGCTGACCACATTGACGAATATGTCTTGCTCGCCCAGCTTAATTCCAACACGACGCGTCAGCACAGCCGAAATCAACAACAGGCGGTTGAAATCTACGCCGTTTGGTGTGCGCCGGGCGTTGCCAAACTGGGTAGGGCTGGTTAGGCCTTGGATTTCAACAAGCAGCGGGCGAGTGCCTTCCATAGTGACAGCAATGGCCGATCCAGGCGCGTTGACCATCCGTTCCGCTAGAAACGCCTCTGACGGATTGGTAACTTCAGTCAGGCCAGTCTCTTTCATTTCGAAGACCCCCACTTCCGCCGTGGCGCCAAAGCGGTTCTTCACCGAGCGCAGCAGGCGATACGCTTGGAAGCGGTCGCCTTCGAGGTAGAGCACCGTATCTACGATATGCTCGAGCACGCGCGGCCCAGCTATCGTGCCTTCCTTGGTGACATGTCCGATGATGAAGACAGAAATTCCGCTGGATTTCGCCAACTCGCGCAACTGTGAAGAGCATTCACGCACCTGCGAGACCGAGCCTGCCGATGAATCCATCTCGGAAAGGTACATGGTCTGGATCGAGTCGATTATCAGTAAAGTTGGTGCTGTTTGTCGAACGTGATTAAATATCGTCTCTAAATTTGTTTCTGTAACCAGAAGCAGATTGTCAGGTAACTTGGGGTTATTCCCATTTACACTCAATCGTACGGCTCGCATCTTGATCTGACGTTCCGACTCTTCGCCTGACACATACAATACCTTATGTGTATCAGCCATTTTGAGTGTCATCTGCAGCATAAGGGTAGATTTACCAATGCCAGGGTCGCCGCCGACAAGCACAATCGAGCCGGGTACGATGCCACCGCCTAATACACGGGCGAATTCACCAATAGGTAAATGGATGCGGTCTTCCCCATCTCCGCCAACTTGGTTGATCGGTTGCGGCTCAGAGCGCCCTGTCAGGCCACGCACAACTGCTTTTTTCTTGGAGACCTTCTCTTGGTGAATGACTTCTTCTACCAGCGATTCGAATTCTCCGCACTGCGGGCATTTGCCCATATACGTAGCGGAGACTCGTCCGCATTGCTGGCAGACATAACGAGTTTGAGTTTTTGCCATTATTCCGTTACAGAAATCTACGTTTAATTGGATAGAGAAGGACCCTATCCATGTTTGCCACTTTTATTTTGTACTTGTAGATTATCTATGAGTAGTATAACAGAAATTATGTTCTGATTTCAGAAAAGGTAAATGCAACCTCTTCCAATACTGATAAAAACTCTTCACGCGGTTTTTTGCTTAGGATGTTCTTCCGCTCTTCTCTGGTCAGAATCTTCAACATTAAATATTGTGCGACGTACTTTCTGAACAGCCTTTGGCCATCCACTTCCCCATAAAATTGGATGTTGCGGTCCAGATGCTCGTGCATAAAGGCGCGCACCTGCTCTGGCGTAACTTGGTCGCGGTCAAGGCCAGAGAAGATCCACGGATTGGCCATGGCGACACGCCCGATCATGACCCCATCACAGCCGGTATAGTCCTTCATTCGTTTAATATCCGCTACAGTTCTGATATCCCCATTTCCAATGACCGGTATGTTGACAGCTGCTTTTACTTCGGCAATCGCATCCCAATCTGCGTAGCCGCCGTAGCCCTGTTCTTTTGTTCGCCCGTGCAGAGCGATCAACGCGCCGCCGTTCTCTTCCACGATGCGTGCAACCAGTTTGTAGGTTTTGCAATCCTCCCATCCCAGGCGCATCTTGCCAGTGACCGGGATATCAAGCGCAGCAGTTAGTTTGCGGAAGGTGCGGGCGATCTTGAGTGGCGTGCGCATCATACCCACGCCCGCGCCGCGATTGGCAACAGACTTTGCAGGGCAGCCCATGTTGAGGTCGATCACATCCGGCCCAAGGTCGCGGATACGAAGCGCTGCTTCGACAATTAGATCCGGGTTGTCCCCATATATCTGAAAGACGACCGGCCGCTCGGACTCTTCATACGTCAGTTTCTTGGCAACTACTTTTTGGCCTTGCAATATGGCTTCCGCGCGGACGAACTCAGTGTACGACATAGCTGAACCCAAGCCACAGCACAGGGCCCGAAAGGGCCAGTTCGATACTCCGTCCATGGGCGAGAGGATTGTATCGCCGTATATGGGCAGGTTTCGGACATGGAAAGCGGGAGATGCAAGGTTGTCTATTGGTTGGTTCACTGGGTTTGTTGCCATAAATTAAAATTGGAGACGATTCGAGTTAATCGTCTCCAAAGTATAACAAACTTCTATAATAGAACTACGCTGGCTGTTCTTTCTTCAACATCTCGGAATATTGCTTCCTGAATTTGGTTACCTTAGGTGCAACCACTGCCTGGCAATACCCCTGAAAAGGATTTTTAGCAAAGTATTCCTGATGATAATCCTCTGCAATGTAGAATTTTTCCAACTTTTCCAATGTAGTAACAATAGGGTTATCCCAAATATTTTGGGTTTCTAAATCTTTGATAACCTGCTCGGCAAGCTCCTTCTGCTCGTCATTGTGGTAGAAAATAGCGGAGCGGTACTGCGTGCCAACGTCCCCGCCCTGACGGTTAAGCGTAGTGGGATCGTGGATTCCAAAAAAGACATGTAATAGGTCCTGGTATGAAACGATCTCCGGATCAAAATTAATTTGGATTATTTCGGCATGTCCAGTTGTCCCGGTGCAAATAGCGCTGTAATCAGGGTTTTCGACATGGCCTCCCGCATAACCGGATTCCACAGATTGCACACCTTTGACTTCGTCAAAGACTGCCTCCAAACACCAGAAACAGCCACCAGCGAGTGTTGCCATTTGTGTATTCATGATTTTCTCTCCTTTCCTACCAAATAGACGCTGTGAACCGATAATATATTATTAAGCAACTGTTACAAAAGAAAAGGGGCACGACTCAAACCATTGTCGTGCCCCTGCAAATTAACGGGGTCGTTTTTGATTACGCCGCAGGCGTGGGCGCTTTCTCTTTCTTTTTATCTTTCTTGCGTGTCAGAACGATTTGGCCATCATCATCCACATCTACTTGTACAGCAGCGCCTTCTCCAAACTCACCTGCCAGGAGACGGTCGGATAGCGGGTCTTCCACTTTCTGTTGTATGACTCGTCGCAATGGGCGAGCCCCAAACTCACTATCGTAGCCCAGTTCTGCTAACATAGCGAGACCTTCTTCCGAAGCTGTCAGTGTAAGGTTGTGTTCCTCTAAGCGCTTGGAAACTTTATCCAATTCAAGTGTGACAATATGTTTGATATCTTCCTTGTTCAGAGCCCGGAATATCACCACGCTATCGACCCGGTTAATAAACTCGGGCCGAAAGGAGCGTTTGAGTTGTTCGGTTAGTTTCTTGTGCATTTCATCATATGACAGGCGTTCTTCAGTTTCTTCGTCACGCTTAAGCTGGAAGCCAAGTGAACCTTGCTTACGGATCACGTCCGCGCCGATATTGGAAGTCATGACAATGATGGCATTGCGGAAATCTACTTTACGGCCGCGCGCATCTGAGAGATGGCCTTCTTCCATGATTTGCAGCAACATATTGTGCACTTCAGGATGAGCTTTCTCTATTTCATCGAAGACGACAATTGAGTATGGACGTCGGCGTAACGCTTCTGTGAGCTGACCGGCATCATCGTAACCGACATATCCTGGAGGCGCTCCAACCAGACGTGAAGCTGTGTGACGTTCCATAAACTCGGACATATCGAGTTGGATGGCTGCATCTTCGCTGCCAAACATAAATTTGGCTAGCATTTTGGTTAATTCGGTTTTCCCAACACCAGTTGGTCCAAGAAAGATAAACGAACCAATCGGACGGCGCGGATCTTTCAGCCCAGCGCGTGCCCGACGCACAGCCCGTGAGATGGCAGTAATCGCTTCATCTTGGCCAACAATGTCTTCCGCCAGTTCCTCTTCCATCTTTAGCAGGCGTTCGCTTTCTTCTTCAGCCATTTGCATAAGCGGCACGCCTGTCCACATGGAAACTACTTCAGCGATGTCTTCTGCCGAAACGATAGGGCTGTTGTCGCGGTCCCACGAAGTCCGCAAACGCTCAAGTTTTGCCTCAAGCTCAACTTCTTTTTCTTCCCATTCTTTTACATCTTCTATGCTGCCATCTTCTTGTGCCAGGCTTCGGTTTTGACGTACCTCGCGCAATTGGCTGAACAGGTCTTTGGCTTCTTTTGCCGCAGGGCTCTTATACATGCGCACACGAGAAGATGATTCGTCAATCAAATCGATAGCTTTGTCGGGCAGGAAGCGCGCTGTTACATAGCGTGATGAAAGTTGTGTAGCCGCTTCAAGGGCTTCATCGGAAATCACGAGATGATGGTGTTCTTCATAGGCACTACGAATGCCCTTTAAAATTTCGATAGTCTCGTCTTCATTGGGTTCATCCACAAACACAGACTGGAACCGGCGTTCCAATGCAGCGTCAGATTCTATGTGTTTGCGGTACTCATCCAGGGTAGTCGCGCCAATCACCTGTAACTCACCACGCGATAGTGCGGGCTTGAGGATGTTAGCTGCGTCTACAGAGGAGCCGGCTGCCCCAGCGCCGACCAGCATGTGGACTTCATCGATAAATAGAACCGCGCCCGATTGCTTTAGCTCGTCGATGATGCGTTTGAGCCTCTCTTCGAACTGGCCGCGGTACATGGTGCCGGCCACGAGAGAACCAACGTCTAGTTGCAGCACACGTTTGTTCATGAGAGGCGCAGGCACATCGCCCTCGACTATTCGTTGGGCGAGACCTTCTACAATGGCAGTCTTACCCACACCGGGTTCACCGATTAACGCAGGATTGTTCTTCGTGCGGCGAGCCAGGATTTGAATGACGCGCTCAATCTCTGTCTGTCGTCCGATGACAGGGTCTAGTTTCTTTTCTTCGGCTTGACCTGTTAGGTCAATTGCCAGTTGGTCTATTAAAGAGGATTTTTGTCCAGATTGTTTCTGAGAATCGCGCTTTACAGGAATTGCAGGTGTGGCAGATGAGCCGCTTTCGTTAAGCACGCGGCGGGTCTGACGTCGAATTTGGTCAGGTGTGACACCAAGTTTACGTAGCACATCCATAGCGGCGCCTTCACTGCGCGCTAGGCCGAGCAAAATATGCTCTGTCCCAATATAGTGATGCCCCAAACGGCGTGCCTCTTCAACGGCTTGCTCAAGCACTTTTTGGGTTTCAGTTGCAAGCTCAATCTTACCTCCGGCGTAATCACCAGATCCTGAAATCCGTACAACAATCTCGCGCATGCGATCTGAGCCCATACCAAGCTCACGTAATACACGTCCAGCGACACCACCTTCTTCTTCCATTAGTCCAAGTAGCAGGTGTTCGGTTCCAATTTTATTGTGGCGAGCGCTTTCAGCCTCTTGATGGGCCAAACTTAGTACTCGCCGTGCACGCTGTGTAAAACGCTCCATACCAGCCATTATGTTTTTACTCCTACTCACTTACAGACCAAAACTTTCAGTATGTGATTGTACCAAAAAGAGGGTAGCCTTTACGTTGGAATAAGGTTAGAGTTTTTTACGGCTTTGAAAGTTGACTGTAGAAAATAACTTTAAACTAATTGAATTTCTCTTTTGGGTTTTATGTAATCAAAATTTGGGTCTATCTACCGGTTATCCCCATCACCGCGGATCGTGCCACGCTCGAGCCGGCTATAAAGCTTATCAATGTTGTACTCGGCTACTTCATCGAGAGACAGGTCAAGTTCGGATGCAACTTGAGATAAGTACCATAGTACGTCACCGAGTTCGGCTTTGAGCGCAGAGCGAATTTCGTCGTTGATCTCTCCGGCTTTATCCCTGAAGACTTTCTTGATCTTACCGGCCACTTCCCCGGCCTCATTAGCCAGCCCTAGCGTAGGGTAAATAACCGGATGTCCGATGGCAGGGTATTTCGCAGTCTTGCGGGATTTTTGTTGGTAGTCGTTGAAGTTCATGATTTCACCAATAGCACATGGAGTATTGATAATTAATTCATAAATGTTATTGTGGCGAAGATTATGGGAATTTGGCCCTGACTACGCCAAAGACCTTAGGGTGGGAAATATTTAAAAATTATTCTAATTGCTCCAGAGCATTGGCAGGGATTCAATTTGGGTCCAGCCAGTATCTCTTTCGACAGGCTCAACACTAAGATCGGTGAAGTAGCTGTCAAGCACTGCGGCACGTTCCTGGGCCAGCGGTGGTCTGCAATAGTCTTCTTCTTCCCAGATTGCCCAACCAGGTTGATCAATGCGGGCGTTCTCGAGACTATATTGCAAGGCTGTGCCAAATGGACGCATTTGCTGAATCTCGCCGCTGTCAAGTTGGGAGCGTAATTCTTCAATTAAGTCTTTGTGGAATTTGGCCTTAACCAAATAGTATGCCATCAGGATTCCTTAGTTTAATATCTCACTTTTTAATGTCCACCACAGAACCAAGTGCATTCAAACTTAGTGTCCATGTTGACCCAACTTGATATTGCTGAAACTCTGTGGCATTTGCAGGAGAATATGTCTTTGCGCCTTTTTCTGAATTGAAGGTGACCGTCAGATCTTCATTTTGGTCTCCGAGCCGCTGATCACTGGACATGCTGGGTTGTTCGTAGACCGGGAAATTATCGTGCCCATCGAGTGTGTAGGTCTGGATGGTGGTCCATTCATCCACAGTGTAATCGCAATATTCTTGGCTCTCGGTGTGACAATCTTCTACCACTTCGGCAAAACCATCGCCGCGGTCAATTGTGGTTTGCTCACACACTTCCTGGCTTTCCGTGTAGCACGAAACATTATAAGCATCCGAAGGTGGGCTTCCAGAGCGGTCATCGTAATCCACCGGGCGGATTTCTTGAACTGCCACTTCAGTCTTCCAATATACATCAGAGACAGTTGCTTGTTCGGTCGAGATTGGAGCCAAGGTCAGGAAGCCAATTGCTGCACAACAAAGCAGCAATCCGGCCCCGATGGCGCCCCAAATTTTCCAGTTGGGTTTCTTTTTGGTGATCGCTGCACCGGCTTTAGATAACGGTCTTTTACCGGTAGCAGTTTTGGGCTGAGGAGGACGCTTTGCACGAGCTAAAGCTGCACCGCACTCCTGACAGTTGACATCCGCACCTGAATTCTCAGTCCCACAATTGGAACAGGTTATTTTCTCTAGTTTTGCCTCCGCCATATCAATCTTACGACCAGCTTGGCGGGCAGTCCCCTCGCTTAGATCACCACCACATTGCGAGCATGTCTCTGCTGTAGATGGATTTCGGGTCCCACAAAATCCACAATGGATATCTGCGCCGCGTTTTCTCAGTTCTTCAGCTTTCTCATCTGAGACAAACTTTTTCTGACTTGGAGCTTCGAATTGCACATCTTCAGGTTGCGGTCCACCACAGTTCACACAGGTTTTTATTGATCCCTTATTGCGCGTCTCGCAGTTGGGGCAGGTCCATTCCAACTCTACAAAACCTTTGCTTTTACGCACCATTTTGCCTCCTTACTTGTACATATACAACATGAAAATGATTTCAGAATCCGTGCCACTTGAGAACTTCTTCCAAGCGCGGCTCGATCTCCGGTTCCGCATGCGGGCTGGGATCGCCTGCATCAAAGCTGTCCCCTGTACGTGTTAGCGCAAGGAAGACTGCTTCACATCCATTGGCTACGTTGGTGGGATCATACCCACCTTCTAGCACAAAAACTATTTTCCCACGGCAGTGCTCTTCGGCCAAATGCACCAGGCGCTTGGAAATATTATAAAACCCTGAGGATGAAAGGCCTAATGCGGTTAATGGATCGCTCCAATGTGCATCAAATCCTGCAGATACGAATATCATTTCGGGCTTGAATGCCTCCACTGTTGGTTGAACAATTTCATCAATTATCTTTCCGAAAGAATCATTTCCAGTACGAGTCGGTAAAGGTACATTTACGATGCGTTTTTTTGCATTCGGTGCATCGGTTAGATTTCCAGTTCCAGGATAAATTCCAGCCTGGTGTGTAGAAAGATAGGCACAACGTTCATCCTCTAAAAATGCCGCCTGGGTGCCATTGCCGTGATGTGCATCATAATCAATCACAAGTACTCGCTCCAGGCCCTTTGCCAATGCGTCTCGAGCCGCGATTGCCACGTTGTTGAATAGGCAAAAACCCATGGCCTTATCTGGCTCGGAGTGATGCCCTGGAGGCCGCACAATTGCAAATGCATTATCCGCTTTCCCAGAGATGACGGCGCGCGCGCAGGCCAAAGTCGCTCCTGCTGCCAGCATGGCATCTTCAAACGAGGTTTGTGTTACGTATGTGGGCGCAAAATCAATAACGCTGGGTGCCTGCTCGCGGCAGATTTGCTCAAGCTCCATGATAAAGCCGGGTAAGTGTACACGCGCGATATCTTCGTGTTTGGCAGGGACCGCTTCAAGTTTCTCAGCCTGAAAAGAATCAAGTTTTGGGATAAGTTTGGCCAGCCGGCCTGGTCGTTCAGGGTGGTCAGGGTATTTGTGCTGTGGGGCCTGGACGAAGGCGTAGGCGGTTGTCATCCATTTATTATATAGTCTACTTCCTACCTCATATCGGAGTTCGGACAATTTTTCCGATTTCAACCCGTAAACTCAAATCAATGTCTTAGAAATGTTGTCTGATAAAATCCCGGGATTAATCGCCGACTTGACTCTACTTGTTTGATATGATAAAACTTATTCAGATATTTGTAAACTCGCTCTTATCCAGAGAGGCTGAGGGACCGGCCCTATGAAGCCTCGGCAACCAGACCCAATTAAGGTTAAGGTGCCAATTCCGGCAGAGAACTCTGGAAGATAAGATGATGCGCACTGCCTCTTCTTGAATTCCGGAAGAGGTTTATTAATTCCCTCTTCTTGGTACAGGGCGAAAATTTATTAAAGAGGAGGCTCCTATGACCCAACCTGAACGAAAATTTGGATTTACCACCCGGCAGCTTCATTCTGGGTACACCCCAGAAGCGACCACCGGTGCACAGGCCGTACCGATCTACCAGACCTCGGCATATGATCTCCAAAGCACGGAGCGTGCCGCGCGTCTGTTTGCTCTCCAAGAACCGGGCAACATCTACACTCGCCTCGGAAACCCAACGAGTAATGTACTTGAGCAACGGATTACAGACCTTGAAGGAGGCTTGGGGGCCATTGAAGTTAGCTCAGGGCAAGCAGCACAGGCAACTGCAATTCTTACCATTTGCCAGGCAGGTGACCACATTGTTTCGGCTTCAACACTTTTTGGTGGCACAGTTACACAATTTAAATTCACCTTTCCACGTCTCGGTATTGATGTAACATTGGTAGACTCGTCTGATCCGGAAAACTTTCGTACCGCGATCAAAGAAAATACCAAAATCATTTATGGAGAGACACTTGGCAATCCTTTGGTGAACGTTTTCCCCATTGAAGAGGTAGCCAAGATTGCTCAGGAACACCACATTCCATTAATGATCGATAATACGCTGGCAACACCTTATCTGTGCCGCCCGTTTGAGTGGGGTGCAAATATCGTTACCCACTCAACCACCAAATACATTGGTGGACATGGCACATCCATAGGGGGGGTTATAGTCGATGGGGGTAACTTCAACTGGAACCATAAGCGTTTTCCAAATTTCACCGAGCCCGATCCTTCTTATCACAACATTTCCTATGCAGACGATTATGGGCCATTGGCTTTCATATCCAAAGCACGCGCAGGGATTTTTCGTGATATAGGAACATGTCAGTCCCCTTTTAACTCATGGTTGTTCTTACAAGGATTGGAAACCCTTTCCTTGCGCTTAGAACGACATGTACAAAACACACAAGCGGCTGCAGAGTTCTTGGAACAACATGAAAAAGTGAGTTGGGTAAAATATCCAGGCTTGAAAAGTCATCCCGACCACAAATTAGCAAAAAAATACTTGCCCAAAGGCCCCGGTGCTCTTTTTGGCTTTGGGGTTATAGGTGGGCGTGAAGCTGGTGCGAATTTTATCAACAATCTGAAACTCTTCAGCCATGTAGCCAATCTGGGTGATGCCAAATCACTTGCTATCCATCCAGCTAGTACAACCCATAGTCAGCTTTCTGAAGAGGAACAATTGGCAGCAGGAGTCAGCCCTGATTTTGTACGTTTGAGCATCGGTATTGAAGATATCGACGATATCCTTTGGGACCTGAATCAAGCGTTAGGATAGGAGCAGTTATGCCAGTAAAAATCCCTTCAACCCTACCTGCCCGCGCAACTTTAGAAAGTGAAAACATATTCGTGATGGGGCATAAGCGCGCTCAGGCCCAAGATATCCGTCCGATGCGGGTCGCCATTCTAAACCTGATGCCGACCAAGATTGAGACTGAAACGCAATTATTGCGCCTGCTTGGTAATTCCCCATTACAAGTAGAAATCACTTTACTCCAGACAGCGACCTATCAGCCTAAAAACACGAACAAAGACCACTTGCTTGCACACTACCGTACATGGGAAAAAGTAAAAAATGAAAAATTCGACGGCCTAATCATCACCGGCGCACCAATCGAACATTTAGCATTTGAAGAGGTGGAATATTGGGACGAACTCACCACCATCATGGATTGGGCAGAGACCAATGTATACTCTTCTTTGTACGTGTGTTGGGGTGCCCAAGCAGCGCTTTACCATCGTTATCAAATCCCGAAATATCCTCTACCTCAGAAGGTATTCGGCGTTTTCGAACATAAGGTCCTTGCTCGAAACGAAAAACTCCTGCGTGGATTTGATGATATATTTATGGCGCCGCACTCACGTTATACAGAAGTCAGTGCCACGGATATTCGAAAAATTCATGATCTAAGGCTGCTCGCCGTTTCAGAAGAAGCAGGCGTATATCTGGCCATTTCCCACAATGGAAGGCATGTATTCGTTACCGGGCACTCGGAATATGACCCGCTTACATTGAAAGGTGAATATGATCGGGATGTAAATCAAGGGAAACCTATCAACGTACCTAAGAATTACTATCCAAAGGATGATCCTTCACGCCCACCTCAGGTACGTTGGCGAAGTCATGCCAATCTGTTATACGCGAATTGGCTGAATTATTATGTTTATCAGGTCACTCCTTATAACATCAAAAATATCCCCAATATGAGCCCGGATTCAATATCTTAATATTTACATTGTTGAGTATTTCAGGGAGTGCCTAAAGCCGAAAACATAATTGCTTGTCAGCCTCACGCAGCATCTTCGACGCTCGCGACGGACGGCGGCGGGCTTTCGGCTCGAACGGGGAGGCCGGTGTGAACAAAGTGAAAGGTTTCTCACCAGACTACGAGCAGATTCTTACTGAATATTTCCTGACATTGCTTTATAATAAAAACAACTCAATTCGAGGAGGATTACATGGCAAAGAAAAAATCCGGTGATCTGGTAGTTCCGGCGGGCGGTGGTGTCTTGCGTGACTTGGTACTAAGATTCAAGCTTATTGTACGTTTAATGGGTGACAAACGCATCAATCCTCTTCTCAAGCTGCTTCCTTTTGCTTCCCTAGCATATCTGATCTCTCCAATTGATCTGATCCCCTTAATCCCCGGAGTAAGTGCGCTTGATGATATTGCGATTGTTTCACTGGGAGCCTATTTATTCGTGGAATTTTGCCCACCCAATATCGTGGAGGAACATATGAAGAGTCTCTCCAGCAATATGGACGAGATGGACGATCAGGGAGAAGTCGTGGATGCTGAAGCCGTTGACATAGACGATAAGGAATAAAAGGATACTTAGACGACATGTTTTTTTGGGAGTGATTGGCTTATCAACAATGGCATGTTTGTTTACCTCGCAAACAATCCCGCCTGTTCCCACGTCCAAGCCTGCTGCCGCTATAGCAACAGTAATTCAACCCACTGCAGAATCCATTTCTGAGATTTCAGCCACTAAGCCCCCAATAATCCCTTCGCCTATCCCAAAGGTAGTGACCTTTCCGAACCCGGACAATTATTTTTGGGAAACTATTATTACTGGTCTTGACCGCCCTGTAGAATTAAGAAATGCAAACGATGGCACTGGTCGATTATTTGTGCTCGAAAAGGAAGGCCGAATCCAAATAATTAAAGACGGATTTTTATTTCCTGAGCCTTTCTTGGATATTGTGTCTCTGGTTGGAAGCAGCAGTAATGAGCAAGGGCTCTTGGGATTGGCATTTCACCCAAGCTATGTCGGAAATGGCTATTTCTATCTTTATTACACAAACAACCAGGGACATGCTCAAATTGATCGCTTCACAGTAACAGTCGATCCGGACGTTGCTGATGATGGTTCTCGATTGCCTATGTTAACAATCAACCAACCTTTTCCAAATCACAACGGTGGTGCACTTGCATTCGGCCCAGATGGTTATTTGTATATCGGCGTTGGTGATGGCGGCTCTGCGGCCGACCCCTTCAATAACGGGCAAGATTTGGATACCTTGCTAGGCAAACTCTTGCGCCTGGATGTGGACTCCGCAGAACCTTATGCCATCCCACCTGACAATCCATTTGGAAATCAGATCTGGGCTTATGGCATGCGCAACCCCTGGCGGATATCCTTTGATACCTTTACTGGCGATCTTTTCATCGGCGATGTTGGTCAGGGTGAGTGGGAGGAGATCGATTTTCTTCCAGCAGGCTCACCTGGAGGATTGAATTTCGGCTGGAAATATTTTGAAGGTGCGCATCCCTTCAGTGGTACTCCTCCTGAGGGGCTTCAGCTGGTAGATCCAGTGGCCGAATATGACCACAGCCAGGGCTGTTCTGTGACGGGTGGGTATGTTTATCGCGGCAGCATGCCTGAATGGAACGGAATCTACTTCTATGGTGATTATTGCACGCGAACCGTTTGGGGTCTGATACACTCCGAGGCTGGCTGGCAGAATTTAATCCTGTTTGGTGCGGGAGGCAACATCACATCTTTCGGACAGGATGAATTCGGTGAAATCTTTATCGCGACATACGGCGGTCAGATCCTGCGTCTTTCACCCCGATAATTGTTTTACGCAACCCCGCATATACTCGTGGTAATTTGCTACGAAAGATTATTGCCGGGTAAATGCAATAATTTCGGGGTCTTTAGAATCGTGCATTATCATTTCGGGAGTCCCTGTTTGTTTGAGTACGCCATTTAAGATAATCGCCATACGCTCCCCAAGGCGGGTTGCCTCATTCAAATCATGAGTAATAAAAACAGTTGTAGTGTGGGTATCAATTAGCAAGGTTTTAATCTCTGTTAATAAGCGCTCATGGGTTGGGGGATCTAAGGCCGAAAAAGGTTCATCGAGCAAAAGCAAATCGGGCTTCAACACGAATGCACGCGCCAAGCTTACTCGCTGTGCTTCTCCGCCGGATATCTCTGTTGCGCGCCGGGTTTTTAGATCCAAAATTCCAAGTCTGTCCAACCAAGTATCGACAAGCGGTTTAATTTTGCTTCTTTCCATTCTTCTAAAACGCAAACCAGACGCAACATTATCGAAAACAGACATATCCAACAATAGTGGATCCTGCAAAACCAGCGCAATTCTTCGTCGGTATGACAAATCCGACTCATCCCTAGCCTTGATACCCCTAAAACGAATTTCTCCGGTTTTAGGGTGGAGCAGGCGCGCAAGTGTGAGTAGCAATGTGCTTTTTCCGGCACCGTTAGGACCGACAACAGCCAAGACCTCACCTTTATTAATATCCAATTCTTGTACAGAAAGAACGATTTTTCCAAGGCGTTCAATGAGCAGATCACGGATTTCAAGCAGGGCTGTCATCGGCGTGCAGCCCTTTGTTGAATCGAGGTTAATGCCCAGTTAATCAGAAATGTGATAACAAGCAGAAGTACACCCAAGGCGATTGCAAAGTTAAAGTTCCCTTTGCCAGTTTCCAATACAATTGCAGTGGTCAACACCCGCGTTTGGTAGCGGATGTTTCCTCCTACCATCATCGAAGCCCCTACTTCCGAGATAACAGCGCCAAAACCAGCCATAAGAGCAGCCAACAAGGGCAATCGCGCCTCTCGCCATAACATCAAAATCATTTGGGTACGAGATGCTCCCAACCCATAAAGTTGCAGTCGCAGATGTGGATTAAGTGATTGAAGCGCAGCGGAAGTCAGGCCAGTGACTACAGGCGCTGAGATAACGGTTTGCGCAATAATAATTGCCAAGGGCGTATAAATCAATTTCAATTCACCCAGCGGGCCAGAACGCCATAACATCATGGCGACAAACAATCCGACAACCACAGGCGGTAATCCCATACCCGTGTTGACAAGACTTAGAAAAATGGAGCGCCCAGGGAATTTCCCCAACGCCAGGGCCGTTCCAATAGGCAGACCGAAGAGTAAACTGATGCCCGTTGAAAGCGCTGCTATTTGTAGCGACAGTACAGTGATTTGGAGAACTTCAGAGTCGAAAATCATAGATTCCCTTGGAAAAGTATACAACCCACATTTTAACAAAAACGTGTTTAGTCTAACCCTAAGTCTGCATCTGTTTTATCTGCGTCCGGGAAGAAAAGCTGCTGACCATATTGGTCCAATCCGAATATAGCAATAACAGACTGTATATCAGGATGGGTAATGAAGTTGACAAATGCTTTTGCTCCATCATAATTGCTTGTAGGCCAAGCCTCTTGGTTGACAGTGATGACATGGTAAATATTTAATAACTCACCATCACCTTCTGTCGTAATCTCCAAACTTAGGTTCTGTTTCGTTGTTAGAAAGGTGGCTCGATCTGTAAGCGTATAGGCTTCTTTTTGAGATGCAATGATCAGGGAGGCGCTCATACCCTGACCAGATTCCAAATACCAGTCAGGTTTTTCTGCATTTGGATCAAAGTTAGTTTTGCTCCAGATACTCAATTCTTTTTTGTTCGTACCCGAATCATCACCACGCGAAACAAATAGGGATCCAGATTCGGCGATCAGTGAGAAGGCCTCTGCTGGGATAAGAATACCATTGATACCAGCCGGGTCATTGGCCGGGCCAACTATAACGAAATCATTATGCATGACTAATACACGATCCTTACCGAAACCTGCTTCCATCAGCCTTTTTTCAGCATCAGGTGCATGCACGAGCAATACGTCAGCGTTTCCTTCCTCTGCCATTTTCAAGGCTGCGCCGGTGCCCACAGCAATAGTTTTAACCGTATATCCTGACTGCCCCTCAAACAAAGGAATCAACACATCTAGCAGACCGGAATCCTGTGTGCTGGTGGTCGTGGCTAGAATCAAGGTTGGATTGTCCGGCACAGGCGCTGTAACCGGGTCAGAAGAACGTGGAGGGCTACAAGCTGATAGGTTTACAAATATTAGGCCTAGCAATCCAAACAAGATAGTCAAGTCCTTCATAATTTCATTTTCTCTCGATCCACATTGGAATTTATTCCCATTTTACGAGATAGTATACCCAGTAAGTATGGATGTTGGTTTTCAAAAATCAGATATTTGTATGTAGTCAATTAAGGGGTGGTTTCGAATTCCGGGCTCAAGCGCCAGAAAAAAATATCCTAATTTTAAGAGCGGAATATATTGTAATAGTTACAGTCTAGCATATTTGAAATTAACCGCTTTATGGCCCATCCATAATTGAATCATGTAATCTAATAGAAGGGTCAACTCGGGATTCTACTATCCCTTTTTTCTCATACTCTAAGAAGCTGTCTGAAAAGTCCAATACTCTGCCTCTGCCTGTCATTCTGCCTGCACCGTGCGCAGGTACGCGTGAGCCGCGAGCGGCGAAGAATCTCAGGGTTCAAGGGAATTTTCAGCCCGAATTCAGACTCTTCACTCCTTACAGTCGCTCAGTGTGACCCCAATGGTAGTTTTCAGACAGCTTCTAAAGAAAATACTTTGGAAAAGAGCGCCTTCATTCTTGACAATTAGAATATTTGTTCTATAATAGAAACGAGTTACCCCTCTGGCATGGCTTTTCCAAAAGGAGGTTGCCATGAAGCATTCCGCCCCCATACAAATGCTCCCCTTTTTCCAAGGTGCTGCCCTTCGGCGCGGTATTTTTTTGGTGGAATCCTGCTTGGGGCATTACTGGCATTTGAAGTTTTCAATTTTTCAACGACCGATTTCGCATTGCGCGATATTCTAGGTGATATGCGCTATGGCGGATTAAGGTGGTCAACAATCTTAGCCTTGGCTTTCTGCGGCATTGATTTTGCCGGGATCGCTCGATTATTCACACCAGAAAATGATCCCAATGAACCTGCTGAAGTCTGGTACCTATTTGGTGCCTGGTTGCTAGCTGCTACGATGAATGCCGCCCTCACATGGTGGGGTGTATCAATCGCTATTATTAACCATACATCGGAAGGTGGTGTGCTGGTTGGAAAATCAGCCATGGCCAGTTTTGTGCCTATAATTGTGGCTGTGATGGTCTGGTTGATCCGCGTGTTAATCATTGGGACTTTTGCTATAGCAGGAGACAAGCTTTTCAGCCTGGCAAGCGAACGTCCATACCGACAGCGTACTCAACATTCGGTTATGCAGACCAATCGTGCAGCTACTCCCGTATATGTTCGCCCAGCGCCAAAGCCATTATCGTCTGCATCGTGTGAGCGATCATCTCAAAGGGAACCCAGTTACCATCCAATTGGTTTGAGTGCGCAAGCCCCAACTCACACACAGTCTAACCGACGCCAATAGCATTTTTTACTTATACTGCTATTTCCAACAGTATAGCTGGCCCTACTTGGCCGACTTTTTATATTTCCAACTCGATCGGAATATCGTAAATCGAATTTGTCTTGTCGACAAACCCTATTAATCTTGATCTTCCAGAGTGATTTCGCCATCCGTTAAAATATATAGACTGCGCGGTCTCCCTTCAACCTGGTCAAAGATAAAATCTGTAACAAGATATCCTTTCTCAAATGCGGTTTCAAAGAGCTCGCGAGTGAAGTATCGCCAATCACGGGCCAGAGTCAAATCAGCAGCTTTAAGTGCCAGGAAATCTGATGGGATCTCAGCCAGTAATAACGAGCCCTCAAGAGGCCCTAAATTTTCGGGAGGCTGGGGCCGTTTTTCATTTCCGCCACCAAACGAATAGAGTGGTTGGAGCTCAGCTTTTGTATATTTATCCAGTTTAAGAGTTCCGCGAGCCCGCTTCCCCAGCCTGCGTTCTACCCGACTAGTGTTGAGCCACCAATCAACTTCAAGTCGGTCGGAAGGCAAACCGATGTTAAGCTCGTCCCGCATATCACCATATTCTGAGCGTCGGTACGTATTGCAAACGGCACCCAGTTTGGCGATATTTAAATATGCGTTTCGACTGAGCATTGGATCAAATGTCCAGGTAATATGGTCGATTCCCTGGTTGCGAACCATTTGCCATTGTGCACGTTTGAGCGCAAAACCAAGTCCGGAATTGCGCCAATCGGGGTGAATGCCCATCATGTGGGAGCAGTGTTTCGGACGTGGACCATCAGGAAGGAATTCAAGCCCTGGGAAGCCAAAGACGAAACCAACGATCTCGTTTTTTACGAAGGCGCCCATAACAATGCCACCGTTATGAGTCACAGTTATCAGAAGATGAGCAGGCACCACATCCGTCTCGCTGCCAGGCCAAACGGTACGCTGAAGTTCTTCGGCATTGATCATATCTTCGGGTGATTCAAGCAAACGGATCGTATATTCAGTCATACCATTTAGCGAGTCGAACGTAACAGGTTCTGAACTCTTGAGACCAATCCTGAGATTGTATTTGTGATATTTTGCCTCCAGAGGAGGTGCCAAGGGATCTGCTTCAGGTAATCCAAGCGGTACGTGAAGCGGGCTGGCATCAGCCCAAATGCCTGAGGCATGTTGTCAACCGGACAGGTGCGGTGAACCGCAAAGTAATCGATCCAAAAAGATGATGCGGGAAAACTAGGAATAAATGTCTCTAATGTAACCACTAATGCTCGCAACCAGGGTGTCGGCATAGATACCAATAACCTGCGTTTTTCTGTTATGTTCATTATTATTTCTAATATCTGTCGCAAGGTGAAATACTCGCTACCGCCAATCTCGTAAGTTTGATTGATCGTTTCAGTACTTTCCATAGCCCAAAGCAAACAAGTAACAAGATCTTCCACCCAAAGTGGTTGGACGCGAGTCTGTCCGTCACCGGGCATAGGAAATATACCTGGTGAGCGTCGTATTAGGCTAGCTAGACTAGTGGTGAAGTGATCGTTAGGCCCATAAATTATAGCGGTGCGAATAATTGTATGAGGAATTCCGGATTTGCGGATGTGCTCTTCTGCTATGCCCTTAGCCTTATGTACAGGGAACGCAGAAGCCCGATTTGCGCCAATATGGCTTAAAAAAATGATACGCCCCACACCGGCTTGTATTGCAGCTTGTGCCAAATTTTGTGTACCCTGAATATCGGTTGCCAAAAGATCGGCGTTGTGGCCTTGATGTTCTGCGCCGGCAAGATGAATTATGGTATCTACATCACGGAAAGCAGCCCGCAGACCGCGCACATCTCCGAGGCCAACCACAGCGACTTCCACTTGTACACCCAGGGGCAACCGTGGCGTATGCGGCGAAGGACGCAACATTGCTCGCACTGGGTATTCGGAATCGAAGAGCTGGCGCACAAGGACTTGTCCAACAAACCCTGTTGCCCCTGTGATTAGGATCATGGCGAGATTATAGCAGAGGGACTAAATAAACAGCTGCAAGTGATATTAGGAATTTGTTAAATTATTAAACATTCCTACTAAAACGCTAACTGCCTTTTTGTATTCTTCGAGTGCCAAATGCTCATTTGGAGTGTGGTCTAATGCAGAATCCCCAGGACCATACACGATAGCAGGGCACTTCCATACGGGGGCAACAACATTGAAATCAGCCGTACCCGTTTTATAGACGAAACGGGGCGTACCTCCTTCATGCCTGATACCGTTTAAAAATGCACGAACCAACTTTGAGTTTTTTTCACTTTGCCAGGCCAGCATAGCAAATCCGACCTTTTCCATTTTATTCTGAAATGTATTGCTTGTCATTAAAATTTTTTCTAATTTTAGATACCATTCTTCCGGCGATATCTCCACCGGCAATCTGACACCCAGCTTAATCCGTGCCCATTGCTCAAAGCCATCCTCGCCTGAGTCGAGGCCCCGCAACGTCGGCAGTATTTTGTCAAAAGCACGTTTCTTGTCACTATTAAATTCTTCTGCAAAACTCTTTATTGCAGACCACATCTCGATCACCGCTTCGGCAGCAGTCTGCTCCCCGCTGGCTGTATGAGTTTGATCACCGATTAAAGTAATATTTGCCCATGCAGAACCCTTATAGCCCAACGCAATTCTATCCCAATTATTTGGCTCGCCAATAATAGCGAAATCTGGTTTATATTGATCCACCACAAAGCGCGCTCCGAGTGAATCGCGTTCCTCATCAACTGCGCCAATCACTACAAACTGCCAACCGTCTAATACGCCGACTTGTGCCACTGCATCTACAAAGCATGCGAGTGGTCCTTTTGCATCTACTGATCCACGCCCAAATAGAATTTCGTTTTCCACTTGCACAGGAATTTCTCCGGGAACAGTATCAATATGACCTAAAAGAATTACTTGCTTATTGCCTGTACCCATTACACCGAGGGCATTACCTACTTCATCAAGCGAGGCCTCAAACCCGAGCGATGACATATGCTTAACTAACCAAGAGGCTGCAGCTTCTTCGCTCCCCGAGGGACTGTAATGCTCAACCAATCCAATCAGGGTAGAAAAATCAAATTCAGTCATTTCTTACAGTATCTTCTGCTCGTGCCCGTCCAAATTGATTTAGATTGGTGAAGGTTCCTCTTGCGCAAGGAAATATCAGCCAGCATTTTCATGTTGTCCGGGTACAAGTACATCGCTCAAGGCATCTACCAGCATATCGATCTGCTCGTATGTGATGACCAAAGGCGGTAGCAAGCGGATTATGCTCAGGCCGGCATTAAGGGCAAGAATTCGCCGATCTTGCAATGCCTTCATGAAAGGCGCCACTTTTTGTTTTAGCTCGATTCCAATCATCAAACCAAGCCCGCGTATCTCACGAATGATGGGAGTATTAAGTTCATTAAGTTTATCCATCAAATACTCCCCTTTTTCCTCAGCTTGGCGGGCCAAGTCTTCGTCTTCCATAACCTGCAGGGCTGCATTGGCTGCGGCACATGCCAAAGGATTACCCCCAAAGGTAGAGCCATGCAGGCCCACACTGAACCCTTGAACGCTTGGTCCAATCAAGACTGCTCCAATTGGGACACCTCCGGCCAATGATTTGGCAACACATATCATATCTGGCGTTATGTCATAATGTTGAAAGGCAAACATTTTACCTGTACGGCAAAACCCAGTTTGGATTTCATCAAAAATAAGCAGCGTGCCTCTTTCGGTACAAAAACGCCTGGCAGCCTCAAGATACTCTGGATTTGCTAGGTAAATGCCGCCTTCCCCCTGAACTACTTCC
Organism: Anaerolineae bacterium; assembly: GCA_030123675.1. Taxonomy (GTDB): domain Bacteria; phylum Chloroflexota; class Anaerolineae; order Anaerolineales; family Villigracilaceae; genus JAABUE01. The sequence goes on along the minus strand of JASJYH010000007.1, from coordinate 9,986 downwards.
AGAAGCACAGCAGCAGTTTGGTCAGTGACAGCCCCATCAAGGCGGTCGATATTATTAAATGGAACATGACTATATTCGGGAACCAAAGGTTCAAAAGCCTCGCGATAGTGTTTGTTCCAGGTAGCAGAAAGGGCACCCATCGTGCGCCCGTGGAATCCACGCATGCTGGCAATGATTCCAGAACGTCCGGTTGACAATCGAGAAAATTTGAGAGCAGCTTCCACCGCTTCCGTACCTGAATTACAGAAAAAGACTCGCTCGAGATCGGGGACCAGAGAGGTTATCTTACTCATAAGCATTGCACGCTGATCATTTGGGAATGTCTCAAAAAGCGTTATCAGCTTGGTGGATTGCTTGGCAAGGGCCTCAGCAATTTTGGGATGGGCATGACCGAGATTGGCCACCCCGTGACCGGATGTGCAATCAAGATAACTGTTCCCCTCCATGTCAAATAATAATGCGGCCTCACCTCGAACTATAACAAATGGCTGCTTCTTATATAGTCCGGAAGTGTGTTTTGATTCGATTTCTATAATGTTGGATGGTTTCATCTTTTACCTTTGCTTTATAGAATAATGGCTTTGCAAACTACGGTAGCGTAACTCATTCTTTTTTACTGCTTGAATTGCAGATACGGCCGCAGCCGCAGCTGACAAAGTAGTTAATAAAGGTATATCCATCAAATTAGCGGCAGCTCGGATTTCGGCACCATCGAAATGAGCGTTTGGCCCAAGCGGTGTATTCAGGATGAGTTGCACTTTTCCATTGCGGATCAAATCGACGGTGTGTGGTGATTTATCCGCCACCTTATTAACCGCTATGGCAGGAATGCCCACACGCTTGATAAAATCGGCTGTACCCGGTGTGGCATAAATTTTGAAGCCCAGGCGATGCAAGTCACGAGCAAATTTTAGAGCAGCGCTTTTATCGTAATCATTTACACTTATCAGTACAGCACCTGTCTGCGGCAGAGGCATCCCCGCCGCAATCTGTGATTTGGCAAACGCATGTCCGAAATGGGAGGCGTGCCCCATCACTTCGCCCGTTGAATGCATCTCAGGGCCCAACAATGTACTGGAGCCAGGCAACTTCTTAAAGGGCAGCACCGCTTCTTTTATAAAGAAACCATCAACACGTGGCTCTTCAAGCACGCCCAACTCAGAAAGCGTTTTCCCAACAATTACCTGAGCTGCAATGTAAGCAAGATTTAATCTGGTGGCTTTGCTGGCGTATGGTACCGTGCGCGACGCTCGCGGATTAACCTCCAACACTACCACTATCTCATCTTTTAGAGCAAACTGAACATTCATCAAGCCGCGTACGCCCAAAGCAAGCCCTAGTTTTTTTGTATATTCGCTCATGATCGATAGATGGTAAGCGCTGACCTTATAAGGTGGCAACACACAAGCAGCATCGCCCGAGTGCACACCAGCTTCCTCGATATGTTGCATCACAGCGCCAATAACCACCTGCTTGCCATCAGCCAGAGCATCCACATCGATCTCAAAAGCATCTTCCATAAATTTATCGATTAGGATAGGCTGCCCTGGGGCGGCTTCGATTGCTTTCTCGATGATTCCTGCTAGACTATCTTCGCGCTCGACCAATGCCATAGCTCGTCCACCTAGGACAAAGGATGGTCGCACCAAAACCGGATAACCGATCTTTTCCGCAACCTGACGAGCTTCGTCCAGCGAGCGGGCAATCCCGTTCTCTGGCTGAGGGATGTCTAGCTCGATCAGTAATTTGGCAAACTTTTCCCGATCTTCCGAGAGCTGTATGGCGCTGGGGGGGGTGCCTATTACATTTACCCCCGCGGCTTCCAGTCCGGCCGACAAATTCAAAGGAGTTTGGCCCCCAAATTGCACAATCACTCCCTCGGGCTGCTCACGATCGATAACATTTAAGACATGTTCCAGGGTCAAGGGTTCGAAATAGAGTCGCGCTGCGGTGTCATAATCGGTTGAGACAGTTTCTGGATTGCAGTTATACATAATAGTCTCATAGCCCAACTCCGCTAGTGCAAAACAAGCTTGGCAACAACAATAATCAAATTCGATACCTTGGCCAATTCGGTTGGGTCCACCCCCCAGAATCATGATCTTTTGTTTTTCGGTTGGACGGGCCTCGTCATCCATTTCATAAGAGCTATACAGATAGGGTGTCTGGGCTTCGAACTCAGCTGCACAGGTATCTACGCGCTGGAAAGTTGGATTAATGCCCAATTCATTTCGGATATTTCGTATGTCAAGGGCTGAAAGATGAAGGTCGAAGGCTGAGTTCTGAATCCGGGCAATATACGAGTCAGAAAAACCCATTTTCTTTGCTTTATGGAGCAGGCGTTTATTTTCATCCCTCTGACTTCCGCTTTCAGAGAGTATTCGAAGTTTCGCAATCTGGGACTCGCAATTTAAGATTTCATTCATCTGAGAAAGGAACCAAGGATCATAGCTCGTAGCTTGAGCGATTTCCGCTAGGGAAGTACCTGCCCGCAGGGCACGATAGACTTTAAAGAGCCGGTCTGCCGTGGGAATTTGGAGGGCTTCCAGGTCCACTTGCTGATCGGCCGTTTCGATATCCGGTCCGCTTCCATCGATTGCATCAACCCCAATTTCTAGTGACTGAACCGCCTTATTTAGGGCTTCTGGGAAGGTACGACCGAGCGCCATGACCTCGCCAACAGATTTCATTTGCGGGCCCAGGGTGGGGTCAACACCAGGGAATTTTTCAAATGCCCAGCGAGGAATTTTAACAACAACATAATCAAGCGACGGTTCAAAGGCTGCCTGGGTTTGCCTGGTTATGTCATTTTGAATCTCATCAAGAGTGAACCCTACAGCAACCAGAGCTGCAATCTTAGCGATAGGAAATCCGGTGGCCTTGGATGCTAACGCTGAAGAACGGCTGACGCGCGGATTCATCTCGATCACCAATGCGCGGCCAGTTTTTGGATCAACAGCAAATTGCACGTTTGCACCACCTGTCTCCACACCCACGGCTCCCATCACTCGATAGGCCAAGGTACGTAAATTTTGGTATTCACGGTCAGTCAGTGTTTGGACAGGTGCAATGGTAATACTATCGCCGGTGTGGATTCCCATTGGGTCAAGATTTTCGATAGAGCAAACCACAACAAAATTATCGGCGCTGTCGCGCATTACTTCCAATTCAAATTCTTTCCAGCCCATGACGGATTCTTCCAGCCAAGCCTGTTTGATGGGCGATTCGGCTATGGCCTTTCGAACTGCTTCCTTTAACTCGGCATGAGTGTAGATCCAGGCTGCCCCAGCGCCTCCCATGGCAAATGAGGCTCGAACCAAAACCGGGTAGCCTATCTTCTCCATCAGAGCAGTGGCTTCGTCTTGCGAATAGACAGGGCCACCGTTCGGAATTGGAATCTCGGCTTTCAGCATGGTTTTCCGGAATAACATGCGATCTTCGGCAGCTTTGATTGCGTTCAGATTCGCGCCGATTAATTGCACACCAAATTTCTCGAGTACGTTGTTTTCACTGAGTTCCAGCGCCAAATTTAATCCGGTCTGACCACCAACGGTAGGCAGCATGGCATCCGGCTTTTCTTGAGCGATGATGGCCGTCATAGATTCTAAGGTTAGGGGCTCGATATAGGTTGCATCTGCGATTTCTGGATCCGTCATGATGGTAGCCGGATTTGAGTTTACTAGGACAATTCGGTACCCCTGCTCACGTAATACCTTGACAGCCTGGGTACCCGAGTAATCAAATTCTGCGGCTTGTCCAATCACAATTGGGCCAGAGCCAGGCACCAAGATGGTTTTAATATCCGTCCGTTTAGGCATAAGCCACTTCGCGGATCAGTGTGAAAAAGGACCCAAATATATATTGGGCATCGTGAGGTCCGGGGGCTGCTTCGGGATGAAATTGCACGCTAAGTACCGGTTTATTTTTCAGACGGAATCCTTCCAGCGAATCGTCGTTGAGGCTTTTGTATGTGATCACTACATCTGAAGGGTTAAGGTCTCCGGTTGTGACACAAAAGTTATGGTTCTGGGCTGTAATTAAAACCTTACCCGAAGGCAAATGCTGGACGGGGTGGTTGCCCCCGTGGTGACCGAATTTTAACCGATAGGTTTCAGCCCCCAATGCTCTGCCAATCAGTTGGTGACCCAGACAAATTCCCAAAATAGGTATGTCACTATCGAGTAATTCTTTTACTGCTTCGACAGCATATGGTAATCCTGCAGGATCCCCGGGCCCATTAGAAAGAATTATTCCTTTGGGGTTCAGGGCCAACACCTGTTCTGCCGATGTATTTGCCGGAACAACGGTAACCTGTTCGGTTGCACTGGCAAGGTGACGCAATATATTTCTCTTTATCCCGAAATCGTAGGCAACGATATGCTCGATGGGTTTATCAGTGGTTTCTGAAGATTGAGAAATCCATTTATCTCCATTATCCCCTGCCCATACGTAGGGTTTCTTACAGGTTACCTCCTGGACAGTGTCCAATCCGTCCAGGCCCGGCCAATCTCGAGCGCGTTTAAGAAGTGTCTGTGGATCTGTCCCTTTTGTCGAGATGGCGGCTTTTTTTGTGCCATCATCCCGCAATTTGCGAGTCAAGAATCGAGTATCCAGGCCACTGATTCCAGGGACTTCATTTTCAGCTAACCAAGCTGATAATGAAGTAGTTGCCCGCCAGTTGGATACTGTTGGACTCAGGGAACGAATTACTACGGCTGAAATTTGAGGAGCGGACGATTCGTTATCCTCATTGTTGATGCCCACATTACCGATGTGAGGAACTGTAAATAGCACTCCTTGGCCGCGATAAGAAGGATCGGTCAGAATTTCTTGATAGCCAGTCATGCTGGTGTTAAAAACCAACTCAAATACTGAGTCCGCTTCAGCACCAAAGGCCTCACCCTGGAGTACTGTCCCGTCTTCAATTACAAGTGTCGCTAATGCCATTAACTTCTATGCCTTTTTGAGATTCGAACGATTATAGCACTTCCGAATAATATTGTCTAAACAATAATGTATTTATTTAATCACAGTTCCATTTCCAGACAAGGCGTTTGAAATCGGAGTTTTTACGCGCCCATCGGCGATGATGACCTGCCCGACGCCCCCCTTTAAAGCTTCTTGCGAACCAAGAACTTTTTTCTTCATACGACCTTGAGCAATTTCCAAGGCATGCTCTAAATCTGTTTGGGTCATTTTTTTGATCAGGCTACTTTCATCGGGAAAATTCTTGAGCAGGCCCGGGACAGCTGTTAGCAATAATAATGTATCGGCCTTGAGTGCTGCAGCAACCATCGCAGCTGCCCGATCGGCATCTATATTTAACGCCTCCCCCTTCTCACTGACAGCTATCGGCGCAATGACCGGCAAATAGCCGGCTTCAAGCAGACTTTCTAATAATTCCACATTGATACCTTCAATTTTTCCAGTGTAATCGTTCCGTATGATTTTACGCTTGCCATTTTCCACAGATTGGATGGCTGCCTTACGTGTAGCTTGAATCAGTCTCCCATCTAAACCACTCAAGCCAAAAGCATTAATACCTAACATTTGTAATTGCTCAACCAACAGCGAGTTGACTTTACCATTGACTGCCATCAGGAAAATCTCAAGAGTGTCGCGGTTGGTATAGCGTGATGTATAACCTGATGGCGAAGTAATAAATTTTGGTGGCCTTCCTAGTGATTCGCCCAGGGCGTTCGCTTCCGACGAGCCGCCATGTACGAAGATCAACTTCTGTCCCGATTTGAAACTCTCGGCGGCGTCAGCGCATATAGCGGAAAAGTCCACCCCTTCTGTGCCACCGAGCTTTACAACAATAATTGATTGACCCATCTCTGCTCCACTGTGATCATAAAAAATTACCCTACCTAAATGGGATGCAACCCTGCAAATTCCAGTCCGACGTTCTCTTCCAGACCCAGCATGAGATTCATACACTGCACGGCTGAACCAGCTGATCCTTTCATGAGGTTATCAATTGCGCATATCGAAACTATATGGCCGGTTGACTCGTCCAACTCAAAGCCAATATCAGCGTAATTTGAGCCTGCCAATATTTTGGGCTCTGGAACACGATAAATACCGCGTTGTTCCTTGACCACGCGCACAAACGGATTCTCTTTTGCTATGCTCCGATATGCTTTCCAAAGATCCTTGTTCTTCACACCTGACCTTACTTGAACATGTGCCGTTGCCAGCACACCTCGGACCAAGTCTACGGCTGTCATGGTCAGAGAAATATTGTCCAGGCCTAACTCCTGGATTACTTCGGCCGTGTGACGATGCCCAAAGGCAGAAAACGTTCGAATAACGGAAGCACGTTCGGCGTGGTGTGATCCGATGTTTCCTAATGCCCCAGATTCTGAGGAACCCACTTTGATCTCGATAATGACAGAAGCAGAAAGGTCGATCAAATCCGCTTTGACAAGTGGCAGAAGAGCCAAAATGCTAGCCGTTGCGTTACAACCAACTCCACTGACATAATTAGCATTAGCTAATTCATCGCGGTGTAATTCAGGAAGTCCGTAAACAAACTTTCCAAGCCAATCCGGAGCGGTATGCGGTTCTCCATACCATTGTTCATAGTCATCTGCATTTCGTAAGCGGAAATCAGCCGAAAGATCGATGATTTTTTTCGCAAGCGATGCGTAATGAGTAATATTTTGCTGTGCCTTTCCGTGCGGTTGGGCAAGAAAAAGAACATCCACTGCCTCAATCTGGGATGGGTCGCTGAACTTGAGCATCGTTTGCTTTCGCAAATTGGGATGCACCTGGTAAACATACTCACCCATGTGAGAGCGTGAGGTAACCTGCTTGATATCAACGCCAGGGTGTGCTAGCAACAACCGTAGTAACTCTCCGCCTCCAAATCCCGATGCGCCAATAATTGAAACACTGGTCATACAACCTCCTTACTTGCATTTGCTATTTCCACTACATAATTCACAATCTCATCTGCAATGTTCACTCTGCTTACTGGTTGGGCCGAATGAAATTCCATTGTGTGATTGACCTCATTGACTACCAGCCCCTTATCAGGGTGTTCAACCAGATCTATTGCAAGTATGCCTCCTCCAACAGCTTCAGCTGCCTTCAAGCATATTGATTCAACTTCTGGTGTGATCGAAAAAACCTGGCCCTCAGCGCCCCGGGCTGTGTTGGTGATCCAATGCTCAGACTTACGGTAGATCGCAGTCAGAACTTTGTCGCCAACCAAAAGAACCCGAATATCGCGTCCGGGCTTTTTGATGAATTCCTGGATATAAAATATAGAATGCTGTACTGATCCTAATATAGACTTATGTTCCAAGATAGCTTCGGCTGCGTCGCGATCATTGATCTTCGCCAGCAAGCGTCCCCACGAACCAATAACCGGCTTCAGCACAACCGGATAACCAAATTCCTCAATCGCATCTAGTGCGGCTGCGGTCGAAAAGGCCACTTTGTTGTGTGGCTGCGGCACACCCGCTTTTGCCAGCATCACTGAGGTTGTAAGCTTGTCGCCGCACACTTCTGCTACCGCTGCTGTATTGACAGTCGGTATACCCCAGGCGTTCAGTATCCGCAAGGCATACAAACCGCTGTTGTAACTGATCGAGCGCTCCAGCACCGCATCAAACTCCCGCCAAGGTGTTGGGTCTTCCAAGTCAAAATGAATCACTCGGTCGTCCAATCGCACATAGTCAAGACCTTGCTTTGCCAGCGCGGCAAAGATCCATTTCTCCTCTACACGCATTCGGGAATACAGCACGCCGATTTTAAGTCTTCGTTGCATAGAACCTCAGCTTACAGTGGATAAACGTAATTGCTCAAAATAAAGATGTTTTAAATTCTCAACAGAGGGTTATGTCACTGCGAGGAGGCCGAAGGCCGACGCGGCAGTCTCATGTAATCTGGGAACATAAGTTTGCCATGTGCCCTGAGATTGCCACGACCCCTACGGGGTCTCGCAATGACATAAAAAACTGAAATTTGAGCAATTACGGATAAACTCTCGATATCATAAATCCTCGTTCATCTATTTTGATTTCAGGTGCTATTCGCCCCAGTCTTCTTCTTCCATGGGCGCCATCTCAAGCTTTGCGGGGTTGAGCGAGATAACCTCCAGGTCGACACCGCATTCGGGGCATACGATGATTTCATTCACCTCGGTGCCGTCCGCCAAAATGATATCAGCGGCACATTCATTGCAAGATACACTAGCCATAATTATTCTCCTTTAAGAATTGATTTTGCACGTTTAATTTGTTTTTTTACAGATTGGGGACTGGTGCCTCCAATTGCATTTTTCGTTTCGATCGACTTAATTGGGTCAAATATTTGATATAAGTCCGCCTCAAACACATCTTCAGCTTGCCACTCTTTCTCAGAATTTGATTCGCCAGTTAGAAGTAGGCGATACGCATCCAGGGGCAGGTCCTTTAAGCTGAGGTCTTTCTCGGCTGCTACACGGACAGCATTACCTACTAGATTGTGCGCTTCCCGAAAGGGGATGCCCTTTCGAACTAGATAATCTGCCAAATCGGTGGCCATCATTCCAGGGTCAATCGCCGCCAGCATACGCTCATCATTGATGGTCATTGTCTCTAGCGCTCTTGCCAGTACGGGCATGATCGTTGTTAATGTGTCGAAAGCCTGAAAAACAGGCACTTTATCTTCTTGTAAATCTTTATCGTATGTTGAAGGTAATCCTTTCAGGGTCGCAACGGCTCCTGCCAGCAGCCCGATTAATGTACCGGCTTTGCCGCGCGCCAGCTCGAACAAATCAGGGTTCTTCTTCTGTGGCATCAGGCTGGAACCGGTTGAATAGGCATCCGAGAGTTCGAAGAAACCGAACTCTGCCGTGGTGAACAAAACAATATTCTCGGCCAGTTTACTCAGGTGTACTCCGATCATCGCTGTACAGAATAAAAATTCCGCCGCAAAATCTCTATCAGAGATAGCATCCATGCTGTTGGGAGCGGGGGCTTCAAAGCCAAGCTCCTTTGCTAAAGCTTGGCGGTCAATTGGAAATCCTGTTCCCGCTAAGGCGCCACAACCAAGAGGCATGATGGCAACTCGCTGATGTAGATCGGCAAGGCGCTCGCGGTCACGCTGAAGCGCCCAGAAATGACTCAGGAACCAGTGTGCCAATGTGACAGGTTGGGCGCGCTGTAAGTGAGTGTAGCCCGGCATTAACGTGGACAGGTTATCCTCAGCAAGCATCACGAGTGTAGCTTGCAAGCCTTTTATAGCCCCAATCAGTTCCGGCTGGGATTCCATCATCCACAGGCGAAAATCGGTTGCGACCTGATCGTTGCGGCTGCGACCGGTATGCAGCTTACCTGATAGTGAGCCGATCAGCTCTCCTAGGCGTCGCTCCACCGCGGTGTGGATGTCTTCGTCGGAGGCTGAAAGGGCGAAGAGTCCCTTCTTGAATTCCAGGCCAACAGCCTCAAGTCCAGAGATGATGCGCTTTGATTCGTCTTTTGTTAAGACACCCGCCCGAGCAAGAGCTGCCGCCCAGGCAATCGAGCCCTTAACATCCTGCTGCGCCAATCGTTTATCAAATGCAATGGATGCATTCAACACAAAGGCGTTTCCATCAAGGTTTTCGCGAAAGCGACCATCCCAGAGGCTCATATTAATCTCTCTTAAACCGGCTGTAATCGGGTTTGGGCAGATCCATACCGGCAACAGGCAATTTGTTAAGCGCCCGAACCTTTAGTGACAAGCCATACAAATGAATGAAACCCTCAGCATCCGATTGATCGTAAACATCTTCTTGGCCAAAGGTTGCAAAATCCTCGCGATACAAGCTAAATTTGCTCTTCCGACCGGCTGGAATAATATTGCCCTTGAACAGTTTGAGCCGCGCCATACCCGTAACTGGGCCTTGGGTGCTATCAACAAAGCTATCTAGTGCCTCTCGCAGCGGAGTGAACCATAAGCCGTTATAGACCAGTTCAGCGTATTTCAAAGCAACAATATCCTTAAAATGGATC
>JASJYH010000079.1 GCA_030123675.1 Anaerolineae bacterium | reverse complement strand
GATGATTCTCTGGTCCCATATGAAAATGGACGTCTATCGCAAGCCGCAAAGCTTGTCTATGAGGTCATAATTAGATAATGACCCTTTATATACCGTCAAGGTGCTCCCGACAGCTCACCAGACAAAAGCCAAGGATTCTGAATTTAACAAAGCATTAGGAAATCCTGCAATCTGACTTCAAAATAAGGCCAATCGGTATCGCTAAAGCTGGCGCATGGAATTATGCCTTCTCTATGAATTTACTGCTAGCGACTATCTTATTCTTCTTGAATAGGCACGCTTGATTGGGGAGGTCCAAGCACGCGCTAAAATTCTGGAGTTGTTTTTCCAATATATGGGTGCAGCCCAAATGAGAGCTATGAATAATTGTTCCGTTTGGGAAAGGATTCGACGGATAGGGCAGTAAATCGATTATTAGAAAATGGGTTATTATTTAATAAAGCTACATGTGATGATAAAACGGGTGACTGGCTTACACTTGAAGAACTTTTAAAGTGAGCACCGCTCAAGGAGACTATCTGAAAAAAGTGAAACCATGGCGATTTTTGTTTTTGGCCATTTCATTGCTTGCCTGTTCATATTTCTCATTATCCCAAGATTCACAGGAATTGGCGAATATTCACACAGCTACCCCTGAATTTGATTCAGGCTCTCGATCAGCCTCAGGCTTTGATGCCTGGTCCTTGTGGTCTCAAGGCACCCAATTGAGAGGCGCGAATATCTATCAGCGGCCGGTCTACCTCGAACTGGATGGCGAAGAGTTTTTGGGAACGGGTTCATTCGGCCCGCCTTTTACTCAGGCGGACATTGATGCGCTTTCAGAATTGGGGGCAAATTATGTAAACATTTCACATTCAGGTTTGTTTACAGTCCAGCCACCTTATGTCGTCGACCAAGCCGCCGTAGACAATTTGGACAACTTGCTTGAGATGATTGCACAGGCCGATATGTTTGCTGTGATCACCTTTCGTTCAGGGCCGGGTCGCAGCGAGTTTTCAATCCTACGGGATGGTTTGGGAACCTGGTTCGATGAAGAATATTTGATCGAGACCGTCTGGGTCGATCAAGCTGCCAAAGCCGCCTGGGCAGATATGTGGGAATTCACCGCGCAGCGCTACCGCGATAACCCGATTGTGGTTGGCTACGACATAATGTGCGAACCTAACTCGAACGCAATTCTAGACATATGGAACCCGAATGCTTTCCACAGGGTGTATGCGGATACAGGCTACGATTGGAATACCTGGTACCCGTCAATTGTAGCGGCCATCCGTGCTGTAGACCCGGATATGCCTGTCTTAGTGGGTGGCAACGGGTATAGCGGTCCCGAATGGCTGCCTTATCTCGAGCCCGTTGAAGCTGAACGGATTGTGTATACCTTCCACCAATATTTCCCGCATGTATACACCCACCAAGAATTTCCCTTGCTTAATACCTACCCTGGTAGCTTTGATATGGATTATGACGACCAGTTGGACGATTTCAACCGCGAATGGTTGCAAGATTGGCTGAGCATCCCGGCTGATTACGCTGAAGAACAAAATATAACATTAGCAGTCAACGAATACGGTGTCGTCCGCTGGGAGCCCGGGGCGGCCGAATTCATGCGTGATCAGATGGAAATTTTCGAAGGCTATGGCTGGAATTACGCGCTTTGGGCCTGGGAACCGACTTGGGAGGCATGGGAACAAAATGTGACCGAATTTAACTACCGCTTCGGGCCAGACCCGGAATCTGCTACCGTTATAGATAACGCTTTACAGTCGCTCATCACCGATTTCTGGGCCCGGAATACAATTCGGCCATCGGATATCGCTAGAAAAATTGACTTATCCCTGGCTGGAAAACTCGAAGATGTCACGCGCTGGTTTTATTTCATTGGAGACATTCCCGATGATGCTACCGTAGATAAAATAGTAGCCTCGGATTATGATTTGGTGGTTTTAGATAACATTCCGTCCGTGGTTGGGGATGAGGACTATCCGATGAAAAAACTGATCGATAGGCTGCATGCAACCGATAAGTTGGTTCTGGCTTATATCGATATTGGCGAAGCGGAGGATTATCGCACCTATTGGAAATCCAATTGGAAAATTGGAGACCCGGAATGGATCACAAGCGCTGACCCGGATGGCTGGGAGGGTAACTTCCCGGTTGCGTACTGGTATGATGAGTGGCAGGAAATTTGGCTGGCGAATGATGGCCTGCTATCCGAAATTCTAAATTTTGGTTTCGATGGTGTATATTTGGATTGGGTGGAAGCCTACTCCGATGATAATGTAGCCAATTTCGCGGAGAACGAGGGCTTAGATCCGGTACAAGAAATGATTTGGTTCGTTGGAGATATAAGTGACTTTATAAAAAAGCGGTGCCCAGCTTGTTTGGTTGTAGCACAAAATGCGGCAGACTTGATCAAACACGACGATTACGTAGAAAAGATTGATGCCATCGCACAAGAGCAAGTCTGGTTCGATGGTGGCGCAGACAACAAGCCGCAGGGTGATTGTGCCCTACCTCGTACAGATGCTGAAATCGATACAGATGACTATTATCAATCCCTCTCGGATGTTTGCCAACGTCAATTTGATGAATTTCCAGATAACACACTGCATGTCAGCAGTCAGGAATATCTATATTATTTAGATATGGCCAAACAAAAGGGTTTGCCGGTTTTTACCGTGGACTACGCCTTGGAACCTGAAAATGTGACTTGGGTTTACGAGACTGCGAGGGATTTGGGCTTTATCCCCTTTGTAAGTAACCGTGGGCTCGACAGGTATATTGACCCAGTTCCATAGCGGCAGAGACAGGCAATATTATTAAATTGCAGGCCAAAAAGTCTATATGATTAAAGTGCTGAATTTCCGCAACTTTTTTTATGTACAACCGTAAATAATATACAATCATAAATATGCTACTAGATACTTGACACTATTAATTTTGGACGTTGATTTATGCAGATTTTAATGATATTTCTGTTATCTTTCACTCAGATCACACTTTGTCAGCGAATATCTGCGCCCTGGTATTGAAACTGTCAGGCGCCTAGAATATGCTGTTGTGTCGATGTACAATATTACAAAAGGAGTACAAATAATGAATTTACAAAAACGGTCCCAACTTGCCCTGGGATTGATATTAGTCCTACTTGGGGGCTGGTTTATCGCGCAGCGCAGTATCCCAGAGTTGGCCGTCATCTCTGAACTGTTTACAGATTGGACAATTACCGTAATTGGTGTAGGGGTATTGCTCCTGTTTCTTGGAGTAATTTTGGGGGCTCCGGGATTGGCGATTCCAGCTGCGATGGTCTCTGGTATCGGTGCAATCTTATATTATCAAAATCAGACCGAAAATTGGGAGTCTTGGACATTTATGTGGACCCTTGTTATTGGGTTTGTCGGGTTAGGTGTCATATTACAAGGTTTGCTCGGAGGTGGATTTAAACATAAACTTATCCGTGGTCTCAATCTAATGGTTACCAGTGCAGTTATGTTCCTTGTTTTCTCAGCCATCTTTAGCGCTTGGAATGTATTCGGCAATTTTGTACCAAATATTCTTCTTATTTTGTTGGGACTTTGGGTGCTTGGTCGTGCTGTATTTAATTCCATGCCCAAAAAGTCTGTCGTACCCAAAACTGAAATTGAAGAAAAGTCATAAGAAGTCATTGCACATAAAAAGATTTGACTCTCGTGTAATTATTGGAGCGTTGTTGATTCTGGCCGGCGTGCTGGGATTATTACAAACCTTAGGAATTCTGAAAGATGTATCTGAAACATTTTGGGGGATCGTCTACCTATTGGCTGGCGCGGCTTTTCTAACGGTTTTCGTACGGCGTTATTCCAAGGGGGGTTGGTGGGCCGTAATTCCAGGACTTGTGCTACCCGGAATTGGGTTGCTAAAATTATTCCCTGAATTTTTGGATAATCAAGGCGATTTGGTGGTTTTGGGCTCAATTGGGCTTAGTTTTTGGTTGGTTTATCTGACTGAGCGAAGCCGCTGGTGGGCGATTATTCCCGGTGGAGTTTTGCTGACTTTAGCCACAATGAGGGCCTTTCCAGATGATTTTCTTGGTGGCTCAGGGGACGAAGGAATTCTCTTCCTGGGAATTGCACTCACCTTCTTGTTAGTGGCACTTCTTACAGGAAGGCGCTGGGCGTATTGGCCAGGGGCTTCCTTGGCAGTCTTTGGAATATTATTGTTCTTTCAATCACAGATATTCCTGCTCCCATATCTGGCTGCTATAGGATTGATTGCAGCAGGTATTGTAATTATATGGCGTTCAATCCGCGGCCAAAAATAATTTAAAAGCGTCTTGGGGTCACGGATTTTGGAGGAAACTTACCCATATTAATAGGTTTTTTGCCACGCTCGGAAAAAGAGGAAAATGAACCTTTGATATGGGTCTCTTACCTCAACCCCGCTTTGATCTGGCTGTATAAATCCGAGCACTCGCAAGCTTTCACGAATAGGCTGCCTTTCGAAAGTGAGCCGCCATATGCACGCGGCCCATTTTGAGCCACCCAGCCTTCCATTGTGAACGCCAAGGGCCCACTGGCAGGAATCCATTCCCCGTTGTATTTGCGCGAGACGTGTACGTGAGTACCGGTTACACGTCCCCCTTCACATGAAGGATAACCAACTAGATCTCCTGATCTTACACTCATGCCCGTTGGAGCGCGGTCTTTGGTGGCTACATGCAAATAGACCAATACCCAACCAGTGCGCTCATCCCCATCTCCATCCAGATCTAAGCTGACACTCCCATAATCAGACCGAACCACAATCCCATCGGACATGGCGGTCGCAAAATTCTTATCAGCCACGGCGAAACAACCGGAGTAATTACTGGGTGGGGCAAAGTCAACCGCTGTCCAGGGTTGGCCCAATCCCCAGCCAGTGTGAGGTCCGCCGGTTAATGTCCATAATTGCCCTGAAGGAAATGGCAAGGTCAGTTCAGGTTGCTGTAAACTTCCGGGTATGTGTGTCCTTGATTCAGACCATGGATCACCGAACAACTCAGTATATGTGGAAAAGAACCCTTCGGCTCCAATCGCGAAGTGATATTCTTCCGCTGGTAGCATCTGTGAAAAGTAGTATTGTATTGCGACAGAAGCGGCGTTTTGCCATGGGTCCGGTTGCACGATACTGCCATTTCTCAGTTCGAATTGGGTCAGGCCCCCCGTCCGCCAGCCATAATACCCGTTATTTAGTGTATTTGCCGCGCCTACCAATTGCAGGTACATACTTTCATAATAGATTCGTTCGAAACCCAACAAATACTTATTTTCTGGTTTTTCGGTTTTCGTTAGTGCGTTTGCCTGGTATTCTAATAAGCTCAATAATACGCGTGGACTAATGCTGTAATTGATAGCAATGTAATCAACGATCTCAATCCCGGTTCGGTTGTCTCTTCCTGCCCATGCATAAACATCGTTCAGCCAACCGGGTTGTGAGGATACATACGCAGCGGTATTAAACCCAACCAACATGGGCCCATAGATAAAGGCATTATCTGGAATAATTTTAAGCGGATTGCCCCAAAGTGGTAAATAATAGATGGGAATTTTCATGGGCAAACCCGGTGGCATAGTAGTGGTATTTTCAGGAATAATCGGATTTGCTTCGTAGATTTCCTCCACAGTTGTATTAAAATGAGCTGCGAGAGCAGGCAGAGTGTCACCTGTTTGGGCAGTATATTCGACCAATTCACCCGGTCCAAATACAGGACGACCTATCCAAGTTGGGGCTTGAAAGCCAGTTTCGTTATTTGAGGCCAATGGAAGTTTTTTGGAGGATGCGATTGTCCCACAAGCGCTTAAAATGATGGATGATCCTATTAATGTTGAAATTAGGAATTGGGAATATTTATTCATCAGATTCGCGGAAAATGACAGAACTGGCTCTGCCAACTGGGTTCGCAACAATCGTAACATCCCCTTTGACCATTGTGCCCAAATATGGTTCATCTCCGTTGTAAATTGTGTACCCGCTCAAAATGAAAGGTAATGGCCCATCCGCTAGCACCCATTCGCCATTGTATTTGCGGGCTATATGCAAATGTGTGCCGGTGGAAACACCGCCTTCACAAGAAGCATGCCCAATGCGCGTATCAACTTCCACCCAGGTATCCAGTCTCACCCGATCTTTGGTATCCACGTGTAAATACATAATGTTCCAACCAGTTTCTTCATGGCCGTCACCATCGAGATCGAGAACAACCACGCCTTTGGAAGAGCGGATCACCAATCCTGGTGCAGCGGCAACCAGCCATTTTTCTGACTCGGTACAACCGGCCTTATCGGTTGATGGAGCAAAATCGATTGCAGCTAATGGACCATCATGTTCCCAGGCGCCATGGGGACCACCGGTGTAGGCCCACTCTCGATTCGGTTCAAAGGGCAATACCATTTGTAGTTGGCTCAACCCTGGAGGGAAAACAGGACCAACACTTTGCGCTCGCTGCCATGGATCTCCATATTGCTCGGTGTACATTGCAGGGAAGCCGACATTCGGGTCTAGAATGCGCTGCCAATCGGTTTTGTTGTAATGGTTTGCAAACAGGTATTGCAGGGCAACGGAGCCGGCGTTCAGATCGGGCGCAATCCGGATTGTTTCCCCATCCGGAAAGGTGATTTCCGTTAGGGTACCGGCCCGCCAGCCGTAATATCCGATATATAACTGATTAACAGCGATAACCGTCTGCCGAAAAATCCCTTTCTCAAATTCACTTTCAAACCCCATCGGATACTGTTTGTGTAGGAAATCATTAGGACTGCCAGTGACCCAATTGCCTTCAAAGTCGAGAATTGCTAACAGCAGCCTTGGATTAATAGAGTTCTCTTTGGAAATGCGGTCAATGGCTTGGGCCCCGGTTGTCCAGCCGGTAGAACTTAAGTATTCT
Source organism: Anaerolineae bacterium (assembly GCA_030123675.1). Taxonomy (GTDB): domain Bacteria; phylum Chloroflexota; class Anaerolineae; order Anaerolineales; family Villigracilaceae; genus JAABUE01. The sequence goes on along the minus strand of JASJYH010000079.1, from coordinate 5,632 downwards.
CTGTAGTTGGAAAGATCGCCCCCAGCCTGCTCGACAAAACTATAGATGTCAAAATCAGCCGCAGCGACAGAGAAAACAATCTCGCTATCTGGCATGATTTGTGTATTGGGTCCATATTCGGTCAGCTTGTCGGGGATGACAAGCAATATTCCGGAATCGATCAAGTCGGTTTTTGGCAGGGATTTGGAGGAAGTGATCTCACTCGGGTTTACACCAAAGCGTGCTGCCACTGCTGGCAGCGTGTCTCCACTTTGCGAGTAATAAAGAACCGGAGGAATATCGAAAACCGGGAAAGTAGTATTCTCAATCGCAGGGTAATCCTCAGTGAGAGCAACAACTGGGGTATTTGTAGGCTGCGGTGTCAAGGTAATCGTTGGAGTTGCTGGTTCCTGCGTCCTTGTTGGAGTAACGCTAGGTTGTATGATTTCAGTCGAAAGTATTTCCCCAGGAGCGGGGGTAGGAGTCAAATATACGCCCCAAAGAGAGGGGCTAGCGTTACAGGCGCCTAATATTAAGACAAGTGCAGTAAGGGGAAATATAGCGGACTTCAAAATTTAACTCCAAGGTCTGATTATACCTGTGGAGGAATGATTACCGGAAAATCTGATTGCCTTCGTTCTGACCGTCATGTGCACTAATAGAAACACCCTCTTTGGTTAGGATGCCGTCATATTCCTCGCCGCTTCCACTGGAAATCCAGCCATCGAGTTGAAAAGGTGTGCTGCCATCGGCGGCAACCCAATTACCGTTATATTTACGACTTAAATGAAGATGGGTAGCGTTAGAAAGTCCGCCCTCGCAAGACGGGTGCCCTATTCGATCTCCAGCGTAGACGTAAAATTTAGGCGGAACACGATCTCGCTCTTCGACGTGCATATAAAATATATTCCAGCCGGTTTGTTCATACCCGTCTCCGTCAAGGTCCTGGATTACTACCCCATCTCCCGTGCGGACAATCCAACCATCAGCGACTGCAACTATCCAAACATCTGAGCCTGTGCATCCCCCAGCTTCGCCAGGAGGCCCAAAATCAAGTGCAGCCCAAGCGGAACCATTATCCCAGCCCCCGTGAGGGCCACCGGTAAATGACCAAATATCGCTATCTTCGAACGGCAACTGTAGATCGGGTTGGTCTAAGTGCAGAGGCACTAAGGGTTCGACCGCAAAATCAAACGGATTTCCGAAAAGGAAAAAATAAGTTTGAAAGAAACTATTGTTCAATCTTCCTTCAGCAGAAATGTTTAGGGTAACGTCTTTATGCCAGTCAAATGAATTATCAAGCTCAGCGAAATATCCTTGAACCGCGGCAGTTCCAGCGTTGATTGTCGGTGAAACTGGAACCACACTGCCATCAGCCAGGATCCATGTTGATATGGCGTTTGCATGCCATAGATAAAAGCCTCGATTTAGCGTGTTGGCTGTCCAGGTTGCTTGCAAATACAGGCTGTCATGCGAGCCGTCTTTTAGACCCATTGGATAATTGATATTGATTGGATCACGCTTAGATACCCAGCCACTCTGATGTTCTAATATGGCCAATAATAATCGTGGATTCACAGAATAGTTCTGTGCAACTCGTATGATAATTTGGGTGCCTGTTATGGATTCGCCATCGATGTCTTCGCTGTAATTCGATAAATAGCCATTTTTGACTCTAACAAATGCATTGACATCGAACAATGCGCTGCCAGGACCATATACCAGCTCCGAATCCGGAATAATTTTGAAGTCAGGTCCACTCTCACCTGGAAAGGGAACCGGTATATTTAGGGTAGTTCCAACGGTTAGGATTTCCGCATCAGGCAAAGCGTTGGCCTGCTGCAGTATCTCCAGGCCGATTCCATACTGTTGGGCGATGCTACCTAAAGTATCACCAGGTTGAACCACGTGTTGAGCAAAGTCTGTCCTAGGCGTAGGTAGTACCCTGGGTGAATCAGGCGTCGGCGATGTTATTGGGGCTCCCGGTTCTCGGGGAAGAAAAATATCGGAATTAAACGGGTAGATTGTAGGTGTAGGTTCTGATCGTAATGTCGGAGCTGCCGTGGGAATGACAACTGTGCCGTCAACAACGGGAACGCTATTTTTTTTCTCCTCCTCCACACTCAAAAAGGGATTGTAAGATTCTGGTGTTGCTGTTGGAGTTTGCACTATGGCCGTTTCTTCTTGGGTGCAAGCTGTGACTAGAAAAACAACCAAGGCCCATGTAAATATAGTTCGCTGCATGAGCGCGATTTTACCAAAGGTTCGTTGATTATGGGTAGTATTGACAGTTGGGGGCACTCAGATGTTTTTTTTAAGATATAGCGTGAAAAACTTGAGTAAAAAAACCAGAAACTTAAAGGGATTGTTTATACCTTGAGTATTCTCTGGTTTTACAAGTCTAATGGAATCCCATGACTTTCTCAAGGATAAAATGGCAGGATTGAGCGAACAATAATTTAAAATGTGAGGCTTGTTCTCTCTGAGAATCGCACAGACAATTTGGACAAGTTTATTTTTTCTTTGTGCCCTTTGTGTACTTCGGGGGGAAATGCAAAACGAACAACCCAACTGTCTCGTTCTTAGACTTTTAAGTAAGATTACTGCCCTAATAAACTTGATCTTGCATTAGTATTCGTTCGGGGTGGGCGTATAAATTAAATCGATTTCGGCGGGCATAGCCGATTAAAGTTATACCCCACTCTTCTGCCAGCGCTATCGAAAGTGACGAAGGTGAGGTGCGCGAGATAACAAATTGGGCCCCCATCCGAACAGCTTTCTGTAGCATTTCAGAGCTGATGCGTCCGGTTGTGATCAGCGCACGGTGGGTTGGATTAATGTTTCTCATTAGGGAGAGACCTGCTATTTTGTCGAGAGAATTATGGCGGCCAATATCTTCTGCTGATATGAGCACTTGATCCCCGTCCGTGAGTGCAGAAGTGTGCACGCCGCCGGTTTCACGGTAAAGCTCTTGCGAATCGAATAACATTTCAACCATGCGGTGGATTTGCGCGGGTGCCATAGTAAATTCACTGGGATCGGTATTCGCGTCAATAGCGGTTACAGACCGAGGCCGTTCGATAGTATCGACTGCTGTCACTCCGCCGCTACAGCCGGAGGTGCGCGTCCAACTTTCGGGTTTTTCTACGTCGTGAGTCAACCAGACATCCACGTTGTCGCCGTGCTGACAGACCCGCACGTCAGAAACCTCCGTCCAATGATCTAGCATGCCCTCATTGAAGAGAAACCCAACCATCATAGCCTCAAGATGGATGGGTGTGCACATGAATTTTGTCCAGACTTCGCCATTAACCGTAAGGGATACAGGCGCTTCAACAATTGTGTGGCTGGACTTATGGGATTGGTCCTTGGCCCCAATTTGGGTGAACTCGATTGCTTGTTGTGGCTGAAATGTCATAGTCTTCTCTTTGTTTAGATAAAATAGAAATTTATAAAATTTTATCAGATTTATCGCTCGGATTCCATTACGTATTTATTTCGACATAATTCCTCAATAATTTTTTGCATGTGATCAAAATGCGACCCTTTCCAATAAATTTGATCGCAGCCCGGGCACAAAGAAAATTCATCGAAATACTTTTTGGTTAAGGGTTCGAGCCGCTTGAGAATGAGATCCTTTTTTACTGATTCGAGCGCATGATTGCAGCGAATGCAACGTTTAAACGGTTTTACCCAGCTGCTCAAACTATAGCGCTGCATAATTTCTTTCAGCTGTTCTTCGGGGGAAAGGCTGCGTAATAAATATCCCTGGGTTATGACCTTGCGCATTAACAGCATTCGATCCCGCGTCAATAGGATCCGAGCCTCTTCGACACTAACCTGGGCCAACTCTTCATCCTCGTATAATCCTCGATACAGACAATCAAATCCCAACATGCGCAAATAGGATGCAAGCCGCCCCAAATGACCATCCAGCACGAAGCGCGGTTCTATTGGCCCATTCGATATCGGCTCAACCGGCCAGACCTGGATCCTGTCCCTGTTTTGGACTTGGTAATCCATTTCAATCGGTTTTCCATTAGCTTTCAGCGGTCCAATTTCTGTATGGGGTACCCCCATTGATTCGATCAAATGCTTGGTGGTTTGGAGTCCTTTAAAACTAATTTCGAGCTCCTGCTCGCGCAAATTGCGCTTGAGTAGCGGTAGCAAAGTGGGGCCAAAATCGAAGGACGCGGTTTTCATAATATAAGGAGACACTCAACAATATTTAATCTTAAATATAAAAATTTATTCCTCAATCGAGTCCAGATCTCCTTACAGAAGTGTAGTGTTTGAAAGGGTACCAACATGATATATTTATAAGATTACTTTATTATGATTTTGTGCCATTTAATGATTACGAATATAACATATGTATCCTGAGGAATCATATGGTATCGAAGTTGTCAATTAGAGAAAATGAATATATAAATACTTCATCTTATCTTCAAGGCTTGGATTGTTCAGGCTGCACCAAACAATATTCCCACGAACAAATACATACATATTGTCCAGAATGCCAGTCGACGTTGTTGGTCAGATATGATCTAAAATCGATCAGCAATCGTGTTGACCGGGCTGAAATAAAAATGCGCTCAAATGGCATGTGGCGTTGGAAGGAAGTTCTGCCGGTAAAAGACCCAGTTAATTTTGTCTATCTTGGGGAAGGGGATACGCCCTTATTGCGTCTGCATAACCTCGGGAAGGATTTGGGACTGACCAACCTGTATGTTAAAGATGAAAGTATTAACCCGACGGGTTCATTCAAAGCCCGGGGACTTGCGGCGGCCGTCTCAAAAGCCAAGGAGCTTGGGATCGAAAAAGTGATAATCCCAACCGCTGGGAACGCCGGCGGAGCCATGGCAGCTTATGCCGCCCGAGCCAATCTGAAAGCACTTATTTATATGCCGAAGGATACACCTATTGCTAATATTGAAGAAAGCCGTAAGATGGGCGCAGAGGTTATCTTGGTGGATGGACTGATCAGTGACGCCGGTGGCATGGCTGGGGAAAAAGCCAAGGCCGAAGGTTGGTTCGACCTTTCTACCTTTAAGGAACCATACCGGGTAGAAGGTAAGAAGATCATGGGATATGAACTGGCAGAATCTTTCAATTGGTCCTTACCTGATGTAATTATTTATCCGACGGGCGGGGGTACCGGGTTGGTGGGTATGTGGAAGGCATTCGCAGAGATGGAGGAAATGGGGTGGCTACGCGATTCAAAGAAACCGCGCATGGTAGCCGTGCAAGCGGAGGGCTGTGCACCCGTGGTCAAAGCCTTTGAGGAGGGCCTTTCTTATTGCGATTTCTGGACAGATGCGCAAACGGTTGCCTCCGGATTACGGGTTCCAAAAAGCTTTGCTGACAAAATAATCTTAGATGATTTGCGTGCCAGCAAGGGTACCGCCGTTGCAGTTAGTGATCAGGCTCTCTTAAGTTCGCAGGATAAATTAGGTAGGCTGGAAGGCATCTTTGCAGCCCCGGAAGGCGCAGCTACATTAACTGCGCTTGAAAAGTTGATCGAAGAAAAATGGATTCAGCCGGATGAGCAGGTGGTATTATTCAACACCGGAACAGGATTAAAATATTTAAATTGACAACCAGCTTGTTCATTTGCTGGAATTATTATTAACCTACCGTATTCATATGATAG
>JASJYH010000078.1 GCA_030123675.1 Anaerolineae bacterium | reverse complement strand
TTGCTAGATATACCAGGTCGAAGTTTATGCCAGCGTTGGCAATCTTCCTTGCAATGTCCCCGAAGGCACCCGGTCGGTCTTCGATATCATAGACTAAGACTTCGCGCTCTTCAGAAACTTCCAATCCGCCCTCTTCGAGGGCACGGCGGGCACCTGTCGCATCCTCCACCAATAGGTGAATGACTCCCTTGCTTTCGCAGGGAAAACCACACATCCCATCGACATTGATACCAGCCTTCCCCAATGCCTCGCCTAAATCCGCCAGAGTACCTGGGCGGTCTTTCAAGATAACAGTCAAATCTTTAGCCATGATTCTGCTCCTTTCGTTTAGATATTTTATTATACAATACCCTTCTCAAGTATGGCGAAGAATATGCATAGGCATTGTATTTCAATAAGTACAGGTGGTTAGTAAAATCCGGATGGTTTGAATCTAACAATGAGAACAACCGCAACTAGGCCGGCTATCTGTGCGACGAATTAACTTATTTGGTGCGAGCGGGGAAATATTGCCACCTACCCCAAGAAGCAACAAAGATTTCTCGCAACTCCTCATCTGTCACAAAGCCTTATCATAAGGTATTTATCGGCATTCTATCTTGCCACTTTGTTGTATAGTCACCAATTTCGTCATCCAGTTTAAACACTTCTATGATGACTTTGACCCTTTCAAAATCGTACTTTTGGTTTCTGTAAACGTTGTCTCACAGGTTAGAGACTGGTAGCGTTAGAGGCCATTTTTCGTGTGACCATATTTCTTTCTGTTCCGTTTTGATTGTTGCTTTTGAAGTTTGCCATGATCATCGCACCCTTCATTTACACAAAAATCACCTGCGTTCGCAGATTGATTCATTTTCCTCTCCAGGGGCTGTCTTTTTCGTAGCTTATACTACATTTAGCAATACCTACGGGGAGGCCTACCCAATTCTGTAACCATACCTTACTATTTCACATTTGGTTAGACCAAACCCTGAAAGAGAGCTAATAAGATATTTTTATGTCCAAAACATTATCCATCCCTATTGGAATAAAAAATATAGTCTGGAGAGATATATTCCCGATTATTTTAGCAACGATCGTTTTGGGTGCTCCGACCCTAATCTATCCTTTCGGGCGCGACCAAGGGGAGTATGCGTGGATCGCTACATCCACGCTGAACGGCATTTTGAGTTATAGTGAAATTTTCAATGTAAAACCACCGTTTACCCACTTGATCCATCAAGTAGCCCTGGTCTCATTCGGTTACAAGATAGCTTCGATACGTATATTGGATTTGCTCTGGCAATTCGCGACAGCTATTTTCATCTTCAAAATCGCAAAACAGATAGGACAGCCACGGGTTACGAGTATATTTGCCGCGGTTGTGTACCTGTTATCCTATTTCATAATGGATTATTGGACGATTGCGCAAACCGATGGATTTCTAAACCTGCCAATTACAGCAGGTATTCTTCTTTTTCTCCGGGCACAACAAAAGATCCATTTTTGGATTTATGCCGCCAGTGGTGTCGCAATTGGCCTAGGAACCCTTTTTAAGTATCCAATCGGCATATTGATCGTATTTCTGTCGCTTTTGATACTGATAAGGAAAACAAAGAATTGTTTATTCTCAGTGTTGTGGTTGGGAATTGGTTTTGCAGCCCCTTTGGCTGTCGGCACTTTGGTAATGCTCCTGCGCGGAAATCTTGCCGACTTTTTGTGGATACAATCCACATTCATTTCAAGATATTCGACAATGCCTATCTTAGATCTGAGTTACGCACGCACTATCATTCATGTTTTTTTTGCGATTTATCCAGTTTTGGGTTGGGGTAGCCTATTTGGAATATATGGGTTATTTAGCGGACACAGCCGCTCCGGCTGGATGAAGATGACAGTCCTTGCAACTTGGTGGGCTTCAGCAGTAATTCATTTCGTCATACAAAATAAATTCTACGGATACCACACACTTCCAATCTTAGCTCCGCTTGCTCTGATGACAAGCAATCTCTTTGTCGATGTAACAAAAATGCGGGGACTTTTTCGTTTTGCGATCGGGGTTTGGGGAATCTGGTTAATGGTATTTCAATTTTTTAGCTACAATTTTCCATAAAAATATGTCCGCCTCTATGATGTCGCCGTAGGCGAAATCACCCTTCAAATGGCATATGGTGACGAGATGTTCACCGATAGCCTGGATTTCTCAGTCCGCGCAGATATGGAAATAGCTGAATATCTCATTGCCAACACTAATCAGGATGAAAGAATTTTTATTTGGGGCTTTGAACCTGGCATTTATTTCCTTAGCCAACGCAGGAACGCCACACGATTTATTTACAACTTCCCATTGTACGGTCCAAATGCTACTTCCGAATTGCAGCAAGAGTTTCTCAAGGATATCCGGGAGCAAAAACCGGTCTATATTGCAATTGTCAGGAATGATAGCATATTCCACGTTACAGCTACAAATCAAGATTCGTGGACTGCGTTCATCTCCTTTGGCGAGTTCCAAGAATTCGTCCTGGAAAATTACCAGGTTGAAACAACTATTGAAAATTTTGTAATCTACCGTTTTGAACCATAAACCACAGGAGATGATGGATGTTTTATAAAGTATCACAAACGAAGTCAGTTCTAATACAAGATACAAACATCCGGATCAACCCAAGTTAGGCGATTATCTCTGGGTAAATTATATGAAAAATGATCAGGAATTGATTTTTCCTCTAAATACTGACTTTTCCAAAGTTTTCATTTATTTAGGCTACCTGAATTGAACTGCTAAAACTAGAGGGAAAATTGCATAAAGTGTCAACTTGCCACTTCTTTATTAATTCTAGACTAATATAAAATGCATTATTGTATCCTAGGAATTTCAACCCTTCCCCAAGGTATTTGTCGACATTCTACCTGTGATATTGTTGTGTAGCGACCTAAATTGTCATCCATTCTAAATACTTCTATGATGACTTTGACCCTCTCAAAACCGGGGACATTGCTCATACAGAAGGCTACCACCTCATGATGCTGATCCAGATTCTGCAACATATTATTCAAAGATTCTGTCTTTTGTGCAACCTCTGCCTGTGTTATGCCCCCTTCTAGAAAGAGTCTTTGGATTTGATCGCGGTGGTTCTTCAAATATGCTACATATCCGTCATCTTCAAAGACAGTGACCCAATAACATCCGTCGTGTCGTTGTTCATTTCTGCGATTTCAAAGGGACGAGGATGCGGGTATATCCCCAGCTGCTGTCAGGTACTTGGATTTGCGCAGAGACTTTTTGATCGCTCGTGGTTGGTGCACTGGAAATGTTCATCCGGCAAGGATAATAAGTGATTTAAATTTTTAACGAGTTGTGATTCCTCAGGGGGGACGATGTGCGAGCTTGGGCAGCGAAGCAATCTTCAGGACGTCTGGGAGATTTTGTACCCTAATCTGGGCACATGTCGTCTTGAAAAAACACTTCTCACAGAGACACCAAATTTGTCCGTCATTTCGATCTACCTCTACGAATTTACATAAATTTTACAGCCCCAAAACAGAGCGATAAAGACTTTCTCCTAAAATGAACAATATAAACAAGACAAGGAGAATCCAATGAAAAAACTTACTTCTTTCATCAATAAAACGATTGTAGCGACGCTTGTGTTAGCTCTCACCCTGAGTGCCCTTCCTATGAGCAGCGTTTCTGCATCCGGGCTGAATGCTCCCGATGATCCCCCGACGGATAGAATAGGGCAATCCGATGAGCGCATAGAACAAATCTGGGTGCGATTACAAGGAGTCTATGAAAACCTAGGCCAAAAGATCGACCGTAGTGAAGGATGGATCGAGAAACTCCAGGGTTTTATCGATAGACTTGAAGAAAACGGAAAAGATGTGACTGGCTTACAAGCAGCTTTGGACACCTTCGAGGATGCCCTCAAAGAGGCACATCCGATTTACGAAAGCGCCAAGGGCATAGTCAACTCACATCAAGGTTTTGATTCCGATGGCAAAGTGACAGATCATGAGAAAGCAATTGAAACGGTCAGAGCCTTGGCTGATAAGTTGAAAGAAATCCGAGCGATTGTCGCTGATCCCGGTAAAGCTTTGCGAGAAGCGTTCCAAGCGTACCGGGATGCCCACAGACAATCAGATTCAGGTAATCCACAGCGAAACCCACAGGGATAGCACGAACAACAATCTTTCTATGAAGCGGAGATACGTACCATTGTGTCTCCGCTTTGACCTATCCCTTGAGTTGGCTTAGAATTAAGTAAATAGGAACGAAGGAGACCGTCTTATGATTGATTCTGAGGGAAGGATGATTATTTATACTGATAAAGCTCCGGAAGCGATTGGTCCATACTCCCAGGCTGTACGGGTTGGGAATATGATCTTTACCGCAGGGCAAATAGGATTAGACCCAGCCACGATGGAAATTGTCAGTGGTGGAATCGAAGCAGAAACACGCCAGGTTCTAACCAACCTGAAAGAGATTTTAAAATCTGCCAATTCTGGAATGAGCAATGTAATAAAAACCGTAGTATTTTTACGTGACATGGCCGATTTTCCCAAGATGAATAATATTTATGCTCAGTTTTTCACAGAAAATCCGCCTGCTCGCTCGACAGTCGAAGTGGCTGGATTGCCAAAAAATGTAGCTGTAGAGATTGAAGCGATTGCGCTGACCGGTACTGATCATGGGCTTTAATCTTATTACCCACCAACACTATGGCATCTGAACTCGTTCTGGTTGTAGATGACGAACCCTCCATTATTCAGCTCGCGACAATTTACTTAGAGCGAGAGGGTTTTCGCGTACAAGGTGTCGGGGATGGAGAAGCGGCCCTTGAGACGGTAGCAAGCCAACATCCGGCATTGATCGTGCTAGATGTCATGCTTCCAAAAATGGACGGTTTAGAAGTTTGTCGGCAGTTGCGTGCCAAGGATGATCCCGTCGCCATTTTGATATTAACCGCCCGCGATGAGGACATCGACAAGATATTAGGCCTCGAACTTGGCGCAGATGATTATATGACCAAGCCGTTCAATCCACGCGAATTGGTGGCTAGGGTCAAGGCGATCCTGCGAAGGGACAGGAAACCACCTAAGGATGAAAAACCGGTTGTTCTGGGCGAGTTGACCATTGACCCTGTTCGCCGAGAAGTGCGGCTTGCTGATCAAATCCTAGATCTGCGTACTCAAGAATTTGATTTGCTTCTAACGCTGGCCGATCAACCCGGACGTGTCTTTACCCGCGAGCAGTTGCTGCAAAAAGCTTGGGGATTTGATTTTTATGGCCAAACCCGAACAGTAGATGTGCATATAGCGCATTTACGCAAGAAATTGGAGAGCGGATCTGTAAAAATAGAAACTGTGACAGGTGTGGGCTATAAATTGATTGATTAGCATGTTTACTTCGCTGCGCGCCCGTTTATGGTTGACATATGCCTTATTGATTGCTACAGCTATGGGAGTAATGGCTGTGGCTTTTGGGTTGTATCTATGGAGCAACCCGCTTTTATACAGGCAGACCCTGGCTCGATTAAGAATTGTGGAATCGGCGATAATTAATCGCCAAAGTGATCTTCAGGGCCATACAATAGCTGCTTCAATAGAGCGTGCTGCAAATGAATTCGACGTGCGCATTCTGCTCTTTAATAGAAGTGGAAGCGTGCTGGTAGACACAGCCCCATCGCAGCCGGATTTAAAATTGCCGCGCAGACCTTTTTTCAATCGAGATAATCCAACCATACGGGATGCAAGCGGCTCAGCCTGGTTGTACACACGAGAGACATTGGATGAAGGTGCCATTTTGATGGTCGCTATTCATCGCCCGCGGGTACGTCTGTTAAATATATTAAGAGATGAATTCCTGCCTATATTCTTACAAGGTGGTGCCATCGCACTCATACTTTCCCTTGTGCTAGCCTTTGTGGTTGCGCGTTGGGTGGCCGATCCGCTCCAACGGCTTGTAGAGGCCTCCCAACACGTCCCTGTCACAGATGCAAAACCGGTAATAGAAACAGGGCCGCGTGAGGTCCGCGAACTGACTTTTGCCTTCAACGCCATGGTTGATCGTGTGCGTAGCAGCCAAGACTCTCAGCGAAAATTTGCAGCGAATGTATCGCATGAGCTTAAGACCCCTTTGACATCCATTCAGGGCTTTGCACAAGCAATAATAGATGGAACCGCGAAATCTCCTAGTGAGCAAAAACAAGCTGCAGAGGTTATTTATAAAGAATCAGGCCGCATGCACCGAATGGTGTTGGATTTGTTAGATCTGGCGAGGTTGGATGCTGGTACAGCCGACTTAAATATGAGCCAGGTTAATTTACGAGCATTACTGGATAGTATTGTGGAAAAATTTAGTTTGCAAGCCCATAAAGACAAAGTAACTTTGGTTGTGGATTCTCCCCGAGATCTGCCCTATTTGGTAGCAGATGGTGATCGCTTGGCGCAGGTTTTCACAAATCTGGTCGATAACGCGCTTAGACACACAGGCAGGGACGGTCAGGTGATTTTACAATCACAGGCAACTCAAACAGAAATGGAAATTCGGGTAGCAGATACCGGAATTGGCCTACCTGCAGATGCGATACCTCATATCTTTGAACGGTTTTATCAAGCCGATCCATCACGCCCAGGTGGTGAGAGACGTGGGGCAGGACTCGGGCTTGCAATTGTCCAAGAGATTGTTGCCGCACATAGTGGTAGAATTAGCGTCCGCAGCCAGGAGGGGCTAGGGACAACCTTTACAGTTTATTTGCCGCTCGTACAACCAGCGGCGACTACACTCCTGAGCCGAAAACGATAAAACGCCTATTACGGATATTAAATAATCATATAATCCGTGTTCTGACTCTGTGTACGGACAATGCCACCACTCGTATCGATCCTAGTTCCCTGTCGCAACGAACAGGCCTCAATTCATCAATTGTTGGAAGCAATTTATCAGCAAACCTATTTGCTTAAAAATATGGAAGTCGTCATATCAGACGGTCTTTCCGAAGATGCAACGCGCACTGAAATAGCAAGATTTAAAGAAAATCATCCCAAACTTGCTATTCGTATCGTGGACAACACAGCCCGAACTATTCCTTCAGCAATTAATACTGCCATCAAAGCCTCACGCGGAGATACCTTAATCCGTTTGGATGCCCATTCAGAGCCTTATCCCGATTATATAGAACGCTGTGTTTCTGCTCTTGAGGCTGGTTTAGGTGACAATGTTGGCGGGGTTTGGAAGATCAAACCTGGAGGTAGCAGTTGGATAGCAAAATCAATTGCATTTGCTGCTACTCATCCTTTGGGTGTTGGCAATGCCGAATATCGAATCGGTTCCCGGGCTTCGTCTGTCGATACTGTCCCATTTGGTGCGTTTCGCCGTTCGCTAGTTGACAAGATTGGATTGTTTGACGAGTCCCTTTTGTCAAATGAGGATTACGAATTTAACGCTCGTATCCGTCAGATGGGTGGCCGCATCTGGCTGGACCCGGAAATAGTATCCATTTATTATGCCCGCTCAAGCCTCCCTGAGTTGTTCCGTCAATACTGGCGATATGGGTATTGGAAATACAAAATGCTGCGCAGATACCCAAAAACTTTGCGTTGGAGACAAATATTACCGCCTGTCTTTGTAGCAAGCCTGATGTTATTTTCACTCTTTGCCTGGTGGCCATTAGCGCTGTGGTCACTGTCTGTTGAGGTAATTATTTATGTTACGATTCTTTTGCTTGTAGGGGTTTTATTATCAATTATTCAACGAAAATTATTCTTAATTATCGGATTACCTTTATCCATACTCACTATGCACATAGCTTGGGGTGGGGGCTTTCTATGGAGTATGGTCTTGTCAATTCTAAATATTAATTAATATGGCTAATCACCAAACTTCAAGGTTGCGTTTGCGGCCTAAGGAACAACGTGTATTGCTCTTCCTGGGTGACTTGCTAATGTCGCTAAGCTCTGTTTTCGCTGCAATATATACATGGAGGAAATATCAAGAATATATATTGCTGGCTGAGAATTTGAAACCGCGGATAATCGAGCAATTGTTGGGGAATATTAATATCCCATTTTGGTTTTATCTCCTGCCATTCGTTTGGCTATTCTTGATGGTTGACTTGTACGAGCCGCACACTGCTACAAATTGGCGTAAAACAATGCGCGGCATTGCGATCGCCGCCTTTGTCGGTCTTGTTATTTATTCTCTGGTATTTATTGTTAGGGCGAATCCAAATTCTTTGCCGCGAATTGGGGTCGGCGCTTTTTTATTATATTCATCGTTGCTTACTTTATTATGGCGATCCGTGTACATACGATTGTATACTTCTGTTGGGCAGCTTCGTCATATTCTGGTTGTTGGGGCTGGAAAAGCTGGGGAAACGCTTGTTGAAGTATATCTCGCTCAAAATCCAGCTCCATTCAATTTTGTAGGGTTTATTGACGATAACCCACAGAAAATGGGGTCATCATTATCCGGATTTCCAGTGATAAGTCAAAGCTTTGAGCTGCTAGATATAATTGACAAGTACAAAATTACTGATCTGATCGTAGCAATCAACGGCACAATCCAAGGTGCTACTTTCCAAACAATTCTGGATGCACAGGAACAGGGTGTCGAAGTCACCCGCATGGCCACAATGTACGAAGAAATGACTGGGCGTGTTCCGATCCATCACCTGGAATCCGATTGGGTTATTCGTTCATTTACTGATCAGGTTCGTGTCAGTGGATTTTATTTTTTGGTCAAACGGCTGACAGATATCTTAGGGGGTTTGGTTGGTTTGTCTTTATTCTTTATTCTCTTTCCTGCTACAGCATTGGCTACATTAATTGATAGTGGCTTGCCAATATTTTACTCCCAATCACGGCTTGGAAAAGGCGGGCGGATGTTCAAAATATACAAATATCGGACTATGAAACAAGATGCTGAAGCAGACGGACAAGCCCGTTTGGCGGAACAAAATGATCCGCGAATTACTAAAGTTGGGAAATTTCTTCGCCGCTTTCGTTTGGATGAGTTTCCCCAATTTTGGAATGTGATTGTTGGGGAGATGAGCCTGGTAGGTCCCCGTGCGGAACGGCCACAATTAATTGAATCTTTTCAAAAGCAAATCCCATTTTATCGCGCTCGTTTGTTGGCCAAACCAGGAATGACAGGCTGGGCCCAAATAAATTATGGATATGTTTCCACGGTTGGAGAAACAGCTGTAAAACTTGAATATGATCTTTATTACATCAAACATCGGTCCATCGGATTAGATTTTAGCCTGATCTTGCGGACGATTGGCCCAATGTTTTCTGGAAAGGGTCGCTAAGGTGACGAATTATCTGGTTACAGGAGGTGCCGGTTTTATCGGTTCCCATTTGGTACAGACCCTACTTGAAGAAGGATCTTCTGTGCGCGTGTTGGATAATTTCTCTTCCGGGAAACGTGAAAATTTGTCAGATTTGGATGGCAAATTGGAAGTCCTGGAGGGAGACATTCGCGACCGGGCCCTATTACAAAAAGCAGTTAATAAAGTGGACGTGATCTTTCATCAAGCGGCATTTGTATCTGTACCAGAATCAATCGAAAACCCAGCCGCTTGTTTTGAGGTTAATGTTGTGGGGACTATTTCTCTGTTTGAGGAAGCATTGAAAGCCAGTGTGAAGCGGGTAGTGGTCGCTTCGAGTGCAGCCGTCTATGGTAGCTCAGATGCGTTACCCTTGGGAGAGAGTGCCCAGTCTCAATCACTTTCACCTTATGCTGCATCCAAACGGACGAAAGAAGTTTATTCAGAATTATATACACGTGCATTTGGTTTGGAGGTAGTCGCCCTGCGCTATTTTAATGTCTATGGTCCGCGCCAACGCCCAGATTCTATGTATGCTGCGGCGGTACCAATTTTTATCCGCCGCTTGCTGGATGGCAAAGCGGTCATAATATTTGGTGATGGGAAGCAAACTCGGGATTTGATTAATGTGAAAGATGTAGTGCGTGCGAACTTGATCGCATCCAAACATCCAGAGGCGCCCGGGCGTGTGTTTAATGTTTGTACGGGCGAAGAAACACGTCTGCTGGATTTGCTTGAGGTGTTATATGATTTATTTCCTGACGCACAGGATCCAATTTTTTCTGATCCCCGACCCGGTGACATTTATCGGTCTGTTGGTGACCCAAATTATACTGAGCAAACTTTGAGTTTTCAGCCAGAGGTCTCCCTAAGTAAAGGTTTAAAATTGGTGGTTGAATGGATGCAAGCGTAGGCTCTCGCACCCGTGGTAACGTCCGCAATCGATTTGTTGTTCTGGGCGATCTTGCCCTGATCATAGTTTCCGTAATGGGAAGTTTTGCATTGCGTTTGGATGCTGGACAGTTACCCTTCTATTCTCCTGCGATATTAACAATGGTAGCGGTTGCATTAATTGCAAAACTGCCGGTCTATTACGCCTTTGGACTATATCGGCGCTTATGGATATACGCCAGTATGAACGAATTGCGCTTAATCACTGCAGCCGTAACTACCGCTTCTGTGGTTACCGCAGGCCTGATGCTTTTAATCATCAGTTTTGGATGGGTTGTGCCAGGCATGCCGCGTTCAGCTTTAGGGATTGATTGGCTGCTATCCTTGGTTCTCGTGGGCGGATCGCGATTTGGATTACGCATTTTGTCCGAACAATCCGTTTCTGTGCAGAGTGGGAAAAGAAAAAGAGTGTTAATCATTGGGGCAGGAGATGCAGGCGCTCTGGTAGTTCGCGAACTTCAAAAATCATCACAATTAAATCTTATGCCGATTGGCTTTTTGGATGACGATCCGGCCAAACAAAATAATAAGTTGTATGGCGTTCCTGTGATTGGTGTAATCTCAGATTTGGTAGATATCCTTGATAGTCAACCTGTAGATGAAGTGATCATCGCAATTCCATCTGCACCGGGGAAAATAGTACGCTCTGTCACAGATGTTTGCCGGCAAAACGGTGTTCCCTCACGAACCATGCCAGGAATATTTGAATTGATTGGCGGGAAGGTTAATGTCAGCCGCTTGCGCGAGGTCGAAATTACTGACCTGTTACGGCGTAAGCCTGTAGAAACTGACGATCGATTGATTGGCGCAAGCCTGAGTGGTAAGAATGTTCTTATTACTGGGGCCGGAGGCTCAATCGGACGAGAAATTTCACGACAGGTGGCACGCTGGAGGCCGGCAAAACTTATCCTATTGGGACATGGAGAAAACAGTATATTCGAGACATTGCTTGAACTGGGTGAAGATTATTCAACGCTCTCAATACTTCCTATAATCGCAGATGTACGTGATATGACCCGCTTAGAGGCTATATTCCAAACAAATCGCCCAGAAGTAGTATTCCATGCCGCAGCCCATAAACATGTTCCTTTAATGGAAATTAATATCGAAGAAGCCATTTCAAATAATGTAATCGGCACGCGCAATGTCGTTCAGGTTTCTGTGAAATCAGCTGTGGATCGTTTTGTATTTATATCAACGGATAAAGCAGTCAAACCTATTAATGTTTATGGAGCTACAAAACGACTTGCTGAAATGGTGGTTATCGATGCTGCCCAACGGACCGGCCGAGCATTTACAGTAGTTCGGTTTGGTAATGTGCTAGGTAGTCGCGGCTCTGTGGTTCCACTTTTCAAATCTCAGATCGCACGTGGAGGCCCGGTATTAATTACACATCCGGAAATGGAACGGTACTTTATGACCATCCCGGAAGCGGTTCACCTTGTTTTACAGGCCTCAGCAATGGGTCAAGGTGGGGAAGCGTTTATCCTAAATATGGGGGCTCAAATTCGGATTGTAGACTTGGCAGAAGACTTAATTCGCTTGTCCGGGTTGGAGCCTGGTATTGATATCGAGATTGAATTTACCGGTGTGCGCCGGGGTGAAAAATTGAGTGAAGACCTTTGGGAACAGGGCATAAATTTTGAACCTACCCTCCATTCCGAGATTTTTCGGGCCAAGGATGATGAAGTTGTAGACAGTCAGCAACTTAAAAATGTGATAGAGCAACTAAGCCTGCTTGCTAGTCAGGGGGAAGTAGACACAATTATTCGGGTTTTGGATGAAGTTATACCAAGTGCTGCAGTCCGCTCGACACCGCCCCCAGATTTAACATCCATTATTTAGCGTTTGCTAAGGAAGGAGAATTAAATAACTTGTCCATTACCATTATTGTGATAGCGGAGATTGAGTAGCTACGGCACAGCATTTTCGTGCCGGAGCGTATCGAAATCGAAGCGATTTATGAGAAAATGACACTTTTGTCAACCCTTTTGGTTTCGATACGAATGACAATGAAACTGTCATTCTACTCAACCAGCTCTATCATCTAGTTTTGAAATGGGGCAGTTATTTAATTCCGGTTACTAACAAAAACAATATTCCTTGAAAATGGCTGAAGTATCCCTTAAAGATTGGAATCTATTTATCAGCAGGTATCCTGACGCTCACCTTCTTCAAACAGGAGCCTGGGGTAGCTTGAAATCTTCGTTTGGATGGGAACCCGTTCGAATCGTACTGGACGATGGGATTGGGGTCCAAATCTTGTTCCGAAGCCTGCCCTTTGGCTTTACATTGGCTTACCTGCCCAAACCTGTGTTTCGTGAGCAGATCAATGAATTAGATGATAATTTTTGGGACGCGGTCGATCAAGCTTGTAAAAAACGGCGGGC
>JASJYH010000077.1 GCA_030123675.1 Anaerolineae bacterium | reverse complement strand
TATAAGTCAACGACTTTGACAGGGATTTTTCCGGTTACCCCAATTGCAGGTAGCTGGGTAACGATAATGTCGGCGCGGTTGGTCAGCGAAGAAGTCACCTCAATCCGGAAGACCGGTGTGCTGATATGACTAGACATTGCTTATAGATTCTAACCGAGATCAGTTAAATTTGTTGATATTATTCTTAAAATATCTAATATTTTAAGGTTGGATACTTATAAATTTACGTTCTTAGGAAACGATTCCGTTAGTGTCCCTATTCAAAAATTTAATAACATAATCCTTTGCATAAGATGTCTATTTGGCCTTGACAAGTTATCGATTTCCTCTTATCGTCCTGTTAATATTTTATTTCTCTAATCTATAATTATTTTATAAGAGGTCGGATGAAAATGTATTCAATAAAGGTGGGCTAAGGAAAATATTCTATGCGACAGGAAAAGCTACCCCAAAGAGATAGAATAGTCCAATATCAACCACACCTTTATCTATCGAGCGTTACAGAAAAGTACCACGCCTCCAATCAGGTAAGAGTCAATTGGAATTATTCTAAATAGA
This sequence comes from Anaerolineae bacterium, assembly GCA_030123675.1. Classification (GTDB taxonomy): domain Bacteria; phylum Chloroflexota; class Anaerolineae; order Anaerolineales; family Villigracilaceae; genus JAABUE01. The sequence continues at coordinate 12,134 of JASJYH010000077.1, read as the reverse complement.
TGAAAACCACAATTAAGCTTAAACGACCTTTATTACCACTCTTAGCTGTGATTGCTTTTATTCTCTATTTATTTCAAGTTTATAGAGGCTGGTATATCTTATTTTTGGGTCTCGGTGCAACCTGGTTAAGTGCATACCTTTGGGCCTATTCACTATCCAAAAACCTAAGGTTATCTCGCGAGCAAAGATTTGGTTGGGCAAGGGTGGGGGACAAAATCGAAGAACGGATTACCCTTTCGAACAAATATTGGATACCAGCCTTGTGGGTTGAGATGATCTACCACTCGACTCTACCAGGCTACCATCCCATGACTGTGACCGGTGTGCCCGGTGGCGCAACCAATCGCTGGCGGGAAAAAGGGGTCTGCCTTCGACGTGGCATATTTGAGCTTGGTCCCATTGATATGATCTCTGGCGACCCGCTCGGAATTTACACTGTCACCCAACATTATCCCGAACAAACTAGCATGATGGTGACCCCGCCGATTATCAATCTCCCTGGTATCGAAGTGGCACCCGGCGGTCGCTCGGGGGATGGTCGTCAAAAGCGGAAATCTTTAGAAGTGACCGTGAATGTATCCAATGTGCGCGAATTTGCAGCCGGGGACAGCATGCGTTTGATCCACTGGCCGACAACCGCGCGTCGGGATAATATATTTGTCAAGGTTATGGACAGCACACCCTCCAGTGATTGGTGGATTTTGCTTGACCTAGATGAGTCTACCCAATATGGAAAGGGCAATTTCTCAACAGAAGAACATGCGATAATTCTGGCGGCATCGATCACCGAGCAGGGCCTGCGTACAGGGTTTGCAGTTGGACTGGCAACCCACGGCGCAGAGCTTGTGTGGCGTCCGCCCCGTTTTGGTGAAGAACAGCGACAGGAAATCATGCAGGAGTTAGCGCGTGCCACTCACGGAAATCTTAGCCTGGCTCAATTGCTTTTATATGCCCGACCTATATTTCGACAAAACCCCAGCCTGATCATAATTACCTCTAATTTGAATCCACTCTGGACCAATGAACTCTCCACTTTTCTAGGCAGCGGGATTGTTCCAACTGTTCTATTGCTTGATCCAAATGGATACACTCCAAAAGGAGCGCCACAGATTGATCCCTCGAAATTGCTCAATAAATTATCCGAACAAGGGATTACCCACTATATGTTCGAGGCTGATGCATTTGATCATCTGGAAGACATAACTAATAAGCATTCCTCCTCCCAAAAGTGGGGCGAAACCACACCGGTTAACAATGAATGGAGGCTCATTTGACAACCTATATTCGGGAGTTATTGGGACGCAAGATTCCGGCCCCGACAATAAGCTTGCAGACGATTGCTTCGATTCCCCTTTTATTTATTATATTAATTTCGTCCATAACCGGCTTGGGGCAAGTGATCCACGGCCTGAATGACGAGACAACCTTGCTTGGGGCTTTCAGCCTGATTGGGTTGGTATTGGGATGGCGGTTGGGATCACGAAGAGCAGGTTGGAAAAGGTACCTAATATGGGGCTTGGTGGGCTTACCCTTAATTTTTCTTTCTACTGGACAATTGTGGTTATCGGGTGTGGAGGCACTGCGTTCTGGAGTATTTTATATATCCAAATACTTTGGTGTTTGGATTACCCACCTACAAGAGGAAATACCGGCAAACATAATTCCGTCATTTGACCCGTTATCCTTATCATGGAGCCAATTTTCAATAACGGCATCCAACCATTGGGACGAAATAACTGGGTGGTTTGAAAATCTTTTAATAGGCAAACCCTCCTTCAAATCTGAGGCTGTCATATTTATTTGGGTTGTGGTATTTTGGGTTTTGTCCATCTTTTCGGCCTGGGCCTATCGAGTGCATAACAAGGTGTTCCTGAGTGTGTTACCCAGTGGCATCCTTTTAACTGGCGGGATGGCACTGATCCGCTCCAAGGATATCGATAGTATTTTTGTTTTTTTTGCAACCCTTCTAGTTTTGATGGCTTTGCAAAATCTTTTTAATAATGAAGAACGTTGGCAGCGATTAGACCTAGAAGGTTTTGACGATTTCCGTTCCGATTTCGGTTTTGCTGCGTTGGCTATGGTCACGGTCCTGGTCCTGCTTATAGTGTTTACACCATTTGTCGATATCTCTAACCCCAAATCAGGTATCGCATCATCATCGGATGTAGTCAGAACAGGTGAATTGCCCGACATTAAAGATTCACTCGGTGTGCGACCACCACCAGTACCCTCTTCCGCGTTTAAAGAATTTGAATATAGTGGTTTGCCCCGTGAACATTTGATCAATTTGGCGCCAAATAATGCAGACGTGGTTGTAATGACGGTAGAGATTCAAGATACTGCTCCCCAAGAATCACAGGTTTACTATTGGCGCAGCTTAACCTATGATGTATATAACGGCAGCGGATGGGGTACGAGCGAATTGGTGGACAAAACCTATCGAAGCGGTAAAAAGATTTATGAGCTAAACATTGATAACGCTAGAATTGTGCGCCAAAAGATCACAGAGGTAGAACCGATGGGCCCTCTGGCGTTTGCTGCTGGGGAGATTTACACAATTGACAAACCTTTCAAAGTTGCCTGGCACAAACCATTGGATATTGAGCGGGATGTTTTTGCAATCATAGTACAAAGCGATGAATATACGGTTGAATCTATATTGCCGTTTTATGGAATAGATCGTCTTCGAGAGTCGAATTTGGAATACCCCGATTGGGTGAAAGACCGCTATCTTGATTTGCCTGATTCCACACCCCAAAGGGTCATTCAGCTTGCTGAGGAATTAACCGCATTTGCTCCAACTGCCTATGACAAAGCCAAAGCAATAGAAAGTTACTTGAGATCTTATGAATACACATTAGATGTGCCTCCTGCTCCCCCCGAGCTTGATTTGGTAGATTATTTTCTGTTCGATTTGAAGCGGGGATATTGCGACTATTACGCCACCAGTATGGTGGTAATGGCTCGCATCGTAGGCATCCCAGCTCGGTTGGCAGTAGGTTTTAACAGCGGCACGTATGATGCAGCCAACGATCGTTACTTTGTGGCCGCAATCAATGCCCATTCGTGGGTCGAAATTTACTTTCCAAATATTGGCTGGGTCCCTTTCGAGCCAACCGCTGGAATCGCCCCAATTGAGCGGCCCATTGATACACCGGATTTTGTGCTCAAGCTACTATTGCCAGCCTGGGAACAAATTGCGGACAGTGTAGTCTCCATCAGTATCACTGTTCTTGCACTAGGATTAGCAATTGGGATATTGTGGTGGTCAACTGAATCTAATCGCATGAAGAAATTACCTAGTGAAATTTATTTCCAAAAGATCTATAGAAAGATTATTAAAAATGGGCAGCGGTTGGATGTTAGTGTTTCACAGGCTGCTACACCTTTCGAATTCTACAACAGATTATCTGCTCGCATTAAAGAGTTTGGCACCCCAGCCAGTCGGTATTCAATATTTATTTCAAATACAATCGAGAAGCTTGATCAGCTTACCCATCTCTATATACAATCCCAATATGCTGAAGTTCCGCCGAGCGAAGCTACCCGGATTGGAGCATTTATGCTTGGTCGCCAATTACAAATTCGATTGATTGCTATCGTCCTATGGAATAAAATACAGAAGCTTAGGGATTTCTTTGGGAAAAATCCGTCTGCCAAAATACATTAAGGTATCAGAAATGTTTAATGCCAGGCCCTCACCTTAATATGCATGTATCTTAGTTTGCCAATTTATCGCATAAGTTAAATATTTATTTATACAAAACTTCCTCCCGATAAACAATATTGAAAAATGGAGACATTGATGACCGTTCAAGCCTTTGCAAAGAAGTTAATCGATAGTATTGAAAAAGTGATGGTTGGAAAGCGTGACTCAGTAGAATTGGCCGTTTCTAGTTTGTTGTGTCAAGGGCATTTATTAATTGATGATGTCCCTGGGGTTGGGAAGACAATGTTGGCTCGTAGTATTGCTCGATCCATTGGATGCACTTTCAACCGGATACAATTCACACCCGACATGCTGCCCAGTGACATCACGGGTGTTTCTATATATAACCAGAAATCTAAGAAGTTTGAATTTCGAGCTGGCCCAATTATGGCCCAAATAGTACTCGCGGATGAAATCAACCGTGCTACGCCGAAAACCCAGTCCGCTCTGCTGGAAGCCATGCAGGAAGCTCAGGTTTCAATCGATGGGGTAACCCACGAACTGCCTAAACCCTTTATGGTGTTGGCAACTCAGAATCCTATTGAATATGAAGGTACATTTCAGCTTCCGGAAGCGCAGCTTGATCGATTTCTGCTGCGAATAAAGCTTGGCTATCCCGAGCCAGATGACGAGGTTGACGTTTTGAAACGGCAGCAGTTTCAACATCCGTTTGAATCGCTTGATCAGGTTGTCACTGCTAAGGAACTCTTGAAGGCACAGGAGCAGATCAAAGCAATTTACACTGCCGATTCCCTTCAAAAATATATTGTCGAATTGGTTAATAAAACTCGCAACCATAGCGAAGTTTATCTTGGGGCTAGCCCGCGTGGCAGTTTGGCTCTTTACCGAGCCAGCCAGGCTCGGGCAGCAATGGAAAAGCGGGAGTTTGTGCTTCCAGATGATGTCAAAGCACTGGCCTTACCGGCCCTGTCTCACCGAATCATTATGAGTCCAGCGGCGCGTTTACGGGATTTAACTGCAGAGGATGTGGTTCAGGAAATATTGGATACTCTGCCGGTCCCTGGCGGGAATTTAACACCCCAGTAAGATTATATCGAAAAGGAAAGTACTGATTCTGGAATTAAAGCTTAGAGTTTTAATTATTCGTCCATCAAATACTTGTGGATATTTCCGGCTGATTCTCGCCCCTCTTGAAAGGCCCAAACGATCAGCGACGGGCCGCGTTTGGCATCACCGGCGGTGAAGACGCCGTCGACGTTGGTCATATAATTTTCATCGCACTGGATATTTCCACGGCTAGAAAGCGTAATCCCGAGATCGTTCACCAATCCATCTTTCATCACATGCACAAAACCCATCGCCAGTAAAACTAAATCGGCATCAATTTCTTTCTCAGTGTCAGGCACTTCGCTCATCTCAAAGCCGCCTTTTTCAGATTTCTCCCAGGTTACATCTGCAATGGACAGCTTATTCACACGTCCATTACCCCCGAGAATTTTTTTCGTGGTTGTGCTGAAGTGACGTTCGCCACCTTCTTTTTGGGATGAAGAAGTTGTATATGTATGGGGCCACAACGGCCAGGGGTTATTTGCTGTACGCTCTTGCGGAGGTTCGAGCAGAATTTCAAGCTGGGTTACGCTCTTTGCAGCTTGCCGGTTGGAAGTTCCAACGCAGTCTGATCCGGTGTCTCCGCCACCGATAACCACTACGTGTTTATCCTTAGCTGTGATCCGTTCTTGCGCTCGGATCTCATGGCCTGCAACGTCTTTATTTTGCTGAGTAAGGTAATCCACCGCGAAGTGAACACCCTTTAGCTCGCGACCTTCCACTTGGAGATCACGCGGTATCCTGGTTCCGATAGCAATACAAATCGCGTCATACTTTTTTATGAGTTCGTCTGATGCGATGTCTACACCAGCTTCTACGCCTGTCTTGAATTCTAGGCCTTCAAGCTCCAAAATCCCAACCCGTCGATCGATGACAGATTTTTTGAGTTTAAAATCTGGGATGCCATAGCGCAGGTATCCGCCAAGGGCATCTGCGGCTTCATAAACCATAACCGTGTGTCCCAGCTTATTGAGATTGTCGGCACATGCCAATCCGGCCGGGCCGCTGCCAATGACCGCTACCTTTTTGCCAGTTCTTACCAAAGGCGGGTTGGGTTGTACGTATCCAGCTTCGAATGCATGTTCGATGATCGCTAATTCATTCGCCCGGATAGTTACACTATCGGCATTGATAGCGAGCACGCAGGAAGCTTCACAAGGTGCCGGGCATACGCGGCCGGTGAACTCTGGGAAATTTATGGTTTTTTGGAGCAGTTCATAGGCGCTTTTCCAATCGCTCTTGTGGAGTTTATCTTGCCATTCGGGGATTAAATTACTAACTGGGCAACCCCAGTGGCAAAAAGGGGTCCCACAATCCATACACCGGGAGGCTTGAAGCTCACGCTCGTTAACAGGTAACTGAAGCTCGACTTCGTCATAATCCATAACCCTTATATCTGTCGGGCGATAGATATTGTCAACACGCCCTACTTTTAAGAACCCTTGAGGATCTGTCATCTTGCTAGCTCCTCTAGGATTTTGGGATTATCATTTTGGGTTTCATCAATAGTTAGTTTTTTCGATTGGATAATGCTTTTTTGAGTGGCTGTTTTTTCCAACACTCGTTTGTAATCGAGGGGTAATACCTTGACGAAATTGGGCATGAATTGGTGCCAATTATTGAGCACTTTTTTGGCCAACTGGCTGTCTGTATAGTGGATATGTTTTTTAAGCATTTGTTTTATGAAATTTTGATCTTCAAGTGCTAGGGCCGGTGTTAGTTCCACCATTTGTTGATTGCAAAAATAATTAAACATTCCATTTTTATTAAATACATATGCAATCCCACCGCTCATACCGGCCGCAAAATTACGTCCAACATCCCCCAAAACAACGAGACGGCCACCGGTCATATATTCTGCACAGTGGTCCCCGGCGCCTTCAACAACAGCATAAACGCCACTATTGCGAACACAAAAACGCTCGCCGGCAATACCATTCACATATGCTTCACCACCGGTTGCGCCGTAAAGAGCTGTGTTACCGATAATGATATTTTCTTCTGGAGTAAATGTGCTGCCTTTGGGAGGCACGACAATTAGTTTGCCTCCTGATAGCCCCTTTCCAAAGTAGTCATTCGAATCTCCGTGTAAGTGCAGAGTAATCCCTTTGGCTACGAATGCACCAAAGCTTTGACCGGCACTACCGTGAAATTCGCATTGAATCGTATCCTCTGGTAAACCTTCATTGCCGTAGCGTTTTGCTACTTCGCCAGAGAGCATCGCTCCTATCGTGCGATCAACGTTGGTAATATCCATTTCTATCTTGACAGGTTTTTTGTCTTCCAAAGCTGGTTTGGCGAGCTTGATCAATTTTTTATCCAGCACATCCTCAATTTTGTGTGCTTGAGAGTCAACACAGAAATTGGCATGAAGATCAGCTTGTGGTGGTCGATAAAGAAGTTTGTCGAGATTTACTGTTTTTGCCTTCCATTGCTTTACCTGGCGTTCCTTGAGAAGGTCTGTCCGCCCTACCAAATCTTCAAATTTTCGAATCCCGAGTTGGGCCATGAGCTCACGCGCTTCTTCCGCAATGAATTTGAAGTAATTGATCACATGTTCAGGCTTGCCTTTAAAGCGTTTGCGTAATTCCGGGTTATGGGTAGTAATGCCGACGGGGCAAGTGTTCTTATGGCATTTGCGCATCATGATGCAACCGAGCACGATCAGGGGTCCAGTTCCAAATGCAAATTCCTCTGCCCCGAGAAGAGCGGCCAGGACAACATCGCGGCCTGTTTTAAGCTGACCATCGGTTTGCAATCTGACTCGTCCGCGCAGGTTGTTGATGACTAGGGTCTGGTGCGTTTCGGCTATCCCTAATTCAAAAGGAAGTCCGGCGTGCTTTATCGAGCTGACCGGGCTGGCACCTGTGCCCCCGTCATAGCCACATATTATTATTTTGTCGGCATGCGCTTTTGCTACACCGGCAGCAATGGTCCCCACCCCCGCCTCAGAGACTAATTTGACGCTTACCCAGGCATCGGGATTGGCATTTTTTAGATCGAAAATGAGTTGCTTAAGATCCTCGATCGAGTAGATGTCATGATGTGGAGGCGGGGAAATCAAGGTCACCCCTGGGGTTGCGTACCGGGTTCGGGCAATATGTTCATTTACTTTGAAACTAGGGAGCTGGCCACCTTCCCCGGGCTTTGCCCCCTGAGCGATCTTGATTTGTAATTCATCTGCATTTACCAGATAATCGATTGTGACCCCAAAACGGCCTGATGCAACTTGTTTGATGGCACTTCTGGTTGATGATCCATCTGGGCGGGGTAGGTAGCGCTCGGGGTCTTCACCACCCTCGCCAGAATTGCTGCGGCCACCAATCGCGTTCATAGCTAAAGCTAGTGTTTCATGGCTTTCTTTACTTAGGGAACCAAATGACATCGCTCCTGTTGTGAAACGTTTAAAAATCTCTTTTGCTGATTCAACCTCGCTGAGTGGAATGGGATCTCTTTCTTCAAGCTCAAGCAGGCCGCGGATGACATGTGGGTTTTGATTTTGGGTATTAACCAGATTTGCAAATTCTTTGTATTTTTCGTAATCCCCGGTTTGGGTTGCCCATTGAAGCAAGTAGATTGATTCGGGGTTCCAGGCATGTTTTTCGCCACCTTTACGGTATTGGTAAATACCTTCAGAGGGCAGCGTTTTTGGTTTTTCCGTATAAGCAACGTGATGCTGATTTAAAACTTCTTGTGCAATTTCTTCAAACCCGATACCACCAATTCTGGAGTCTGTTCCGGTGAAGTGCTGATCAATTACCTTTTGGCTGAGGCCAAGGGCTTCAAATGTTTGGGCTCCATGGTAGCTGCGAATTGTTGAAATTCCCAATTTGGATAAGATTTTCAAGAGTCCTTTGTGTAAGGCTTCGATGTAGTTGTTCTCGGCCACCAAATAATCCGAGATATCGGCCAATTGGGCTCGTTTGACCAGATCATTAATTATGGCAAAAGCGCCATAAGGATTTATGGCACTAGCTCCGTAGCTGAATAACAGCGCGAAGTGCATCACTTCTCGGGCCTCGGCTGTTTCCATTACGAGAGCAACCTCGGTCCGTTTTTTGACGCGAACAAGGTGGTGATGAACACTGGCACAAGCGAGCAAGCTAGGTATAGGCGCTTTATTTAGATCAGCGTTACGATCTGAGAGAATAATAAAGTCGCAATTCTGATTGACAAGTTCTTCAGCTTGCTTCCAAAGAGTATGTAAAGCATCCTCAAGTCCTTGGGGGCCTGCATTGACTGGCCAGGTTATATCCAGGGTGTTTGCTTTGAAATCCTTATCATCCCAGGTGCGGAGCTTATCAAGGTCGATATTTGTGAAAAATGGATTCTTAAATTGGACCATTTTACAGTGTTCTGGGGTTTCAGCGAGCAATGAGCCTTCTTTGCCAATATAGTTGGTAAGGGTCATGACAAGCTGTTCACGGATCGGATCAATAGCTGGATTTGTAACTTGTGCAAAGGATTGCTTGAAATAATTAAACAAGCGTTGTGGTTTGTCCGAAAAGACAGCAATTGGGGTATCGGTGCCCATTGAGCCAACAGGCTCTATGTGATCATTAACCATTGGAATGATAATATTTTCGATATCTTCCGTGCTGTATCCAAACAACAATTGCATTTCATGGAGTTTTTGGGCTTCCATTCCAATTTGGACTGGGCGGGTTGGGCGGATTTTATTTAATGTAATCCGATTCTTTTTTACCCACTCGCCGTAGGGTTTTTGATTACTAATTTGATGTTTGATTTCCTCATCTGGAATAATGCGACCTTCTTGCGTATCAACCAGGAGTAATTTGCCTGGCCGCAGTCGGCCCTTGGCAGCGATTTGTTCAGGCGGGAAATCCTGCACGCCTGTTTCTGAGGCCATAACGATCAGGTTGTCCTTCGTGATCAGGTAGCGAGAGGGACGGAGACCATTACGATCGAGGGTGCCACCGACATAGCGTCCATCGGTGAAGATTATTGCTGCAGGACCATCCCAAGGTTCCATGAATGCGGAATGATACTCATAAAAATACTTGACATCCTCTGGAATTGGGTTGAGCATATTAAACGATTCTGGAATCAGCATCATCAGTGCATGGGGTAAGGAGCGCCCGCCGTGAACCAGTAATTCGAGCACATTGTCAATTGAGGCCGAGTCGCTTTTGCCGGCTTCAATGATGGGAATAACTTTTTCGATGTCCTCTCCAAATAAAGGAGATTCAAGGCTGGACTCATGTGCATGGATCCAAAAACGGTTACCCTTGATGGTGTTAATTTCACCGTTATGCGCAAGCAACCGGAAGGGTTGTGCTAGGTCCCAGGTGGGGAAAGTGTTGGTGCTAAAGCGAGAGTGCACCAGGGCAATAGCGCTTTTTAAGCGAGGATCTTGTAGATCCAGAAAATATTTCTGTAATTGGGTAGAGGTCAAGCGGCCTTTATAGATAATAGTCTTGCTTGAGAGTGAGACAACGCAAAACATCTCACCCTGGGGCAAATCCAATTTTAAAATCACAGCTTCAATTTGTTTGCGGATAATATACAACTTGCGCTCTAATTGAGCTTGCGACTGGTAAGGCTGGTTCGGGGCGACGAACAATTGTTTGATCACTGGTTCAGAGGCCCGCGCAATTTCACCGATCTTTGAATTATCGGTAGGGACATCCCGCCAGGCGATTAGCTTGAAACCTTCACTTTTTATTACATTCGCAATTAAGTTAAGACAGGTTTTGTTTTGTTTGGAGTCTGTGGGTAAAAAGATTAATCCGGATCCAAACTCGCCAACTTTTGGCAGCCCGGAAATATATTCGTGAAAAAGATCAGGCATTTGGAGTGTAATCCCAGCTCCATCCCCAGTTTCGTTATCGGCACCCTCTGCTCCGCGATGGGCCATCCGCTCTAATACTTGTAAGCCGCGCTTCACAATATCGTGTGATTGTCGGCCCTCAATGCTAGCAACAAATCCAATTCCACAAGCATCGTGTTCATGTTTGCTGTTATATAAACCTTGTGTCTTTGGTAGTCTAATCATCGTTATATATCCAATTGTTGGTGTTGAAAATGAGATGATTTCGCTCAGCTTAACATCGAATTAATTTAAGCGAATGCCTACAACGGTGCCGTGACCGAAGTAGGCAATTCGATAAGTTCACTCTGCCCCAGTTTTAACACCCGAGATTTAACAGACCATTATAGCGGTTCTTGCTTGTGATGTCCAACACAAATCGGGGAGGGAATTCTTTCTAGTGATAATTTAAAGTGTTATCATGACTAATCAGAATGAATAACAAAGCTTGAATAGCCCGGCTATTGGAATGGATTTGGTAGGCAGACTATTTGATACCAATTTATCAGGCAAATCAACCTCCGCCCACTGAGTGAAGTTAATGAATCCCTTTTGGATAAACTTCTGGTCTAACTTATTATCAGGTCTAATTATCGTCAGTACCTTAGGGATCTTCTTAAATTGGCGACTAAATATACTTCTACTAGATCGCGCTGATAAAACCGAATCCAGAAAATTAAAGGAAGAAAGTCATCAACGTAAAAAAAAGATACTTGCTCTTCTCGATCATGAACTTTATCTCAATACAGAATGTATAACTAATTTTTCTAATTCCCAATCTAAAGACAGCGAAATCTTGGACGCCACGATCAGATTTGCCTACGGTTTAACTACCGAAAACTGGAGAGCATTCTCCGATGGTGGTGAACTAAAATGGATTAACGATGTCGCTTTGCTTAGTATGTTAGCTACAGCTTATCACCATATCCAAATGGTCAAAGATATTGCCAAATTATTTTTAAGGTATCGGTGGTTTGATCCACCAGCCACTGGAACACCCGCGGTGGAGCACTTAAAAATTCAATTAGATACACGCATAGACGAAACAAAAAACTTAATTGAGGGTGCCAAAAAATTGATTGAGACTACATAAACACTTTACGCCCACAAAAGGAAAGAAAAATAGGAAAACTACAAGAGTTCTGGAAAACCGGCAACGGTAAATTCATCATCTTGGGCATTTTAGGTCTGCTGATCGTGTTCTGCTGCATTATTCCCGCTTTATTGCCTGATTCGCCACAGTCCAATCTCAGTGATGCCGAAATTCAAAACACCGCCCTGGCCGAAGCTCTCACTGTACTCAGCCTTACGGACTCACCAACAGATATACCTATCCCAACACCGAAATCCATTTCTGATGCTGCCCAAGTATATCTGGATGAATACGGTGGCATTCTCGATTCATATATTGATATCTTATCCCTGTCTGACTGCGTACTTCTTCAAGAAAAATTCGAAATATCTTATTCAAACAACCAGCGTGAAACCGCTGGTACCGCATTATTCAAGACCACACTCGGTTACATG
>JASJYH010000076.1 GCA_030123675.1 Anaerolineae bacterium | reverse complement strand
TTAATCCTGAATTACCCAGGCTGTCGCGGTGATGCGTAGCGCCTTTAATCATGTAGGTTACAGTTTCAATCCCGCGGTGGGGGTGCATCGGGAACCCTTGAATAGGGGCCTCTGGACGGCCCTCGAACGCAAAATGGTCGAACAGCAAGAATGGATCAAATAGATTGGTGCGGTGTGGGGATATAGAGCGACGTAAGCGTACACCAGCGCCCTCAATGACATATTGCGGTTCGATGATTTTCTCAATTTTTCTTTCGTTTTTCATTCTTCACCTCTGAAGTTTATTGTTGGTATTACTATGTGCTGCGTTAATATCTGAACTTGAATAGCTGTATTATATCTGTGCTATGATCATTCAAAATTCACATACGGAGTGCTGCATAAATACATTAACCTAAATATTCTCTCTTTCAGGAAACGCCTTAGGTAAGTTCGCCTATTTATGCAAAAGGCAGTATTTATGCAAGAAGCAGGTGATGCATAAGATGAGCCAAATTTTACCAAATTAATCAATTATAATTCCTAATCCTTTGCAGAGAAAAGGCATATTTGTTGCGTGTTGACAATTATCCCGCCTTAATGTTGTTACCCTTTTAGGATTTCGTATTGGATTATATAATATTTCCCATAACGGTTGAGTAATGGAGAGGGCATCGTAAAATATGAAGTACAGCAAAAATATTAGAATCAATATGTTTTTTTATCAACTGTTAATAGTTTGCAAAGTCAATCTGACTGAAAATCGGTCATAATTACGGACAGGAATTTTGGAGCATATGATAAAAACTATACTAACGCTTGACGATGATAAAGCCATAACAGAATTATTGGCAATGATCCTACGAACACACGGGTATGAGGTCATAACAGCAAACACAGGTGAGGAAGGCATCCAGGCCATCAAAGATAAAAAACCACATATCGTAGTGCTTGATATGATGATGGAAGGCATGGATGGGTTTCAAGTGTGCAAGAAGATTCGTGAGTTTAGCACTATCCCAATAGTTGTGCTTTCTGCTTTTGATGATCCTTCCATGATTGTAAATGCGTTAGATATTGGGGCAGATGAATATTTGGTAAAACCGGTCTCGAGTAGTATTTTGATTGCTCATATTGAAAAGTTGATTCGACGAACCGGAGACCTTGAACTTCGAGGCAAACCGATTATTGGAGGCAGCAGTACCCAACCTCAAACCTCCTGAACAAGGTACAATTAAAGAATATCATTGATACCTCAGGAGGCGCAAAGTGCAAACTTGTTCGCTTTGTAATGCTTCATCCTCAGATCAGGATACTCATTGCAAAAACTGCAATGCTGTTCTGTCTGAACACTCCACTACAGCCCAGGCATTAAAACGATTTAATGGAAATTCAAGGGTCACCGGTGTAACGGTTGCATCTTCCTATGATTCCTGTTCTTATTGCTACGAACAATTGGGGACATATCCTGTTGATAAAACACCTTTACTACCACACAATAGCTGTTCACATTCGAACGGTTGCAGGTGTTTTTATATCCCAGTACTAAATGATATTTTCCCTTAATAATTCCTAACGTTCAAACTCTATTCAGCCCAAGCGAACTAACCTTTTCAAAGCTGAGGCAGTCGTTTGGGGTTTTTCCAGCATTGGCATGTGTCCAATGTTAGGTATTTCTATATAAGTTGCATGGGGTATCGCTGCTTTTATTTCTTTTGCTCGTTCGATAGGGATTAACTCATCTGCACGACCATGGACGATCACGACCGGAAAGTCATAGCTCGATAAAGCCGCTGTTGCGTCTTCGCGGTCGGCCATCGCTAGTAAGGCACCAGCTAGTCCTTCGGATTTTTGTTTGGAGATCACATTTCTAACAATTGCTTGAACCCGTGGATCGGGTGTTAGTTTGGATGGAAATGTTTCTGCTATCGGCTCAACACCGGAGCTTCGAATTTTCTCTGCCATTTGAGAGCGGATCTTCTTGCTTTCAGGGCTGTCGGCCACTGCCTGGGAGGAAATCAGGCCCAAACCGAGCATACGCTCTTTATAAGCCCTGGCAAAAGCCAAGGAAACGTATCCGCCCATTGAGTGTCCCGCGATAGCTGCCTTTTCGATATTCAATTTATCTAACAGGCCCACAATATCTGTGGCCAAATCTGAAATTGTGTACCGGCTTGTAACAACCTTACTTTTTCCCAAGCCCCTTAAATCAGGCAGAATGATGTCAAACTCATCTTGCAATAAGGGCAGGACATCATCCCAAATCGTGTGATCCAATGGATATCCATGCAAGAGCACAAGCGGAACCCCATTCCCGAGACGTGAATAAACCAATTGAATGCTGTTAACGTTTTCGAATTTCATTTTATTGCGGAATCCTGATCAGAATGCTCTTCGAGCCATTTGTGACCAAATGCGATAGCCTCAGCTCGAGTTTTGATTTCTCCAATCGCTTGGGCTTCGCGAATTGCCTCTAGCAGCTCGCCCACGCGTGGCCCAGGTTTGAGATCGTATTCTATAATTACCTCATTGCCATCAACCAAGCGGGGCGGCGAGACCGTCTCGTTAGGCTTATCCCAGTAGTTTTCAAGAAAGGTTTTACATGTGTCAAGCGTTGCAGACCAAATGTCTTCATACAACTTGTTTCCATATGTAGCCCGCGTGTCAGCCAATCCCAATAGCATCAAGTCTACTCCTGCAACACCGGTATCACGAAAAAATCGGTAAATTGCTTTACGCGAAAGTGGTTTGCCTTCTTTTTCTAAGCGAATGCTGTGGAATTTTACATGCATATGATGATTAATGATTAGCTGAAGGCGTTTTATTTCATCATTACTCAAATGGAGTGCATTGGCTCTTTCGGCAGCTATCTCTGCGCCTTGCTTGTCATGGCCTCTAAAATGAACTCGCGCATTTTCATCTGTGGTTTTGCAGATTGGTTTGGCTACATCGTGATACAAGGCAGCAAAGATAAGTAGTGCGCGCAGGGACCGGTCTGCATTGAGGAAAGTTGCGAAGTGGGCGGTAAACTGGGATCGGTAAGGCCCTAATCGCGAATCAAGCAGCTCAATATACGTGTCTGGTTTGGATATTGGTTTTTCGGCACCCACCAATGTGTTTAGAATTTCTTCGAGGTATTTTATAATAGATAGTGTGTGCATCCATACATCGTAGACATGCGGTGTGGGTTGTTCCACATTTTTTAATAAAGACAACTCCGGAAGGATGTGTGGCAAGACACCCAGAATCTCCAACGCACGGATGGCTGACTCTGGTTGCGGGCCCTCAAAAATTCGGAACAATTCATCACGCACTCGTTCTGGCGAAACGCTTCGCAACCCCACCCCAGCCTGCTGCATTTTCAGACGAGTTTTTTCGTCGATCTGAAAATCGAGCCCAGCTGCAAAGCGAACGGCGCGCAGTATCCGAATTGGATCAATTTCAAATGATTTCGATGAGCACGCACGAAGTAGTTTGCCGTGAATGTCTTTTATGCCATTTAAAGGATCGATGAATGTATCTGCCCTTAAATCATACGCAATCCCATTGATCGAAAAATCTCTTTCTCTTAGATCTGACTGAATATCTTTCCCGCGGTATATCGAAAAGTCCAAAATAGTGCGCTGGTTGCCCTTGTCGACAAGTACCACACGTCCCGTATCACGTTGATCATCCAATACATAAAAGGCACCCTTGAGTTTATCGGCAATTTTTCGAGCTAATTTAATCCCATTTGTAGGGACAGCAAAATCCAAGTCATGAGAGGTTCGGCCTAGAATAGCATCCCGGACAGCGCCACCGACCAAAAAGATTTCTTGGTCTGGGGGCAAATCCTTATAAACAGAGGCCAATATTGGGGAGAATGTTTGATATGGAGACATAAAAATTATTTCAGGGGATTCTTTGTGACGGAAATTTTGCGCGGCCCGGCGGGCCTGGTTAGGAGTGTAGCCTTGTGCAATGATCTTGCCTTTAATTCGGGCTACCCAACGGCCCGTGTAACCGGATTTGGATTTTATTTGATTTCCCTTTTCTGTTTTTGTCATCTATCCGCCCTTTAGAGTCCTTTTAGTTTTCCTGAAATTTCTCCAAATCTACAACACCAATAAAGGGTAAATTACGGTACAGCTCATCCAGATCTAATCCATACCCAAATACAAATTTGTTAGGTATATCAAAACCGCGGTAATGAATTGGGACATCTACTTCGCGCCGGGTAGATTTATCGAGTAGCGTGCAGACTTTCAAACTACGGGGTTCTCGTAATGAGAGCATCTTCAATACTTTTGAGATAGTTCGTCCGCTATCAATAATATCTTCTACAAGAAGAACGTCCTTATCATGTATGTTGGTTTGCAAATCAAGAGTCAGGCGCACATTACCTTCTGATTCCCTAGCATTGACACCGTAGGATGATATTGCCATAAAGTCTATTTGATGGGGGACCGTTAATTGGCGCATCAAATCGACTAGGAATACGATGCCTCCGCGTAAAATACATATCAATAACAAGTTGTCGTTCCCAGCATAATCACGATTAAGTTCGTGACCGAGCTCTGCAACTCTATTTTGCAGGGTCACTTGGTCTATAAGGGTTTCAGCCAAAAAATCTTGATAGTTCTGCATGCGCATTTATTGTTAGTATTGTATATTTAGTTGAGTGGAACCTCATGGTGTTTTCGGCAGCGGGCTTCATACAACTCAGAGGCACCCACGATAACGACCGGGTCATCATAGCGAGCTGGTTTCCCATTAATAAGTCTTTGGGTGCGGGAGGCCTCGTCTCCACAGGTCATACAGATTGCGTGTAGCTTATCAACTTTTTCAGCCCTAGACATTAAATTTGGCATTGGTCCAAATGGTTCACCTCGAAAATCCATGTCCAAGCCTGCGACGATTACACGGATGCCCCGATCTGCAAAATTCTGTGAGATTTTTACAATTCCTGAATCGAAAAACTGAGATTCGTCGAACGCGATAACAGTTGTATCCTTATCCAAATGCCCCTCTATATTTTCCGATTTTTCTACCGGGATGGCGTCGTAGTTAGCTCCTGTATGTGATGTTACCTTTTCGACTGCATACCGTATGTCTACAGAAGGTTTAAATACCTGCACTTTTTGTTTTGCGATTGTCGCCCGCACAAGTCTGCGAATAAGCTCATCTGTTTTTCCGCTAAACATGGATCCACAAACAACTTCGATAGACCCCGTGTGATGTTTCATTTTGATATGTCCTTCTTCATAAAATAATACAGGCAGATGAATAACATCTGCCTGTAAGTTTACCTGAGATTGCCAGGAGCGCAATCCTTATTTGATCTTTTTCTATCTTGCGAATTCGTATCCTAGCGCACGTAATTTCTTCTTAGCGTCGATCAATGATTTTTGACCGAATCCTGAAATAGCCAATAAAGCTTCATCGCCTTCGGCCATTTTATTCATGAATTGACCAACCTTCTTAATCCCAACTTTTCCTAATGCTTCTGTTGGGCGTTTTCCGAGGTCCAATTCAGCGACAGGGCGTTCCGGTGAAATTTTTTCGGTTTCGCGATCTTTGCGCTCATCCACATAATCTTTTTGTGCTTGCAGTTTTTTATAAAACCGATCGACTTGGCCTTCTACGTCGACAAGTCGCTGAAACTCGCCACTGAAGAAAGGGTGGCAATTGGAACATACTTCAACTCGAATTTCTTTTCGAGTTGAGCCGGTTACCCAAGTTTCCCCACAAGCACAGGTTACATTGGTATCCTCATAGAATATTGGATGAATATCTACTTTCATATCTAAATCCTTCTTATTTTTTTGCGGGAACTACATTAACCCTTTTCCTGCCTCGGGTTACATCAAACATCACAACACCTTCCATAGTAGCAAATAAAGTGTCATCTTTGCCTCGGCCAACATTTATTCCAGGTTTTATACTCGTTCCCCGTTGACGAATCAGAATATTACCAGAAAGAACATGCTCACCTGCATACCGTTTCACGCCTAAGCGTTGGGAATTACTATCTCTTCCATTGCGGCTTGAGCCGCCGCCTTTTTTATGTGCCATATTTGCCTCAACCTATTTATGATTTTTTGGTAGACGAAGTTTTTTTAGGTGTCGTCTTTTTGGTTGCTTTTTTGGTTGTTTCTTTTTTAGTGGCCGTCTTCTTTTCAGTGGACTTCTTGGTTTTGGTCGCTGGAGCTTTTTCGGTCTTCTTAACTTTTGAAACGGCTTTGGTGCTAACTTTTTTGGCAGTGACCTTCTTTTCAACCTTGGCTTCCGATTTCTTAGACGCGGGGGCCTCTGCTTTATCTACTTTTTTGCTCTCGCCTGGTTTTCCAATTGTATTTACGATCAGACGAGTGTATTGTTGACGATGGCCACCCTTGACACGAATCCGCTTTCGGGGGCTATATTTAAAAATTATTATTTTTGGACCTTTGAAATGTTCTGCTACAGTGGCGCTTACTTGAACTCCTTTTATTGTAGGAGTTCCAATAGTTACGTTATCGCCATCAACCATAAGCAATACACGTTTCAAGCCAACTTTTTCACCGACCTCGGCCGGCATGCGATCCACCTCAATGGCTTCACCTTCGACGACTTTAAACTGTTTGCCGCCGTTTTCTACGATCGCGTATTTCATTTTTTCTCCTGGCTATTCACTTCGCCACATAGGCTGCGGGATGAGTAAATCCATCGTATGATTAGGATAAATCCTGCGCAGGTATGAGGGGAAGCCGGATTTTAAACAATAACCCCGGCTGAAATCACTGCCAGGGCAGAAGCGGACGATATTATACCTTTTGCCGAGTTTCGTGTCAACAATAAAATTCCGAGGTGAGTATCACCATGAAATCTATTAAAAAATAAGAAAGAAGCTTCTAACAGAGAAATTTAGCCTAACATGTGAATGAATGACAATTTAATGGCTCAGTTAGGAAAATAGCCAGTAGATTTATAAAATTTGCAATTAGATCATTGAATTATGGAAAAATAAATACAAATTTGATAAAATCTCGTAATTAAACTATATTTTTCACCCTTTTTTATAATTTGAACGCTCATTGCCTGAGACCAAATGATAACCGCTATCCAAAATAGGGCATAATTCAAACTGATGATCAAAAAAATACTCAGCCAAGATACCTTAGTTGAACAAACAGCAGACTATATACACTTAAATTTCTCCATTTCACATCAAATGATCAGTTCGGCGGTTTTGAACGGGGGCCTAGTTACTGCTGACCATATAGTTAATCTGCGAGTTAACACCGATTTTAAACCAGGAGAAAATTTATCAGATCCACCTGATAAGGTGCTTAGCGAATTTTCCAAGTCCATGAATTGGGAAGGAGTGACTGTCGGTTTGATGACAGCCGCTTCAATGGATTCCTTCCGAATCATCGAAAAATCGGAACAAGGTGTCAATATTTATATCCTTGTTACTTCGGGATTGTCAAATGCCAGGCGTGCCGGAGATCGTGCGGAGCATCGCACAATGGGAATTGATAAAGTGAAAATGGGGACCATCAATATAATTGGGATCACTTCTGCAGTGCTTTTGCCAGCAGCAATGGTTGAGGCACTCGTGATTATTACAGAAGCAAAGGCGGCGGCCATGCAGCAATTGAAAATAAAAAGTCCCGTTTCCGGAGACATAGCAACGGGTACCGGTACAGATGGTATCGTCTTTGTAAATGGTCAAAAAGGGCCAACGATAAAGTATTGTGGAAAACACACCTTGTTTGGTGAAATCCTTGCCCGTGCAGTGATCGAAGCGTTGACTGCTTCCATAAATTTGAAGTCTCCCAAACCAGTCAATTCTGTTGAATAGGGCCTAGACACCCATAATTTTAATTACAGCACTATAATTGAAAAGGACTCGACTATTCGATTTGTTTAGCAAAAGATGAAATAAATCGAGGGATTATGAATATATAAATGTCAACTATTGATATCGAAACCGAAGTTATCGATATAAAAAAATCTCCAAGAAACGAAGGAATTGTAGAGTTAATCGTGGCTCGACCGGGAGTAGGACAGCGACAAGAAATAGATAATGCCGAGTTAGATCTTGAGCAGGGGTTAATAGGTGATAATTGGATTAAACGTGTCTCCGACCGCACCAAAGGTCGCTCAGCTTACCTAGACAGACAGCTTACGCTCATGAATTCCAAAGCTATCCAAGCTATAGCAAAGGAGAAAAACCGTTGGAAGCTATCAGGAGATCAGTTTTTTGTCGGTCTTGATTTAAGCCCGAAA
Source organism: Anaerolineae bacterium (assembly GCA_030123675.1). Classification (GTDB taxonomy): domain Bacteria; phylum Chloroflexota; class Anaerolineae; order Anaerolineales; family Villigracilaceae; genus JAABUE01. Next base: position 4,555 of record JASJYH010000076.1, on the reverse strand, counting down.
AATTAACCTCCAGGTACGCAGTTATCGATGGGCACGGCAATAATTGTGGTAACTAGTCCGCCCCATTTGGGTTGTAAAAAATTTTGCCGAGAAATTTGGTCAGGAGGCATTAAAATTTGTAAATTCTGAGTTAGGCATATCGTTAAACTTACGTGGTATAAATGCCAGAGTAATTTTTCCTGGGTCAGTTTCTCGGGGTTCAATAATAAAAAAGGTAATCGCATAATAAGGGCCCAGACAGAGGCAGCCAGCATCCGCTGGATATAATAGAAGCAAAACATTAAATTGTTCATTAATACCCGAACAACATGATAATGATGGGTGAAATTGCCCTACGCAAAAGGATACTTCAACAATCAAAATCAACTTGGACGGGCACTAGAAACCAGGGCGTTGGCTTATTTGGTAATTGAGAAAGGATACAGCCCGACCGAATTATCAGAAATTGGTTAAATCTTAAATCTAAATTACAAGGAGAGAAATTATGGCAAAAGTAGTTGTTGTTGGTGATGGTCCGGCTGGGTTAAGTGCGGCCCTATTTCTAGCTAAGCTCAATATGGACGTAACTGTGTTTGGGGTAGATAAAACTTCAATGCATGACGCGCTGCTCTATAACTACCTAGGAATTCCTGAAATGACAGGAAGCGATTTTCAAAAAATTGCTCGTAAGCAGGTTACAAATTTTGGGGCTGAAATACAAAAGAAGCTTGTAACGAGCATTGAGAAAAAAGGTGATGGCTTTATTACTACAACCGAGGATGACGAGAATTACGAGAGTAAATACGTTGTGTTGGCAGAGGGTAAGGCAGTAAAATTAAATATTGACCTGGGTTTGACAAAAACTGCCCAGAATGTAGATACAGGCCCTGTAGGCAAAACCGATATTGAAAATTTGTATGTGGTTGGGCGCAGCACGAGTATTCTTCGAACCCAAGCCATTATCTCTGCAGGGCAGGGTGCCGCTGCTGCCCTTGATATTTTATCTACTGAACTAGACCGAGATATTCGAGATTTTGACGAGGTCTAAATACGAAATCATCCAATTCCTGATTTGTTGAATAAAGCCAGGTCTATTAAGTTCTAGCCATATTGGAACAACAATTAAGGGATGGATTTTTGTAATGCTTATTTAGATGCCAATTTTTGATTTACCGCTAGAAGAGCTGGAATCCTATCTGCCCGCCCGTGAGGAACCAGCAGATTTCGACGAGTTCTGGAGGCTGGCCTTAGAGGATGTACGCAGTTTTCCCTTGGATGCCTCCTTCAAGCCTGTAGATTTTGGGCTGCAAGCCATAGAAACCTTTGATGTAACCTTTAATGGTTATGGTGGCCAACCAATTAAGGGTTGGCTTATGTTACCTAAAAACAGATCTACCCCACTGCCTTGCATTGTAGAGTATATGGGGTATGGAGGTGGCAGGGGTTTCCCACTAGATTGGTTATTGTGGAGCAATATTGGTTTTGCTCATCTGGTGATGGATTCCCGAGGCCAAGGGAGTGACTATCTGCACGGTGATACGCCGGATCTTAGCCCAGAAGGTTCCTCGCCCCAATATCCTGGATTTGCCACCCGGGGAATCTTGGATCCCAACACGTATTATTACAAAAGGGTTTTCACCGATGCAATCCGGGCAGTGGAAGTCGCTCAAGAACATTCAGCAGTCGATTCCAAGCGCATCGCTGTGAGTGGCCTAAGCCAGGGCGGTGGGGTTTCACTTGCTGTAAGTGGACTGGTACCGGAAGTAGCGGTCATATTACCAGACGTACCCTTCCTTTGTCATTTTCGGAGAGCTATATCAATAACAACAGAACTTCCTTACGCTGAAATCCAATATTTTTGTAAGGCCCACCGGGATAAAGTGGATATAGTCTTTAATACCTTAAGTTATTTTGATGGGATTAATTTTGCAGTGCGAGCGAGTGCAAAGGCCTTTTTCTCAGTGGGATTGATGGATGAAATTTGCCCACCTTCGACGGTTTTTGCTGCATACAACCATTACGCTGGCCCAAAAGAAATAAAAGTTTGGGAGTATAACAATCACGAAGGGGGTGGTTCCCATCAGACCCTCGAGAAGGTTGAGTTTCTTACTAATCTTTGGAAGTAAATCTTCCGATCTGGTTTTCGTGGAATGGGCAGGTGAACAAAGGTGGTTTTAATCAAATAGCCTGTGTAGGGATTTGGCTGAAATTCTGGCAAAAAACATACTAAGTACTATAGAAATCCCATACCAGATTAATACAGATATCGCGTCTACTTCATTTATAAGAACAGGTAAGATGCTTGTAATCAACGCTGCCGTAGCTGTCCGTCTTACGCCTTCTGAGTTCAATGACAATGTTAATTTTCTGGCCAGTGTCCGAGCTAAAAACCAACTTGCCACTCCTACTCCGATAGAAAACACAAACCCCTGAGTAAACCCGATCCAATTGAAATAAAGCAGTCCACGCGTTAAACTTCCAAGGGCCAGGCCAAGCATAATCGGATCATTTAATTGATGCCCGGTTGGTAAATAACCAATTTGCCAGGCTACAAAGGCCACAGCTATACCAAGACCCACGCCAGTATAAAGACATAATGCCGGTCGATTGTTTGAGGTTAAATAACCATCTGAACAAGTTGTATTGGTCAGTTGGATATCCATATTAATATTCTGGATTTTTTCCGGGATTCACATTGCCTAACTATCTAAGCCATATATTTCTGAATCCGGATACCAATCCTTCCATCCAAACCAAAAGCTGGAAGTGCTTTTAATGCGGGTCAATTTAATCCCAACCAGTGGGCCCTCAATTGCTTCCCCGGTCAGACCATTCCAATTTGTGCCAGTTTCATTATCGACAATCGTGGTTTTTTCAACCTGTGAGAAAGTCAGGAGTTGTCCATCGACTTCGCGTTCGTAAACCACACCGGTTCCCGTGTCAACATTAAAGACCACCAGGATTGGTTGGCCGCCGGCTTCGTAGTTCACCACCGGTTCCTTATTCAAGACACCAAACGGGAAGGCAACCGGATCACCATTAAGCTCAACCCCGACCACAAATTCTTTTATATAAAGTCGGTCATCACGTATCGATTCTCCGATTACACCAGTTCTGTCAGAGGCATAATAAGATTCATATGGGTCACGAGCACCATAATAGCCCTTACGTAGGGCAAGTGTAGTTGGGTTTTGTGCCTTCCAATCAGCCCAGGTTGTTTGGAGGGAAGGCAGGAATTCGAGTTTCGTGCCTTGGAGCTCGCCTTGGACAGCCTCCCCGATAAGTTGGCTCCATAGAGTGCCTGTTTGGCGATCATACATAACAAGCACGTTCATGATCAACTTACCGCTGACTCCAAAGGTATATTCTTTTTCATCTATGATGCGGGAATACACGATTCCCGTAAAGCAGAGTGGTCACCATGTGACCGCAATTTTTTTACCCCCCACTGTATCGTTGACGATTTCGCGGCTTGATAAAAAGGGTATCGAATAAGCCCGCGCATCCCCATCGTAATTTACACCGATGACCAATTCTTCTGGAGCATATTCATCATCGGCCTCGTCAGCAGATAAGAATTTCGGGTTATCGATCGCAGGAATTCCGTCCCTTGGTAACAGGGTCACGATTTCAAGATCGTCATAATTGCGATTGCTCTTGAAATTATCCTCGATGAGATCCCCGCTACTTTCGGGGGATTCTTGTGATTTAACGGGTTCCACTTCTTCTGAAGGCAGATCCCGAGTTTCGGCTGGGGCGCAGGCGACCATCCCAAAAAGGAGTACCCAACCTATAATTATAAATTTCACCAATTTTGATATTAGCATTTTTGGCCTCTATGTATGTTAGCGCGATTAACTATAAGGAGTTGTTGATAATAACAATTCTTACCAATATAAGGAGCTTTTACTGAAGCCATAACGGAAAACACAATTAATTCTATATGAATGATAAGGGTAAAGCCTTTTTTATATTATGAGTTTATCGATGGACCATTTTCGTTAAATTTGGTTTATACTACGCCCAACTGAATCTATGAAATTTTTCCGCTGGCTAGCCCACCTCATTATTAGCAGTAGACACGTTTGGAAAAATAGGAAAACAGATGCCTGTTAGTATTGACCCGCAACCTGGTGAAAATGAAACCGAATGCGCCCGTTGTGGAGCGCTCTTCTATTATGAATTGACCCGCTGCCCAGAATGCGGGGTTAATCTGTATGAACCTGAAGATGATCCTGAAGAATATTCCGATGATTATATTATGTCGGGGGGATTAATTGCAAAAGTAGAGCAAATATTTCGACGATTATTAGGCAAGCCCTATACAGCAGAAGACGTGTTTGGTGATGCACTGGATCAGTCGATTTTGTATAATGATTTGCCCGTAAAGGTCCAGGGAGACCATAAAGTTGTCGAGCGACTCATCGATATAGAAAGAAAAAATAAACCCAACAACACTCGTCTAGCATGGATACAAGACGCAATTCACCATTGGGATCGGGATAATAGAGTGAAAAATAGTGATGATCGCAATTAATTATTTTAGCCCTTCAAGCTATGATTGAAGATTACTGAA
>JASJYH010000075.1 GCA_030123675.1 Anaerolineae bacterium | reverse complement strand
GGTGGCCTGACGGTTGGCGCTGGCGTCGTTACCGAAATAATCGAATAAAGTCAGAAAGTCAGGTAAACAAAGATGGCTTCTAAAAAAGGTGTTCGCCCGGTGATTACATTTCAATGCAGTGTTTGTAAGGAGCGAAACTATACTTCTGAAAAAAATCGCCGCAACGATCCCAATCGGCTGGAGTTCAATAAATTTTGCCGCCGTTGTCGTAAGCATACTTTGCATCGCGAAACTAAGTAAGAGTTGAGCAATACCATTTCACTTAGGCCAGTAGCTCAATTGGCAGAGCACTCGTCTCCAAAACGAGCGGTTGAGGGTTCAAGTCCTTCCTGGCCTGTATAAGGGCAACGCCATCCTCACCAAGGCGGCGTTTTAGTCTTCAGAATGCAATCAAGGAGATCAGCGTGGCAATTAAGAGAGCTTCTAAGAAACAGAACAGAATTCAACGTTTTACCCGCGAAACAGTTGGCGAATTGAAGAAGGTCTCCTGGCCTACACCTAAGGAGGCCAGGCACTTAACAGGAATTGTTATTGTTGTGGTGGTCATCATGGCATTTTATCTGGGTATAGTCGTCGATGGCCTAGCCGGACGATTGTTGAACTTGATGCTTGGTGTTTAGAATTATTAAATAAAGATCGAGGAATGTTATGAATATACAGGAACCGGAAGACCAGAGGCAGGAAGACGAGCCGATGAAACCGGCCGAGGAAGTTGATGCGACCTCGGATGAGCCTGTTTTAAATGACTCGGCCGATTCGAAGCAGGACGATGTACCTGCTTCCATACCCACATCAGAAGGTGAGCCAAATGAAGTAGCTACTGATGAAAAAGAAGCCGACAAATCTGCGGAGGTAGCGGCTGAAGAACCTATACCTGCCGCCTCAGTAGAAGAAGCTACCTCTGAATCCGCTACTGATGAAAAGGAAGACGAAAAATCTGAAGAGGTAGCGGCTGAAGAACCTGAACCTGTCGCCATAGTAGAAGACGATCCATCGGTAGCCGATTCTGAGGAAAAGGAAGACGACAAACCTACAGCGACAGACACACCGACTGAAGAATCCGCTTCCTTAGCCTCATCAGAAGGAAATAAATCTGCAACGAACGAGGCAGAGGCTGCAGATGGAGAACGAGTTGAGGCAATGGCCTCAATCAAGCCAGACGATGATCCTTCGGACTGGTTCGTAATTCATTGCTATTCTGGTTATGAAAATAAAGTTCGCCACAATCTCGAACAACGCATAGAAACAATGGGGATGAAAGACATGATCTTGGATGTTATCGTCCCCACGCAAGAAGAGGTTGAAGTGAAGGATGGAAAACGCCGAACAGTAGAACGTCACATCTTTCCTGGGTATGTGTTAGTCAACCTGATTTTGACTGAAGAGTCTTGGTATGTCGTGCGCAACACGCCCGGAGTGACTGGCTTCGTAGGTATGGGAAATGACCCGACACCATTACGCGCTGAAGAAGTATCCCAGATTGTCAAACGTATGGAAGCCGATGCCCCCACTGTCAAAGTGACCTTCAAAATCGGAGAGCGAGTGCGAATTATCGACGGTCCATTTAACGATTTTCGGGGTATGGTTTCCGTCATCGATATGGAACGCACTAAGGTTCGAGTAATGGTAAGCTTTTTTGGGCGAGAGACGCCCGTAGAGTGTGACTTTCTACAAGTGGAAAAAGCTTAATTTATACGGTATCAGGCCAAAAATCAGCCTGATACGTGGGAGGGCATCCCACCCCAGGGAATAATCCTGGTACAAGCAATCGCCCGATAAAACCACACGTGTGCCGATATTTTAGTTACGGCACAAGGAGAAATAATGGCAAAGAAGTTTAAAGCAATAGTTCGTTTACAAATCGAGGCTGGAAAAGCCAATCCCGCACCGCCAATTGGCCCGGCACTCGCCAGCCATGGCATCAATATCATGCAATTTTGCAAGGAGTACAACGCACGGACCTCAAACAGGCCGGGCGAAGTGCTTCCAGCAGAAATTACAATTTTTACAGACGGTTCTTATACCTTTGTCCTAAAAACGCCTCCCGCGGCAGTCTTGTTGCGAAAAGCGGCTGGAGTCGATAAGGGATCAGGCGAACCGAACAAGGAAAAAGTTGGCGATGTGACTCGCGAACAAGTTAAAGAAATTGCTGAACTTAAATTGAAAGACTTAAATGCGATTGATATAGAAGGCGCAATGAAGCAAATTGAGGGGACGGCCCGCAGCATGGGCATTACGGTAACAGACTAAATTTGTGGGAGGGTTACGTCCCCGCTTGAACCACGGAGGAATTCATGGCAAAACATGGTAAAAAGTATCAGGCCGCATTGGCCAAAATTGAACCTGGAAAACTTTATTCGCCTCGCGAGGCAATAGAACTGGCGCAGGATACCACCACAACAAATTTTGACTCAAGCGTTGAAATTCATATTCGAACTTCGCTCGATCCACGCCAAGCTGATGAACAATTGCGCGATGTAGTGGTGCTACCGCATGGTTTGGGTAAGACAGTTCGAGTATTGGTATTTGCACAAGGCGAAGCTGCTACAATAGCTCGTAAGGCTGGTGTTGAGATGGTTGCTGATGACGATGAGACCTTGAAAAAACTTGAAGGTGATGGGTTGAATTATGATGTTGCCATTGCGACTCCAGACATGATGGGCAAAGTCGGTCGTTTAGGCCGCGTGCTGGGCCCAAAAGGTCTTATGCCTAACCCCAAAGCCGGTACTGTTGTGGGTCAGGATGATCTCGCACAGACAATTGAAGAGTCAAAAGCGGGCCGTGTAGAATTCCGGCTCGATAAAACAGCGATAATTCACGTATCAATTGGGAAAGTTTCCTTTGGAACAGATAAGTTGTTCGAGAATTTTTCCACACTAATGGACGCTATTCACAAGGCTAAGCCATCCGGCGCAAAAGGCGACTATATTCAACGAGTAACGGTCGCAACCACGATGGGCCCTGGAATAAAAATTGAACCGAATGAGGCTCAATCTTTGGAGGTCACCGGGTAACCACCCGATAACTTAAACCGCCACTTACCAATGAAGGCAGGTGTCTGAAAATATTTTGGACTTAATCCCTGCTCAGGTATTGACAAGAGCAAATCCCATTACTTAGAGAGATAATTCCCTCCAAGTGGGTGCTAAAGTCTTTGCCTGTTAGTGGCAAAGACTTTTTTATAGAAAGGAGGTGAATATCTTTTGGCTCTTTCAAAACAGAAAAAGAACGAGGTCGTTGAGCAATATAAGGACTGGTTGAACAATTGCGAGGCCGTGATCATGGTGGAATACACCGGAGCAAACATGAAGGATTTGGAAAATATCCGCAGGCAGGTACGCGAATCCGATGGTGCCTTCCATGTTGTGAAAAACTCCCTAATGCAATTGGCATTTGATGCAACTGGATATAAGATTCCCGACGGATTACTCGACCTGAGTTCCGCAGCAACATTTGCATTTTCCGACCCTGCAGCAACTGCCAAAGCACTATCAGATGCGGCTGTGGACTTGGAAGCCATCAAGGTAAAAGGTGGTTTCATGGGCGATGAATTTTTGGATGTTGCACAGATCAAAGCATTAGCGGACCTACCACCATTGCCGATAGTTCGTGGCAATTTATTAGGTGTATTGCAGGCTCCAGCAGGAGATTTGGTCCGAACCATCGCGGAACCTGCCCGTGCACTGTCCTTTGTCATCCGGGCTTATTCCGACCAAGCTCAAGCCGCAGCGTAATCGGTCAAATAATTGCGCTTACTAATTAAAGATAACTATATTATTTGTTAGGAGAACATATAAAATGGCTGCTAGTTTAGATAAATTGGTTGATCAATTGAGCGAGCTCTCCGTTATGGATGCCGCTGATTTGGTAAAATTACTTGAAGAAAAATGGGGCGTTTCCGCCGCTGCCCCGGTCGCAATGGCTGTAGCTGCTGGACCCGCTGGTGGTGCTGAAGCTGCTGAAGAAAAAACTGAGTTTGATGTTGTCATCAAGGAAGCTGGCCCCAAGAAGATCGAGGTCATCAAGGTTATCCGACAGCTAACCAGTTTGAGTTTGGGTGATGCCAAGACTCTGGCTGAGACCGCTGGCGGAAAAGTCCTAGCAGAAGTTGGTAAAGACGCTGCTGGTGAGGCCAAGAAAAAGCTTGAAGAAGCTGGCGCAGTAATTGAGGTTGCTTAAGCGACTTCTTTTCAATTAAAAAGGCGACCCTAACGGGTCGCCTTTTTAATTGAAATTGATCAAACTTCTACTGTATCTAGCCTCCGTATCACCATCACAACCTTACCCTTTATATCTAATGGTTCTTCTTTGTTGATAAAGATTGGCTGCATTGTTGGGTTAGCAGGTTGTAAACGATAGCCATCTTTTTCCTTGTAGAAGTACTTGAGGGTGGTTTCATCTTTGTTGGGTAACCATACAGCGACCATATCCCCATTGCGTACTTCTGCATTATTAATAGGCTTCATTATGACAAAGTCGCCTTCGTTAACCATTGCGTCAATCATTGAATCTCCTTGCACTTCCAGAGCAAAGAGTTGTTTGTTTTTCTCAGGTTCGGGCAAGAGAGATGCAGCGATTTCAACCGTGGAGTCCGCATCATAGTAGTTAAAATCAGAACTGGGAACTGGGACAGGTTCGCTGGCAACAATTCGACCAAGAATTGGCACACGTATCAAATCAGTGATCATTTCTACCACTTCGTTGATCTTGTCAGTCAGGCGCAGTCCGCGTGAAACCCGACTGTCACGTTCAATATAACCCATTTTATCTAATTGCTCTAGATAATAGTTGACCACAGAAGTGGATGAGATGTTTGCGGCGTCTCCAATTTCTCGGATCGAGGGCGGGCGTCCATTTTCATGCCCATACTTAACCAGAAATTTCAAGACGCTAATATGTCGTTCACTCAATCCTTTGCTTTTACGTACCATCATAGCTACCTCCTGCCTATACCCGGCACGGGTGAGCAATTTCCGCTCATTTGTGCTATATATACCCGAACATTCGTTCTGTGTCAAGGTTTATGAAACATATTTTCTGTTAAAATAAGTGCTGACTATTCCCTATTATTAATAAATTGATTGATATACTTTAATTATTTCAATATTTAATTTGAAATTATTAAAGTAAGCTTGAAAAAATCAATAATTAAATTACAATACCGATTACTTTCATCAAAATAACCTTACCAATTGGAATATAAAATACTTACAAGATGAAAATAATGTGTCCTGCCCTCACCCCTTGCCCAGTATGTGAAAAAGAGTTGGTGGTCAGCTGTTTGCATTGCCCCTTGTGTGACACCTCGATTAATGGAAAATTTACTACAAGTCATTTCGCCAATCTATCACATGAGCAACTTAATTTCATCGTCACTTTTGTGCGCTGCGAGGGCAAGATTAACAGGGTGGAAGATGAACTAAAGCTCTCTTATCCTACAATCCGCAACCGATTGCGCGAGGTCATCCGCGCGTCAGGCTTTGAGCCTGGAAAGGCTGATAGCTTAAGATCCGATGACGAAAAACGCCGCACTACACTTGAAGATTTGGAGGCCGGTAAGATAAATGCTGATGATGCTATACGCAGTGGTCGTGGCGATGGAGAATAATATGCGGGAGGTGCGAGATGACCAATAATGAAGAACGCATGAAAATATTGAAAATGATTGAGGCGGGAAAAATCAGCACAGAAGATGGCGCAAAGTTGTTGGCTGCGTTGGAGGAAAGTTACAACGCCTCGTCTGATCCGTATGCGCATGGTAAATCGCGTAAATCTGGCACAGCTCGCATTCTGAGAATCCGTGTTACGGATATAAAATCCGGACGCTCAAAGGTATCTGTGCAAATCCCACTGGCTTTGGTAGATGCCGGCCTGAAAATTGGAGCACATTTTGCCCCGGATGTTGCCGGTGTGGATATGTCAAACGTGATGGACGCTATGCGCTCTGGGGTGACTGGCAAGATCATCGATGTAACAAATGATGAAATTGGGGAACATGTAGAAATTTTTATTGAATAATTAACGTTTTTAGATACCAATAAGCAGAATCCTAATTAGTATTGGACTCTGCTTTTTTATTACCTAGCTCAGTATTTCTAGGATGGATTCTTGGCAGTGATACGCGCACTAAAAACAGCTTTATACAAATCGTCTTGTGAAACTAACCTCAGATCGATTTGATCCCCAAGCTCTTCAAGCGCTTCATCTATAGTTTTTTTATCGAAAAATGTAGGTGTGATCGATATTTCTGTTAAGCCCGCCTTTTCGATCATAGCAACATATTCTTTTACATCCACTGCGCCAGCTATACAGCCGGCCCACATGCTTAGGCTTTGTTTGATAGCTTCCGGCAAAGGTCCATCAGTAACAATATCTGAGACGGCCAGTTTTCCTCCAGGCTTGAGTACACGCTGTACTTCACGAAACACTTTGGCTTTATTTGGAGAAAGATTGATGACACAGTTTGAAATAGTTACATCGATACTGTTGTCATCAACAGGTAAATCTTCAAGAAATCCGTGGCGAAAATCCACATTAGTTACCTTCATGCGTTCAGCGCTGGCACGCGCTTTTTCGAGCATTTCGGTCGTCATATCTACACCGATGACATAGCCGCTTTCGCCAACCTGCTTTGCAGCAAGGAAGCAATCCAGCCCCCCGCCAGACCCAAGATCAAGCACCGATTGGCCGGGCTGAAGGCCAGCCAGGCTGATTGGGTCGCCACATCCGAGACTGAAACTGGATACATCTTCCAGCAGGTTGCTGAGAAGTTCCTCGGGATAAAGAACGTTGTTGGGTTCACAGCAGGCTGAGGCGGAGTTAGGTGCGCAGCAAGAGTCTGAATTCCGTGCTCGCTCAGCGTAATAGTCCCGTACCACTTCGTGAATTGGTGATTGTGGCAATGGTAGCTCCTTAAATAGATGATTGTCTATGTATCAGATTAAAAATTTTTGGATATCCAGCCCGGTTGAATATCCCTTTTCTAGTGTGTAATTACTTATTCGATCGGATCAATTGTAGTCATGTCCGGTGCGAATTTGATCATCAACTGACCGCAGCAATATGCCACGCGCTCTTGATTGAGCGAGTAAAAAGTTTGTTTGCCTGCCTCACGCGTATTCACCAACTCAGTCTCACGCAGGATTGCAAGATGGTGAGATACAGTTGGTTGCGTCACGTTTAGCTGCTCAACAATCTCATTAACCGAAAGCCATTGGCAACAGACCAGGTTCATAATTTTTTGGCGGGTATCGTCTGCCAATGCTTTGGCGAAATGAACAGGATTGGTAAAGTTCATGAGATTATTGGGGAAAGAAGTTGTTCCAACTCAGATTGTAGGAATTTTTTTGTACCTGCTTCTCCGGTTATTTTTAGCCAGATCATTTCAACCTCTGAATCAAGCTCTAGCTGGAAATGCAAAAAAGAACAACACTGACGTTCTCGCTTGATAAAGTTTTCAATTTTACTCATTTGTCCGGATTCATTATGAAATTTGAGCGCAAATCCGGTTTCCAATTCCCGAGTTTCCTGCACGTCATCCAAAAGGGATTTTGTATCTAGAGCGAACTGGCTTCTCTCTGTTGCATTTAAGACAGTTAGGTCACAAGCGAAATTAAACTCTTGAATTTCCATATAGATAATTGTCTATTTGTCATGCGTTAAAATTTGAAGAAAAATGGTACCGGCAAACCAATGTAATTATTTTCAGAGGCTTTCTAGCTAAGCACCCGCCTGCCCTATAGCCTCAATGAAGCTCTGATAAATCTCTTCGGCCTGTTCAGGGTTGTTGCCAATTGCAGTTAGACCGATCTTTCCTAAGGTAGATATACCACTAATCATGTGAAGCACCACTCCAGTATGTTGGGTATGATCAAAATGCAAGCGCTTTTCACTCACAAGGTCAAACAGATCATTAGGGGTTAGTGACTTATAGGCAGAAGATTTTAGAGTGTCGGTGGCTACATAATATTTTTCACGGCCCTGAACACTTTCATAAACACCACTCTCGGCGTCATAATTGCCGCCGGTCAGAAATTGCAATGTAAGGAAGGGATGGGTAGTGCCGCCTTTGCGCAAGTTGACCTCAATTGCGTATGGATCCCAACTTCCGTCTGATTTCTTTACAACAATAAAATCAATTGCGAAACGTCCAACAATTCCTTCTTTTGCGAAGCGTTTGCCTACTTTTTCAGCTTCGCGCATGATCATAGGTCCATATTCTGGATTGGCGGGGAATTTTGCGCCTAGGTAGATTTGTCCAGTGGGACCTCCGAGCATTTGGTCATGAGTTGAGAGCAGCTCTACATCTCCGAGCGGGGTGACACGTAACTGCGCGCTGGGGCTAGCGATTACCTCCCCACTGATCAGCTCTTCCACAATCCCACCTTTTTTTTCCAGGTGCCCCATATACCAATCATATTCAATGTCAGCAAGTTCAAATTGCAGGTCTTTGAGTCGATTTTTCAAAGCTTGGGCTTCATCACTGCTTCCAGGATTTGGCAAACCAGATAAATCAAGAGTAGCATTTCCGAAACCTGATATGCCTTCATTATGTTTGACGATGACCTTTTCAATGGTCGCTTTTTTTGCCCGCATCTGCATCAAAGCCTCCACCAGCTGCTGTTTGCTAGACAGATTTTCGGCGCCCTGAGGATGTTGCACCTTTTCTTCCGCGAACACTCTGCGACAACCGCTCTTGGTGCCAAATGCGAAAAACCGTGGATCTGCAGCATACATCGGAATGCCCAACTGTACGGCAAAATCACGTTCCAAGTCGGTGGTTACATAAGGCACCAGATGAGCCATGTCCAGGTTGGGGATATGATCCCGAATATGGCCAATTAAATTAGGCCGGTCTAGAAGTTTTTGGACCAACGGTATTTCTGAAGAATCCTGGGGGGAGATTAAAACAAGTCGCTTGCGGGCATTTGTGACACTAACACTTGGCAATATATCTAAATAATAATCAATAATTTCAGGCGGTATAGGAACAGAGCTCACATAGATCATACGAATATGAGGCTGCCGTAATAAAAAAAGCATGAACAACATACGTTCTTCGTAATCCTGTTGGGAAGGAAAATCAATTTTTAATTCTACAGTCATTGATGGTAATACTACAAGTGTATTTTCTACTTCGATAAAATCACCACCGGGATCAGAATGCCCAATCTGTTCCCAAAGCGGAATTAATTTCTGTTGTAACTCATTAAACTTATTATATAAAGTTTCCTGTTTTTTCTTCGTATACATCGTATCCATTTTTATTCTCCCGATTGGAAATTTTCAATTTTCAGTATACCATTTGAACAAAAAAGAAAGCAACCCGGAATTGAAAGGGTTTAGTCCTTACAATCAGGTTGAGGAATTTCGTTTATAATCTCCCACACTTATGAACTTTCTCATCACCGGTGCGGCCGGATTTCTCGGGTCTGCGCTTGCAAACCACCTAGCCAGAGAAGGCCATCAGGTTCGGGGATTGGATGACCTGTCAACCGGCGATCCAAAGGTATTATCACCCGACGTTCACTTCACCCGCGGGGACGTTAATGACCGCCCCAAATTGTGGACGCTATTACAAGAAGTAGATTGCGTTTATCACCTGGCAGCCCGTGTTTCGGTGCAGGAATCAGTTTTGTACCCTCGGGAGTACAATGCCGTCAACGTTGGAGGCACGGTCAGCCTAATGGAAGCAATGCGCGACGTTGGAGTTCGGCGTGTTATCTTGGGTTCTTCCGGCGCGGTATATGGCGATCAGGGAGAGCAGCCGCTTAAGGAATCAGCTGTACCCGACCCACGATCTCCTTATGCAGTTTCCAAAATCGCAGCCGAGTACTATGTGCGCACGATTGGTAAGCTTTGGGGTATAGACACCGTTTGCCTGAGAATATTTAATGCGTATGGCCCTGCCCAGCATTTACCACCTTCGCATCCACCGGTTGTGCCGCTCTTTTTGCGCCAGGCTTTGCGCGGAGGCACCTTGGTCGTCCATGGGGAAGGCAAACAGTCACGCGATTACGTTTATGTCGATGATGTTGTCAGTGCAATGGTGGCTGCTGCAACTGCGCCAAAAATCAGTGGTTTGGTGATCAACGTTGGCTCGGGCACAGAGACCAGTATCCGCAATTTGGTCAAGCTAGTCGCTGAAGCAGCCGGCCGGGAGGTGGACACGCTCTACAATTCAAATACCTCCGCTGGTGTCTCACATATGTGCGCGGATTTGACACTTGCATCTAAGAAGTTAAATTACAGTCCCTCGATCAAGCTCGACCAGGGCCTGCGGCTCACCCTACGGCGAGATCCTCGTTTTAAGTGACATTCACCACGGAGAGCACAGAGTACACAGAGTTTTTGAGATGAGATTTGGATGAGATTATTATTTGACATTAAACAACCGTTTTTTGATTATAGGAAATTAAGATGCAAGAAATGGGCATGGATGAGTGAAACAAAATTACTGAAGCGATCATTGGTTCTGCTATCGAAGTCCATCGTGCTCTTGGCCCCGGATTACTTGAATCTGCTTATAAGGCTTGTTTGGGTTATGAACTCAGGCAGCGAGGCTTTAATATATTGAATGAGGTTCCAATACCCTTGGTCTACAAAGATGTGAAAATTGATTGTGGATACCGGCTGGATATGCTCGTAAGCGATGCTGTTATTGTTGAAATCAAATCCGTTGAAAACCTTGCACCTATTCACGAAGCACAACTTTTGTCTTATTTGAAATTGGCTGGTTGTAAAATTGGTTTGCTTATCAATTTTAATGTCAAAATGCTCAAACAGGGCCTCAAGCGCCTTGCCAATTAAACCAATTTAGAATCTCCGTGCTCTCGGTGAGCTCTGTGGTAAAACCAATACTCCACCACGAATTTTACAACCTCCCTACCCTGACCATCGCCCGCGAATTGATTGGCGCACGATTGGGACGGGTTCTAGAAGGTCGTAAACTCGTCGGCCTG
Source organism: Anaerolineae bacterium (assembly GCA_030123675.1). GTDB lineage: Bacteria > Chloroflexota > Anaerolineae > Anaerolineales > Villigracilaceae > JAABUE01. The sequence continues at coordinate 1,875 of JASJYH010000075.1, read as the reverse complement.
ATTACCGAAACTGAAGCATATATTGGCGAGGAAGACCAAGCCTGTCATGCCAAAGCCGGGCGTACGTCGCGCACACAAATCATGTACGGGCCTCCCGGGCATGCCTACGTCTATTTCACCTACGGCAACCATTGGATGCTGAACGTGGTCACCGAAAAGGAAGATTTTCCTGCAGCGGTTTTGATCCGCGCTATCCAACCTGTTGAAGGAGCAGAGCTTATGTCTGCAAGACGCAGCGGCCGGGATACATTTGGTCCGGGAAAGTTGACCCAGGCAATGGGAATTACCAAAAGCGAGAACACGCTCGATTTGACGGAAGCAAATTCAAATTTATGGATTGAAGCGGGTGTTTCTGTCCCTGATCAAAGCGTGACGATTGGGCCTAGAGTGGGTTTAAATACAGTGCCGGAACCTTGGCTATCAAAACCATGGAGGTTCCTAGTAAAAGGCTGGAAGTTAAATATCTAAACTGGAGGCAGTATGGGTTTATTAGATGGTAAAACCGCCCTTATTTTTGGGTTGGCAAACGAACGTTCAATCGCCTGGGGTATTACACAGGCGTTCCACCGTGAAGGCGCTAAGCTCGGTATCAGTTACGCCGGCGAGATATTTAAACGGCGTGTGTTGCCCTTGGCTGAGAAGGTTAACTGTAATTGGGTTGAAGAATGTGATGTAACAAGTGACGAACAGATCACAGCGGTGGCTAAAAAAGCCGGTAAAGATTTCAAAGGGATTGATGTACTGGTTCATTCGATCGCATTTGCTGGGCGAGAGGAATTAGATGGCCCTTATTACAACACCTCTCGCGAGGGCTTTAAGCAAGCAATGGATATCAGCGTGTACTCATTCGTAGCATTGGCTCGTGCTTTTCAACCAATATTGAATCCGGGTGCTTCACTGATGTGTTTGACCTATTACGGCTCGGTAAAAGTCGCACCCCACTACAATGTGATGGGCGTAGCCAAGGCTGCTTTAGAGTCTTCCACTCGATATTTGGCCTACGACTTTGGGCCGCAGAAAATACGCGTAAATGCGATTTCAGCCGGCCCAATTCGTACTTTGGCGGCCGCAGGCATCGGCGGGTTCCGTGACATGTACAAACATTTCGCGGAAATATCGCCCATGCGCGAAAACGTAACCAGCGATGATGTTGGCAACGCGGCTGTATTTTTGGCGTCTGATCTTTCAACGCGCATCACAGGCGAGGTGCTGTATATTGATAGCGGCTTCAATATCATGGGCGTGCAAATGGTGTCATCAGAAAGTTAAATTTAGCGAAATAATAAGGTATGAGCAGGGCGCGATTTGTATCCAAATCAGCGCCCTTTTCTTTTCTACGGTAAAATAAGTAGAAATGTTCAAACGAAATACTACCCCTGTTGAAGATGCTTCCGACCCCATTCCAGCCGTCGAACGCATAACCTCCGTGCTTGGTTCTGGGGTAATCTGGCATGGCAGCCTCGATGGCAGCGGCGGCGTCCGCATTGAGGGTGCCTTTGAGGGCCAGATTGCCTTGCGCGGCATGCTGGTCATCGGCGAAACCGGACGCGTCACGTGTGAAAATATTCGGGCCAACTCCGTCATTGTGGCTGGCGCTGTGCGGGGTAACATCACCACGCAGAAACTCGAAATCCGTGCCAGCGGACGTGTTTGGGGCGATGTGGTAACGACTGCTTTCGTAACGGAAGAGGGGGCATTTTTGCGCGGTAAGATCCGGATGGAAGAAGCGGTCGAGCTGGACCTCGAACCTGCTCCCGATTCGACGCCGGCTGAGGCCGCCTTAGCCGATTCTGCGGCCCCGGCGCCTGATCCCGAACCACCGGCTGAAGACCCGGTGGTAGGAACACCATCTATATAAAATACGGGGGCAATCGC
>JASJYH010000074.1 GCA_030123675.1 Anaerolineae bacterium | reverse complement strand
AAAACTGGCTGGTATAGGGTTGGGTGCGATGACCTTCGATCCCTTTGAGCGGATTTCGTTATCGCAACTGCCGTATATCCAATTCCCAACCGGAGAACGTTTAGGTAGGGTTAGCATTTTTCCAGATTTCTTTTTCACTGAAATAAAATCTAAACCTGATGCTTACTCTGCCACTGTCCGCAAGGTTGCTGATGATGAAATTGTTCAATGGCTGAGAGAAGTGATTGGTACCGAGATATATTCGGTTGACACCACCGTTATTCAAGGCCCAAGTAAAACCTGGGTGGAAACACCAGAAGGATATATTTACGGCCCACATTTACAACCAGTTCGCAACCTGCCCAATAACCTGATTACGGCCATACCTGATGGGAAACCTGGCATCTGGGCGGAAGTTACTGTTCCTTATGTGGATATGATCGTTGCAAATCCGCCTCTTCGGTCTCCTAGCTTTAGGTATACAGTAGAACAAGGCCAGATACCTCGCTTGTATTATAGCCAAGTGATCTGGATCGACCAGATTCGTACGGATGATGGCGGTCGTATTTTATATCGGTTTAATGAAGATTTTGGGCATGGATATGGTTACGGCGATATCTTTTGGTTAGACGGCGCTGCTTTGCGTATTCTCACGCCGGAAGATACTGCACCTATAAGCCCAGATGTTGATCCTGGGCAAAAAACGATCATTGTAAATGCGTACTATCAAACGCTTTCATGTTATGAAGGCAATAACGAAGTATATTTTTGCAAAGTATCAACAGGAGCGGGGGAATTAATCACTCCAATTGCCACAATGTATGCATGGCGTAAAATGTACTCAATCAATATGTCTGCAAGTGCTACCCAAAACGGCAGCGGGTATGATACCTCTGCTGTCTCTTGGCCGACTTTTATCAATGGTGATGGTGTCGCAATTCACGGGACTTTCTGGCACAATTATTTTGGAACGCGCCGCTCACATGGTTGTATCAATGCGCGACCTGAAGATGCAAAATGGATTTTCCGATGGACAACACCCTATGTTTCTCTTGAACAAACTGAAATCAAAATGGAGTGGCCAGTAGTGGGCACGCAGGTGATTGTCAGGGAACCATCCCTATAAAAAAAGGAATTATTAAATGGAATTCACAAATATCTCCCTCGGTCTGTCATTTTTGGCTGGATTGGCTTCTTTTCTATCGCCGTGTGTATTTTCTTTGGTTCCCGCCTATGTGGGCTACTTAGGAGGCCGCGCAGCAGGTGGTGAAATGGCGGGAGGGGGCGGAACTCGTTGGATCACATTTAGCCATGGATTGGCATTTGTGTTGGGTTTCAGTATCGTATTCGTTTTGTTGGGTGTGGCCACTGCAGCGTTTGGTGCCTTGTTGTATGACATACGCACTATCCTTGCAAAGGTCGGGGGAGCGGTTGTAGTAATTTTTGGATTACATATGATTGGCGTATTCAGAATACCATTTCTGGAATATGACACGCGCGTGCAGAAACTCCCAAATCCAAAATTAGGGTACCTTTCATCCGGAATGCTAGGGGTGTTTTTCTCCGCCGGTTGGTCCCCTTGCATTGGGCCGGTACTGGGTGCAATCCTGACTCTATCTCTAAATGGTGGCTCGATATCATCAGGTGCATCATTGTTGTCAGCTTATTCGGCTGGTTTGGCGGTCCCATTCCTGGTGGCAGCTTTGGGCATTGGCTGGGTAACGAGCACCATTCGGAAATATGGCAAGACCATGCGCTACATAGAAATAGCTATGGGAGTGGTGCTGGTCATCATCGGTATTATGCTTTTTGCCGGAACGTTTTCAAGTTTGGCACAGTACGGATTTTGGATTGATTTCGGCCTGTAGAATAAGGATCAACTCCTCAAAGAGTGGTTGCAATTCGCTCGAAGGGCCATATCCATTAATGTCTTATATAATTAAGTGGGATATTTCTGGCCCCTAATCCAATCTCAGATTACAATGTCTCTTCATTTTATAAAGCATATATAAAAAATAAGGAATTTAATGCTCTCGGTAACGCTATACACCAACGATGATTGCGATTTGTGTGATCAGGCCAAAGCAGATTTAGAATCCCTCCAAAAAGATTTTCCTCACCGACTTGCCGAGGTAAATATCGATTCGGATCCTGTCTTGAAAAACGCATATCAGGATGAGATACCGGTAGTAGAAGTTGGCCCCTATACGCTTAAAGCGCCCTTCGATAAAAAGAAATTGCGCATGGTTATCGGCGCAGCTTCCGACCGGCGCAGCCAGCTGGAGGAGATTGGCGACGAAGCGTTTGAAGCCCGCGTCGAACGTGGGAAATCGGTCAACGCGGCAGACAAAATTATGTTCTGGTTTTCTAGCCATTATCTGGTAGTTTTGAACTTAATCATGTTTCTCTATGTCGGGTTGCCGTTTTTGGCGCCTGTTTTGATGAAGGCTGGCAGCAGTGCCCCGGCCAGGATTATCTACACTATCTATAGCCCGCTCTGCCATCAGTTTGGGTTCAGATCTTTCTTTTTATCCGGTCAGCAGCCCTATTATCCGTTAGCAGAAGCAGGCTTGCAAGGTATACTTGATTTTGAAGAGGCCACTGGGATAACTAACCTGCATAACCCGAATGATCATTCCCGTCTCCTAGCACGTCAATATGTTGGGGATGAAAGCATTGGATATAAAGTCGCCCTTTGTGAGCGGGATGTATCGATTTACGGTGCTATCTTACTGTTTGGGCTTATTTTTGGCCTGACCAGGCGCAAATTTCCACAGATCCATTGGATTATTTGGATATTGCTCGGGATTGGCCCGATAGGCCTGGATGGCTTTTCACAATTATTCAGCCAGTTTGATTGGCCGGCCCTCGCCACCATACTACCCTATCGCGAAAGCACACCTTTCCTGCGGGTATTGACTGGCGGCTTGTTCGGATTTATTACGGCCTGGTTTGCCTATCCAAACCTCGAAGAATCTATGCAGGAAACCCGTCAGTTTTTCCTAAAAAAATTTGCGCATGTCAAAGCCCTGGCAAATTAGTAAAATAGATTTGATTTCCCAACTCCCTACTATAACTCTTGTACCCGGACAATATGGTAATGATGGCTGAATTTGCCTTGCGCAACCACTTCACCAATCAAAATCAACTTGGACGGGCACTAGAAATTAAGGTAGTGGTATAAAAGTAAGTGGTGTCATACCGCAAGGGTATATCCTTTGGTATTGCGAATGAAGTTCAGCGGAGTGCGGCAATCTCCTCACTAAAGGGGAGACTGCTTCGCAAATAGGCTCGCACATGTGCCCGAAAGGGTAGTGACATGATTTATGAGTTTATCACTTACAAATAACCACTACCGAAATTAATAGTATATAGTACAGCCCGTATATGCCTTTTCACGAACAAGACGGCCTTCGTTATTACACCTTCGATATATTCCCGAAAACTATTGTTCAGGCAATATTTACGCGCCAGGGAGGCGTCAGCCCCTATCCCCAGAATGCGTTGAATGTTGGCGGCATGGTTGGGGATAAAATTGAAAATGTTCGCACCAACAGAATTCGCTTATTTAATGCATTGGGCCTTACTCCAGACTCCATCCACGATGTTTGGCAGGTACATAGTGCCGATGTGATCTTTGCCGATGCGCCACGCCCCATGGAGGCTGAATATAAAAAAGCAGATATCCTTTTAACAGACAATCCACAAGTTACCCTTTTTATGCGCTTTGCGGATTGCACACCCATCCTTTTGTATGACCCGAAATTGAAGGTGATCGGATTGGTACATTCGGGATGGCTAGGGACAGTCCGCGGGGCAGCAAGTACGGCAATCCAATCTATGCAAGATCGTTATGGGTGCCTCCCAGCTGACATACTAGCTGCCATTGGCCCAGCCATCGGACCTGATCATTACGAGGTTGGTGAGAAAGTCATCAGTCAGACTCGGAAAGCGTTTGGCCCAGAGTCTGAGAATCTTTTTGAACAGCATGGTAACCGAGCGCATTTCAATTTGTGGAAAGCAAATCAGGTATTATTGAATAATGCAGGCGTACAACAAGTTGAGATATCGAGCATATGCACGGCTTGTCATCCAGCCGATTGGTTTTCACACCGCGCCGAGAACGGGAAAACGGGTCGCTTTGGGGCCCTACTCGCTATCCAAACTTAAAACTGGATATTCATGGTAACGGATCATATGAAAGAACTTGTTATTCAAATTCGAGATCGCTACGAACAAACGCTTGCGAATATTGCTCAATTAGCTCGAGAGAGCGGCCGAGACCCAGAGTCGGTAAAATTGGTGGTTGTAACCAAGGCCCAGCCTCTCGAAATTGTTCGAGCGGCTGTACAGGCCGGGGCTACTATCCTGGGCGAGAATTACCCTGAAGAAAGTGTTACGAAAATATCATCCATGGACGCCGGAAGTAGTGTAGAATGGCATATGATCGGTCACCTTCAGAGTCGCAAAGCGCGCTTGGTGATCGAGCACTTTGATCTATTACAATCTTTAGATAGCCTGAAATTGGCGGAACGACTTAATCGCATGGCCCAAGAATTTGGGCGGACCTTACCGGTCATGCTGGAGATCAACGTTGGTGGCGAAGAAAGCAAATACGGATGGCAGGTGACAAACGAAAAAGAGTGGCCCAGGCTTTATCCGGTAGTTGAGCAGATCTTGGGATTGAAAAATCTCGAAATTCGCGGATTGATGACCATGCCACCCTGGGAAACCAATCCCGAGGATGCCCGCATCTATTTCCGGAGCCTGCGCCTGCTACGCGATCATTTCGCAGCGCGGTATACTAATGCAAATTGGAACCAGCTCTCAATGGGAACCAGCGCTGATTACGGAGTAGCTGTTCAGGAAGGTGCAACACTAGTCAGAATTGGTACAGCCATTGTGGGACCCCGCCCCTTAATAAAGCAAGGAGGAATTTAGTGATTTTTATATTGATACGGCTTGTTGGTATAGCGTACCAAATCCTATTATTAATGGTGATTGTGAAGATAATTTTGTCTTACTTTATGCAACCGTACCAACCGATAAGGCAAGCCCTTGACAATATTGTCGACCCCATGTTGGCTCCAATTCGCAGGATTGTGCCTCTAATTGGGATGTTTGATCTAAGTCCAATAATTTTGATTTTCCTGGGACGAGTATTATCCTCAGTAATAATCTCGTTTTTGGGATCCTTGGTGTTCTAATAACTATGAGTGCTCGAAGTTATAATCTCCACGATGGAAAGAAAGGGTCAGCGTTAGCAATCCATGTATCGCCGCGCGCTTCAAAGAATGAAATCGTGGGGGCCCTGCAAGACGGCACGATAAAAATTCGGATAAAAGCTGCCCCCACCGAGGGCCAAGCCAATGCCGAACTCATTAGTTATCTTTCCAAAATTTTGGGAGTTGCAAAATCCCAGGTTGAGGTAGTTGCTGGGAAATCCGGCCGAGATAAGTTGATTTCAGTGCTGGATTTAGACCCCGAAACCATGCACAAAAAAATCGTTGAAAATATTGAATAAGGGAATTGATACCCACTAATTCCTGATTTTTTTATCTTGTGCGGGGGAGAATTTATTTAACTGGGCTGTACAAGGACCGATAGATCGAGAAAATTTCATAGATGAAGCGAATGTAGTCCCGTGTTTCCTGAAAACGGATGGTTTCCAGGAGCAAGTCTTGATCATCTCCGGCCAATTCCTTCCAGACGGAGGCTCGCCCCGGCCCGGCATTGTAGGCTGCTAGCGCAGCATACATATCGCCATCCAACCGTTTTAGATTGGAGGCTAGGTATTGGGTTCCCAAACGTACGCTGACATTTGGGCGATAAAGATCTTCCGGGTCAAAATCAACTGGCCAACCGATAGATTTTGCAATATCTGCACCTGTTTCAGGGATGATCTGCATCAAGCCGCGCGCACCGGCATTGGAACGTACGAACCCCTCAAAGAGGCTTTCTAAACGCATAACACTAAAAATAAACAAGGGATGCAATCCTTGCGCTTCGGCATTTTCCACGATCAGATCGGCATAATAGGTTCCATAGCGCACATGATTAAAATACGGTGGCGCTTTCAACGAACTGGCATAATCATCTAAGCCTGCCAAGCTAAGTACTTGCCTGGCTGCAAAAATTGCTGAGCGATACAGTCCCAGATCCAACAAATAATTGGCCAGGCGGAAACTATTTTCTGGGCTGTCGCTCACCGATTTGCGTAAGTCTTCAAATTCGAGGCGGGCCCGATTATAAAGCCCCAATTCCCAATACTCTGTACCCCGCACAATTCGAATGTCACCCGCCAGTGGTCCAAGTCCCTCAAGCTCTGTATCAGATGACAAGCCAAAGGTAAGCCGCACCCAACCGGCTGCAACCGCGCGTTCTGACTCCCAGTCAATATCCAGGTTATATGTAGGGGAGATTTCAAAGGGCGCCCGACCGATCAATAATTCTCGTGCGCGTTCACTGTAATAGCCGGCCGGATCAATCTCCTGGGCTTGTTGCCAAGCGACTTGGGTAGCCTCCGGATCTTCCAGCTGGAGATTGGTTTTTCCTATCCACAAATAGGCTCGTGCGCGGTCTTCGTTTTCCGGGGAGAGTAGTAAACTGCGTTGAAAAGTTGACAACGCCTGATGATAATCGCCGCGGCGGTAATGGGTGATGCCTGCCAGAAAAATAGCTTGTGAAATCTCAGGGCGGTCCGGATATTCGTCGGCCACACGCTGCCAGGCCTGCGCGGCTTCTTCGAGGCGGCCCATCCGTTCCAGGATGCGAGCAGCGATCATTAGGTAGTCAACAGCTATGGGCGCAGTTGGAGCCGTGTCCACAAAGTCCAAATAGGTTTGGGCCCCGTTCAGAGTATCTCCCATATAAAACCATTGCGTATATGCTTTATCTCCCCAGGCTTCAGCCCACCGGAAATGCGAGGGGAATTCGGCGATGAACTTCGAAAATGCTTGAATAGCCTCAGTATAGTTTTGTAATTCTTGTAAGGTCAGGGCGCGGTAATAAAGTGCGGTGCCATCTGTATCGAATCCGGCCTTTATATGACGGTCGAACGCAGCCAAAGCCACATCATATGCCCCGGCGAAATAATCTACCAGGCCTCGATCCAAATCGCTGACGGGTACTTCTGCACTGACCAGTTCGACCAGCGCCAGATAAGAAAAATAAGAGAGCGGATAATTTTCTACAGCGTGCCGATATTTCTCGAACGCCAGCTCGGTTTGATCTACTTCCTGGTGCGCCTGGCCGATCAGATAATCCATTTGGGCTTTGACGTAATCATTATCCGACTTGGCACTAATCGATTCGTACGTAGCGATGGCTGAAGCATAATCTCCAATCTCGGTCCGCATTTCGGCGATCTTTATTTCTACATTAAGGGTCTTTCCAAGTCTCGGGGCTGCCAGGCTAGCTTCATACGCGCGTAGGGCTTCGGGAAAATTGCCCGCCTCGGACAAAGCATTTCCGCGAATCGCATGTACGTATGCGTCCAGCACACCCGGGCGCATATCCAAGTATGCGCTGTAATTGGCCTCAGCTTCTTGATAACGTCCCAACTCGTAGTTTGTTTCGCCAAGTAGAAAATTGGTATAGGGAATAAAGGCCGAATTTGGGTGCTCTGTGATGATTTGCTGAAGAGCTGTTAACGCGGGCGCATAACGGCGGTCGGCATATTCGGTGCGACCCAGGCCCCACAACGCAGCAGCCCTGATTTGGGAATTGTCACCATCTCGAAAGGCAGATTCGAACTCCGCGCGTGCAGTCTCGTAATCGCCGTAAAAAAACGCCTTTTCAGCGCTTTGAATCCGGGTTAGGGGTGGTATCGGTGGAACCGGTACTGCCGAGGGTGTCCCATTTTGGGGATCAGGTTGGGGAGTATCTGTTGTTATCTGTGAGATCGTTACAGCGAAAGAACGCGGGTCCTTACCACAGGCCGAAAGAACGAAGGATACGACCAGAATAAGGACGATCAAGTCGCGTTTCATGGCGTGCTTATACTGGCAAAGTGGATGGGAGTCAATGGTTTGATGTTGCACAGATAGTGCAACCCCTGGTTGACATCTGCCCAGTTTTTCGCTAAACTATACGAACAGACTACACGCCATATTATTAAAACGGAGCGCGATGTCCGCTACTTCTGCAACAGCTCATCTAACAGCCCAAAGCACCTTAGCACCCGCCATCAAGGCTTGGGAGCTGTATCTTAACGACCAGGGACGTTCCCCCAACACGCTTAAAGCATTCCTGTCTGATGTGCGCATCCTGACCCAGTTCGTGCCCGCCGACCAGGCGTTGGGCGCCATAACCACCGATGACCTCAACAGTTACTTCGAGTGGATGGAAAAGCACCGGGATGTGCCTTGCAGCCCCAAAACGTTAGCTCGGCGGATTACATCCACCAAGTCCTTTTTCCGTTGGATGAACAAATATGGCATTTTGCTGGTGGACCCGGCCGAAAAGGTACTGCAGCGCTCGGTCATGAGTCCCTTACCAACCGTGCTAACCGAGGAAGAAGCCCAGGTCGTACTTTCAGTCGCAGAGGCCCACCGCACGGATCGTAAGCCGGATGCGCGCTCATTTACCCTGGTTTATCTCTTACTCTCGACCGGTATCAAAAAGAGTGAATGCCTTGGCATTCACCTCAATCATATCGATTTGGATGCACCCGATGGGCCCTTGGTTTTTATCCGTTATGCCAGCCCTGCCAACCGCTACAAAGAACGCAAAATTCCCCTGCCGGAAGATTGGGAGTCAGCATACCGGGAATACCTAACCCAATACCAGCCCGTCGATCAGCTTTTCCCTTGGTCACCGCGGCGCCTGGAATACCTGCTGGAAGATATCGGTGAAGAGGCCGGGCTCGAAAAACATCTTTCCTTCGATATGTGCCGCTGGAGCAGCACGCTGCAGGATTATCGTAATGGCATGGAGCCCAACAAAATTCGCCAGAAATTGGGGGTGTCTAAAATTCAATGGCGTGAAATCAATATGAAACTTAAGCAACTCAATCCCGATAAAACTCCAGCCTCATAAAACCAGCTTTTCCATTTTCTAGCCCGATTAATCTTTGTTTTGTGTGACTGCAAAATAAAGTATATGGCGGGTTTTTTCTGTTAACCGGAAAGGTTGAGCCGGACGGAAGCCAGGCACCCAAATGACCGTAGCCTCTGAACAAAGCAGCGGCCAGCCGGCCCGGGCTCGTTGGGGCAATTTTTCGTTGATAAAGAAATCAGACAGCTTCATCGATTGAGCCTGCATGCCTAACGGCGCAAAGCGATCTCCGGGACGTCGAGCCCGGAGCTCCATATTCTCAGGCAAGCGCTTCGCATCTAACCAGACCTGAAAGGGGTCATCGTAACTCAGGGCTTTTTCCAAGGCTGAAGCCGGTTTTGGCACCTGTTCAGACGAGAAAATCCAATCCCCCGAAAGCTTCAATTGACCGGGAATCTGCAACTTCAACGGTTCTTGTTTCTGCGGCATCTGAGGCCAACCGCCAGTGGGCAGTTCAATGCCTTTCCTAGCCACATAGACGAGATTGCCTTCGAGGTACAGGTGCACGCCCTGTGTCAGATCGAGGCGCCCAAATTTGTGGGTTGCGAGATACTCAGCTGCCAAGTCCAAAACGGAAAAGCGCATGTTTGACAAGCTGGGTTCGACCCGTTCCAATGCGCGTCGAATCAGGTTGCGCTGCAAACCACGCGAATGGCCTGATAATTTAATCCCATCCATGCTAACCAAGCCTTCCGTTTCTGTAATCAAGCATTCCTTCCAGGCGCTATCTAGGATATCGAGCATCGTGGATTGATCATCTCTAAGCGAACGGGCGCTGCGCAAAATTGACTCACGAATGCGCGGGTTATACGTTTCCAACTCAGGAATCAGCTCGTGACGAATGCGGTTGCGTAGGAAGTCGAGTGATTCGTTGCTGGGGTCTTGATATGGTTTGAGCTCATGAGTAGCGCAATAGGTACTGATCTCCTCGCGCCATACACCCAGCAGGGGTCTCACTATTGGAATATTCTCATTAAAATTTTGTAGGAAAGAGCGGTACGTCATGCCACCCATTCCCCGTAAGCCGGCTCCACGCAGGAAATGCATCAAGACGGTTTCAACCTGGTCATCAGCGCTATGGCCGACAGCCAGGGCCTGAGCTTTGTATTCTATGGCTTGTTCGAAAAGAAATTTGTAGCGTAACTCTCGGGCTGCGGTTTCAATAGAAAGGTTTGAGCTTTTGGCGAAGGCACTCACATCTCCGCTGCCAAAAACAGAGCGGATATTTTTCTTAGCCAACATTTTTTTAAGGGAATCAGCTTCCCGATCAGATTCGGGGCGCAACTTATGATTGAAATGAGCTACTATGATTGGATATCCCGCCTGGATCATTATGTCCATCAGGCACAGGCTATCTGGCCCACCGGAGACCGCCACAAGCACAGCTTGTTCAGGATTTAATTCGCACGTATCCTTAATAACAGATGCAATTTCAGATAACATTGCGCTAATTAAACCATAAAGATATCCCCCACGAAGCTACCTATGTACTTTAGATTACAGTTCGTATAGTTCTACCAAGACCCCGGATGTGCTTTCGGGGTGGATGAAAGCATATTTCCTACCATCTGAGCCGGTGCGAGGTTCAGCGTTGATCAGGCGCACATCTTTGGATCGTAATTGCTCCAGCATACCCAAAATATCGTCCACTTCCAGGCAAATATGATGCATCCCAGGCCCACGTTTTGCCAAATATTTGGCGATGCCTGAATCAGCACTGGTCGGCATCACCAGTTCCAATTCAGATCCATCTAGCGGCAAAAAAGCAACCTGGGACTTCTCAGCTGGTACATCCCGCAGTTCGTGCATATCCATGCCAAGCGCATCGCGCCAAAACGATAACGCTTTATCCATATCTTCAACAACAACTGCAACATGATTTATTTTCTTAATTGATGACATTCTCTCTCCCAAATTTAATTTAACGGGACTATCTTGGTTTCTACCAAGCGGACGAACTTTTGCCAGTCGGGCTCGTTTTTGAAAAATGAACGCGGAAAAATAACCAATAGCCCTTCCCGGGTCACGAGCGTGAACAGAAGTTGAGATTTGCGTACACGCGTAAATCGATCCCATAATATTTGATTATTACCAGCTTTAAGCTGATACAAAATTCCTTTTTTCGTAATTATTCCGTTTAGCTTCTGCCGTACGAATTCATTGGACCACATTTTCCTTGCCGCCAGATATGGCTGTGTATAGGAAACGCTCAAATAAGCAATAATGATCAACATCATTGCAATATAGGTAGCATGGCCCAAGACATCACCTGTTTCGATCAAGCGCAGTAGCAGCACATAAAGCCCGACCAGAATAAATACCAGCATGAATGTGCGCATGATCCTGCGGTTTTTCGGAGGTTGATTTGCCAGGGAGACAGCCCTGAAAAATAAATCCTTTTCGTATTTGCCGTTAAATTTAATTTCCATAAATGTAAGCAGGTTAATGAGATTCTAGTAAATCCACATAAGCGCCCTCTATCAGCGTTTCTTTTCGAATCCCCAAAGTGTGCATCATTTCTTCCGCGATCGCTTGACCCTCCGCCTCACTTTGCCCAGGGGTCAAAACGACCTCCAACTCCATAAAATGGCCTAGCCCTTCGACATCATCCAGATGGATGCGGGTCTGGCCTGAAATATAAAGGTGGCGGGTCTTTTTGACAACAGCCCGAATTCCCAAGGCCATGGAAAGTGTGGTTTTAAGATTATCGGGATTGCTTGTCTCTGTCAGATAATAGTCCGACCGTTTGGGGCCACCCGAATCTGGTCGCTCGTAATAAATAAGTTGGCCCCGATCGGGAGCAAACACTCGCAATTTCAGGCGACCCTTTTCTGTATTAAAAAATGTATCTTCCTGTGGAATAACTTCCAAAATTTTGTCGCCCAAGGATTCGGCGCGTGCTTTCATAGCCTCGAAATCCTCAACTCGGGCTTTTATTTCGATATTGGTTGGCATAATTAACTGGGGAAAATTTATTTTACTTAGACAAAGATTGTCAAAGAGCCCTGTTATTTTTCCTTCAATCGAAGTTGTTGTTCCCCATTCTCCATATAATGTTCAATCTCATCCCGGGCTTCTAAATCCAACTTGACTGTCGTGACATACCAAGAAACCGAGCCTTCGAAACGATTGCGCAATTTATAATCGATGAGCGAGACCAGCGCTTGAAAACTGAGGGACCCTTGTGAACGGATGGCTTTCAAGATGGCCTGACGGACCATATCATACTTGGCAAGGCTAATGTTTACTCCTTGTTTTCCTTCTTCGGGGTGCATTGTCAGGATCTTTTCTTCTCCCATATATTCCTCCAAAGAAAGTGTACCATATTGCCCTAAATGTCAGAATTCATTATAGGGAGGCATGATAACCTTAGCTTTGAAGGAAATTCAGCGGATGACGTTCTCGGATCGCTCCTGGCCCGCAACTTGCGGAGCGTTATTCAGGGTAAATCCCATCCTTGACTAATTTCCACCAAAGGCACCAAAAATAAACCAGTTTAAATCTCTTTTCCTTTTTTAGAGACATCTTGAAGAAGGTGTTTCCGTTCGAAAATTTCTGCAATCGTCATGTAATGGTTAAATTCATAGATTGCAGTAAAGTATAAGTTCAAATCTGAATCCGATAAAGGCAAACCCGGTGAAAGCCGGGGGCGCAAAGCTATGAGTCTTCCGCTGCGCAAGCAACAAAGACCGTCAGGCTGCCAAAGATCCAAATAGCAAAACAATTGTACACAAATGGCCTGGCTTTTATAAGTTAGGCCATTTTTATCGGATGAAAAACCCTACAGCAAGCTTGATGAGGATCAAGCTTGCAAACCAAAAGGAGAAATTTTATGCAACGCAATTTCAAATATCTACTGATTGTCTTAGTGCTGGTTGTCATATTAGGCGCCGCTTTCGCTTTGGCTGCAGCCAACACCATCCCTGCCAGTACGGCCGGAGCCGGGGCAAGCGCGGTCGGAGGCTATAC
>JASJYH010000073.1 GCA_030123675.1 Anaerolineae bacterium | reverse complement strand
GTACCCTGACGATGTATTGAAGGCTATAGCTATGGAGCGGGGCTGGGAAATTCTCGGAGAGCGAAACACTTAGTGATCAAACCCTTCAGGATCGAGTGGCGCTAACAAAGCCCCGCTGTGCGGGATCTACCCCTTTCCCCCCTGGGGACAGGCGGGGCAAAGTACCCTGAATCGGGTACACGTGCGACTTGCACCCCGTGTCCCGGGGCGAGACGGCCCGGCTGGTTACTTTTACTTTGCTAGAGATGGACTGTCGCAAAACCCATACTTGAGGCAAGGTTCCCGGCCAGCTAGGAAGAGTACTGGGCTAACATAACCCCTTTTAGGGTAGTTAGATCATTGAAGTGTTAATTACAAGTACGCAGGAATATCGTTTATGCGTATCGGAACATACAATGTGTTGGGGCTGAGCGGTTATCCACCGAACGAGGGCAGCCTGGCCCTGGGAAGTCCGTCATCGGAAGTAACAGCAAAGCATTTTACAAAGGTCTTTGGCTCACTAGATTGTGATATTCTAGCGCTTCAAGAAGGAGTCACATTAACACAGATCCAACGGATTACAACAGCTATGGGCATGCAAGTGGCTACATTTCCATCACCTCTAGCATGGTCTGGGCATATCATCACCCGTTTTCCTATAATTGAATCCCGGATATACAGCCACCCGAAGCCTGATGCAGCCAAATATCCATTTAGTCGTGCTGCCGGTGCAGTTTTACTCTCTCTGGATGAGGATCACTCACTATGGATTGTTAACCTGCACCTACATCCAGCAAGTATCCAAATGCGGAATGTAGAATCGGAATTCATATCGAGGCATATTGACCAGCTGCTTGAAACACAAGACCCTGTCGTCGTATTGGGCGATTTAAATAGTCAAGTTGAAGAGGCCATTCATAGCATGCTGGAATCGAAAGAGTTCACCAATGTTATGCTCAAGGCAGGTGGGGGCATTCAGCCGACTTTTGACACGGTTGGTTTAAACGGCAGGTGGGCAATCGATCATATTTATATCAGTGGTCATTTGGCTGACTATTTGACCGACGCAGAAGTCATACGTAGTGAAGGATTTCGCCATGACGGGCCACAAAAGCCGGGGCTATGGGTCCATTCTGATCACTTGCCTGTTGTCGCAACCCTTGATTACCCTAGATAAAAGCAGGAAGAGGAATTTTCTAAGCATGGATGAGAAAACCGCAAACGCTCTGAGGATGGGATTGACGATTGACATAACGACCACAGGCCGTGGATCCGGTCAGCCGCGCCGGATCGATCTGGTTTCATAATCCCAATAACCAACTCTGACCAGCGCCGTGAGATTATTTCCAAGTTTGATGGCGACCGCGAATTGGAAGACTGGGTAGCGCACTGTCCGTTGGTGCGGGTTGAGTTTCTCATGGAGTGTGACATATTAAAGTTTAATTAATCGGCCCGCCCGCGGCAGTTATCTTGGCAAAGAGTACCGAGGCTTACCGCATCTGTTAGAATGACCAATGAAACCCAAAAGTAAATTGTCAATAGCAGCGATCATTTCCATACTCGGGCCGACCTTGCTGTATTGGTGGTGGGAAAGTCAGGCTGAGGGAAATATCAGGATAGATTTATTACTTTGCTACCCCATGTTGTTTACAATCTACATTGCCGTCCTTTGGAGGGCATATAAATTCTACGCAATATTAATTTCCATTTTTCTAATGCTAATAAATATACTATTTTTTATGATTTCATATGATCTCTTTGGGAAAAATCCAGGTTGAATAATGTGATCAATGCGTTAAAAGGCGTAATGATTGCTTTGGTAGCTAGCTTATTAATAACGATAATATTTGCTTACTTGTTTCGGCTCCCTATTCCCCTGGCAGGCTATATTGGCCCATTCGGGGATTTCAGCTCTTATGGTATGCAGGTTGTAGCGGTTTTAAGGTCTGTCTTCGTTGCGTGGATATTCTACGGGTTGTTCGGGGGTTTTAGCATATTACCGGCCTCCGGTGTAATTACAGGAGTAATAATAGGTAACAAATATTCAGGCCCAAAAAATAAGAATAGAGTTATTGTAATGTGGTCAAGCACGATAAGTGCAGTCCCGGTTTTTATTTTATCAATTCTAGATTATAGTTTTGGTCCCTGGTAAATCGATTGCCTGGAAGTATCCACAAGGGACTATAGTGCAATCCGGTATATTCCATAGGAAAACCCAAAGAACAAATGCCTGATATTCAAATCCGTGCAGCAACAAGAGCAGACGCAGCCCTCATTCTTCAATATGTCAAAGAGTTAGCCACGTATGAGAGCGCGAACTCAGAAGTAACAGCAACAGTGGAAGATATTCAAAAATCAATATTTGGCGACAATTCAATTGCGCATGCACTCATTTGCAGCATCAATGAAGAACCAGTTGGTTTTGCTATTTACTTTTACAACTATTCGACCTGGTTGGGCAAGAATGGCCTGTATCTCGAAGACCTATATATCATTCCAAAACATAGAGCCAAAGGTGCCGGGAAAAAATTATTAAAGCATCTAGCAGCAATTGCTGTATCAAAAGACTGTGGTCGCTTTGAGTGGAGCGTTTTAGATTGGAATCAGCCTGCGATAAAAGTGTACAAATCAATTGGTGCAAATCCGCAAAGTGAGTGGATCCGATATCGATTGGAAGATGAAGCGCTCAAGGATTTCGCGAAAGCATAAGTACTCAATTAGCGGACTCCTAGAAACTCAGCTGATTTCCACAATTTTGCGGACCCCGTACGCATACGAGGAAGGCCTGCATGGGTAACTCCCAGACAGCAGAATTTGAACAGTACGGAAAATTGGTAGCAACAAATCCAAATCTCAAGCACAAAGGTGCCAGCAGGCCATAAACATCCTTAAACGGTTACAGGTTCAGTTTTTTGGCCAAAGCTGGAATAATGGCGCTTCGACTGCTATCGGGAGATCGAGAAGCATTCGTTAAGAAGTACAATACAGAAGAATTGAAAGCTTTCATATGATGTCAGCTAACCATATGTGAGTTCATTAAAGACCAAGCCGACCAAGAAAAAAGCCAAATGAAAAATAAAAAACGAATATTCCTAGGACTATTTGTACTGCTTATTGGCTTGCCATCGATAATCTGTAATCGGGCTAGGTTACCTACTGCGCTACCAACGCAACCGGCAATTCCTAGCAAAACTACCCAACCAGAACTACAAAGCCCAGCGAGCTATAGCCCGACGGCTTCTGCCACAGCTTATGTTTTTGAAAAAATAATTCAAGAAAAAGTAATTTATGATCAATCTCAAAACCTGAGCGGGTATTTATGCATCCCAGCAGGGGCGGGGCCCTTTCCAGCAATTGTCTATAATCACGGCGGATTGGGCACAACGATTGGTGGAGCGCCAGAAGAAACCTGTCAGGCATTGGCAGAGGTCGGCGTAGTTGGCTTCTCGCCGCTTAGAAGAGAAACGACTCAATTATTTGGGCATGCTGAGGATGTTGTATCCGGGCTTGAATATGTCAAGGGCCTGGATTATGTCGACACGAATCGGCTCGGAATGATGGGATTTTCTCGGGGCGGCTTACTGACATATATCACGGCTTCGCAAAGAACAGATCTGCGCCTGGCTATCATCATGGCAAGTGCAGCGCCAGACAATCAGGACTTTTCGCAATATACGAATAATATTAACCTGCCAGTTCTCATCCTTGTGGCAGAAAACGACCTACCAGCGCAGCTCAACAAGGACCAAAATCTGGTTGTTGCAGCCAAAGAAATGGAAAATGAGCTCAAGAACACGGGTAAAGATGTCCAACTGATTATTTATCCACCTTTTGAGCCGCATGGGCATGTCCTATTTTTTGAAATCCGTGAGTATTGGGGTGATGTCATTCAATTTATCAACAAAAATTTATAAAGGTAGAGAAGAATTTGAATTGCCAATCCAACTCCCATTCCAAAATGATACCTGTGGAGGCTCGGTACCCATTCAATGCCTACTGAGATCGAGCGAAAGTTTTTAGTAATTGGCGATGGTTGGCGAACCGATAAGGGTATTCGCATCCGTCAAGGGTACCTCAACCGTGAAAGGGGGCGCATTGTTCGCGTCCGCATCGCCGGCGATAACGGCTACATAACCATCAAGGGCATTACAACCGGAATTTCACGGGCCGAGTTCGAATATGCCATTCCTGCTGTTGATGCAGGCCAATTGTTGCAAATGTGCGATGGGCGTTTGATCGAAAAAGTGCGGCATGTAGTAGTCCATAAGGGCACCAGCTGGGAGGTGGATGAATTTCACGGTGATAACTCTGGATTGTTAATGGCCGAGGTCGAGCTTGAATTCGAAGAGCAAACCTTTGAAAAGCCTGTTTGGCTTGGCGCGGAAGTCACTGGGGATGTGCGCTATTACAATTCCTATTTATCGCAACATCCATATGCTAGTTGGTAGGCATAATAATACCCATAAAGGCAAATAAACGCTGTAGCGCTGATCAAAGTCGCAATTTACAATAGTCATCTCGAACGGGATGGCTATTGTTTTATCTTGCTTGCGTCGCATTCCAAAAGCCTGTACAATGACGTCTGTGAACGCCAATGCCATGCGCATCTTGCTGATTATATTCCTTTGGGCCTATTTTTTGCTTGCCCTTGCATACTTGCAGCGTCGCAAGATGTCTACATGGTTATTGGTATTCTGGGGCACGTTTGCACTATTGCTACCCGGCTTTGGTCCCTTCTTTGTGATCGCGTTGCGGCCGGGAGAACTAATTCCCCACAGAGCCAAACACTCTAAAAAAACTCAAATTTAGGATAATCATTATGAAACAAGACCGCTTCCTACTCGGTATCCTGGTTGGCATCGGGTTACTGATCGTTATTGCGTTAACTCTCTTCCTTACCCGCCAGGAAACACAAGAGTATGTCTCAGAAGACAAACCCGAAGGCGTGGTGCGCAACTATGTTCTGGCGCTCTACAATGACGATTTTGAGAAGGCCTATACTTATCTGGCGGAGGGGGAGAGCAAGCCGACCTATAAGGAATTTCGTTCAGCTCGTTTCAAGAATTATGGAAACACAAGCAACACCGGGCTAGAAATTGGTGAGACCGATATTAATGGAAATCAAGCTTTTGTGGAACTCTATCTTATATATGGCCCCTCAGATCCATTCTCAAGCAGCTATCGCAGCGCTGAAGAGGGCCAACTTGAGCTTCAAGACGGAGAATGGAAACTCTTACAAATGCCTTATACATTTTGGAATTTTAATTGGTACGAATCTCTTTCAGATTAGCGTATCGTATCATTAAGAAAAAACCGCTCATTTGAGCGGTTTTTATAAGTAGTTAAGGAGAAGCCATGCGTTCCATCCGAGGTATCTATTTTTATGCCGTCGCTTTCATAAGTTTGGAAGTTGTGATGTGGGGTGTGATTGGTTTATTGCGCGGCATCTTCTCATCCCAATTGGTTGACACGGGGGATGCATTAGCACGGGCGTTATCTCTCATCGTAGTGGGTGTGCCGATCTTCCTGTTTCACTGGTTATGGTCACAACGCGCGGCTGCTAAGGATGAAGAAGAACGCTCTGCCGGTCTGCGAGCGATATTCCTGTATGCCGTATTATTGGCCACACTGGTGCCGGTTGTGCAGAATACGCTGGCCTTGATCAATCGCTTAATCCTGGGTGCGGCTAATATCAGCACATCTCGAGCTTTCTTGGGCGGTTTTCAAACTTGGCAAGATAACCTGATCGCAATCTTAATAAATAGCGTGATTGCGCTTTATTTTTGGAATATCTTGACCGGAGTATGGAAATCACTCACAAACTTCGATACCTTTGCAGACGTACGACGCTTGTATCGTTATATTTGGGTATTGTATGCCTTATTTATGGTGGTATTCGGCGCACAGCAGATTCTTCGTTATATATTTTATTTGCCATTGCCAAAATATCTGCTTGGGGACCTCGGACGTGGATTGTTTGCCAACGGACTGGCTCTATTGCTGATCGGAACTCCGCTGTGGGCGTATACCTGGCGCATCTGTCAAAACGCTCTGCCTGCTGCCGCTGAAAAAGCCTCGAATCTGCGCCTGGGCGTGCTCTACCTACTTTCGCTGGGTGGGGTCATCATTGTTCTTTCGACGAGTGGCGCACTACTAAATGTGATTCTAGGCTGGGTCTTTGGCGAAGCCATGGATGTTTTTGAGTTCATCCAAGAAATTCGTGGGCCTATTTCACTCGGTGTGCCTTTGGCTGCAGTCTGGGTTTACCATAGTGGCTGGTTGAAGCATCAAATCCAGTCTGATAGTGACGGAATTCGGCGGGCGGCTAAGCAACGACTATTTTCTTATATTCTTTCTGGTTTGGGATTGGCCGCAGCTTTTATAGGTGTGGCAATGGTGTTTTCGTTCAGCATCGAATTGCTGACATCCACGGCTATTTGGGGCGATTCGTTGCGTACACGCCTAACAGCGGCTCTCTCGTCTTTGATCGTGGGCTTACCGGTATGGCTGTTGAACTGGTGGCCCATGCAAGAGCAGGCTACGACGGAAAATGAAATAGGCGACCACGCCCGCCGTTCAGCCATTCGTAGAATATATTTGTACCTGGCCCTTTTTATAGGTGTAATCGGGGGTATGGTATCAGCAGTTGGTTTGGTGTTCCAGCTTGTCGATGCGCTACTATCTAGGGATTTGCCTGGAGATTTCTGGCCAAACTTATTCGATGCGGCCCAGTTATTTTTGCTATTTTCCGTTCTGTTGATCTATCACCTAAGCGTTATCCGGCACGATAACACGCGGGCCGGCCAAACTCTCGAGACCCGTCAGCGTAAATTTCCTATCATGTTAATCGACTCAGGCGATGACAATTTTGTGAAATTGGTTACTGAAGCTATGGGCAAACATGCCGCTGATGTGCCTTTGATAGTACAGGCTGCCAACAAATCGATCGCTAAGGATGCGGGTGTGCAGGCGGTCTTGCTTCAGACATCCCTGGTGTTGGATCCGCCTGAAAGCTTGCGTAAATGGTTAAAAAGCTTCAGCGGAGAGAAAATTGTTGTAGGGGCAGCAGGTTCAGGCTGGGTAATGAGCGCATTAACTCCTGATCAGGCTGCTCAATCGGCACGGCAAGTCGCTGAAGGCGAAGAAGTGCGGCTTTCTCAAACGTCCAGTATTTGGAGGCTAGTACAGATCGTGGCGGTAGCCATCCTTGGGTTGCAAATTTTGCTAATACTTATGATAATTGGATTCAATTTTTAATTTGTAAGCCTATGATATACTTTTCTCAGCTTGATGCAGGAGAGAAACGCCCATGAAAGTCACCATCCTACAAGAAAACCTTGCGCGTGGGCTTGGGATTGTTTCCCGTGCTGTTTCACCGCGTAGTTCTCTGCCTGTGCTTGCCAATATAATGATTGCCACCGACGAGGGGCGTTTACAGCTTTCCGCAACCAATCTGGAAATTGGAATAACGTGCTGGATCCAGGCCCAAATCGAAGAAGAGGGCTCAACGACTGTACCCGCGCGCACATTTGTCGATTTGGTCAATGCGCTGCCCGGTGACAAGGTCTTATTAAATCTGGATTCATCGACAGAAACACTGAATGTTCGCAGCGGGACATCGACGAACGACATTAAGGGGATTGACGCGCAGGAATTTCCACCTTTGCCAGTACCGGATATGGATGGCGCAGTGCAATTAAACGTGGCGGATTTCAAAGAAATGGTCCATCAAGTTGCTTTTGTGGCTTCCACCGATGAAGCTCGCCCGGTATTAATGGGTGTGCTGGTGATTGTAGACAAAGACCAAATCACCATGGCAGCAGCAGATGGGTTCCGCCTGTCGGTACGCACGACAAAACTGGATGTATCCGTAACGGAGAAAATTAACATAATTATCCCTGCGCGGGCACTGACCGAGCTGGCACGCATCGCTTCTGAGAGTGACAAAGTAATCACAATGGCCATCCCAAAGGGCCGCGGACAGGTTATCTTCCGCTTAAACGATGTGGAACTGGTCTCTCAGTTGATCGATGGCACCTTCCCTGATTACCAGCAAATCATCCCGCAATCTTATAAATCACGAACTTTGATCTCGACCGCCTCCTTTCTCAAAGCTTGCAAACAAGCGGAAATCTTTGCTCGCGAGGGTACGAACGTCGCGCGGCTGGATATCAAACCGGCCAAAGGCGAAATGGAACCCAGTGAAATAGAGATTTCGGCCGTGTCTGAGGAAACCGGCAAGAATGAGACAATTGTAGAAGCGACAGTGGATGGGGATGGCGTGATAATTGCATTCAATGTCAAATATTTGCGCGAAGCCCTCGAAGTGATCAATACTCCAAACGTGGCCCTGGAAACATCGGCAGCAAATGCGCCTGGCGTAGTTCGCCCGGTGGGTGAAGATGGCTTTTTACATGTGATCATGCCGATGCATTTGGGTTAAGTTTTTTTTTACATATTTAGGGCGAACGGTTTTATACCCATTACATGCTGTTCGCCCTGTTTTTTGTTAAAATAGATTTATGACCCTGCCCCTACCCAGTTCTGATAACGTCCTCAATATTTTCCTTACAATCAGTCAATATCCGATATTGGGCCAGCGTATCCATTCGGGCATGCGCCGGGAACTATTTGTGCGCGGTATTATTTCGCCAGAAGATTTTGAAGCTGAAGCACGCCAAAAAGCGATCGAGTCGCGCGCACGCGAGGGCTTACAAAATCCAGTTGAAGAAGAAAGTACAGAAATATGGGAGAAACGCCTGTCACGTACGCGGGCATCCCTGACAGATTTCTACTTTGCTTACAATTTGCCATTTTCTGACTTTGAGCGCATCGTGCGGGATGTTTTGACAAAACACGGCAAAATCGAGTCTGATTTTGTTTGGTTCAATCCGGAGTTGGCTCCACAAGACATGCTTTTTGAACAGGCGGAAATGATCGCTCGCATGCCAAAAAAAGAAAGGCAGAAGTACCTTGCCCGCCTGCAAGAAATCAAAGTTGTACTTATCCGTACCTTGGTCAGCGATCACTTACGGTATCTCAAGATTGCCCGTAAATGGTTCAAAGTAGAAGATCTGGTGGATATTCGCGAACGGAAAATTGGAAGTGGCAGAATTGGGGGCAAATCAGCCGGAATGCTGCTGGCCTTGCGCATCCTCAAAGAGACCGCTGCTCCCGAACTGCTCAAGAACTTCAGAATACCCGAATCATATTTTCTAGGATCGGATGTGTTCTATAACTTCATGTCTCTGAATGGTCTAATGCATTGGAACGATCAGAAATATAAGGACGAAAAGCAGATTCGAGCGGATTACCCAATTGTTCGTAATGAATTTGCTAAAGGACAATTTCCGCCCGAAATTCAGGAACGCTTGAAAGAATTGGTCAGGAAAGCCGGAAAAACGCCATTAATTGTGCGCTCTTCCAGTTTGTTAGAAGACAATTTTGGAACCTCCTTTGCAGGAAAATACGAAAGCGTTTTTTGCCCCAACCAGGGCAGTTTGGAAGAGAATCTCTTAGCCTTAACCGACGCGATTAGAAAAGTATACGGGAGCAGTTTCAACCCAGATGTCTTTATGTACCGCCATCAAAACAATCTAATCGATTATGACGAGCGGATTGCCATATTGATCCAATTTGTGGAAGGAGAGCAATTTGGACGCTATTACCTTCCGCATGGTGCGGGTGTCGCTTTTAGCCGCAACCTGTACCGTTGGTCACCCCATATTCGCAAGGAGGCTGGATTTATCCGTTTGGTGTGGGGGCTGGGAACCCGGGCTGTAGATCAGGTAGCAGATGATTATCCGCGGCTCGTTGCGTTGAGTCATCCGCAATTGCATCCAACTGACGAAGTGCGTTCCATTCGGCGCTACTCGCAACACAATTTGGATGTAATCGACCTAGAATTGAATGAATTTCGCACGATTCCAGCAAGCGAGGTACTTAATACCAGCTATGGGCCGCTACGGTATATTGTGCAAGTAGAACAGGATGGATACCTGGGTGTTATCCGCAGCAATTTGGTTGATCCTGAAAAACTGGTCATTACCTACGAAGGGCTGTTGTCACGCACAAAATTCCCAGATCACATGCGCGCTGTATTGGAATTGCTAGAAACCCACTATGATTCTCCGGTTGACACAGAATTTGCCTTAGAAATAGTAGAACCAAATTCCCAAAACCCTGACGTGCTCATCACCCTGCTCCAGTGCCGGCCGCAAAGCCATATGCAGGAGAGTGATCTGGCGCAATTCCCTGTTGAATTACTAGAAAAAGACATTATCTTCTCTACACAACGCCTGGTGCCACAAGGTATGGTAAGCGATATTCGATATGTATTATTTGTCGGGCCTGAGGCCTACTTCAGTCTATCTTCGCAGGCTGAACGTACCAAGCTGGTGCGCGCGATCGGAGAACTTAATAGCGCACTAAAAGATGAAACATTTATTGCAGTCGGGCCTGGTCGCTGGGGTACCTCCACGTCTGATCTGGGGGTGCACGTTTCATACGGAGACATCTACAATGCTCGCTCGTTGATCGAACTTTCCGGAGAATCGGTTGGCACTTCGCCCGACCCTTCATTCGGCACCCACTTTTTTCAAGACTTGATGGAAGCCAACATATACCCGCTGGCAATTTTTCTGGATGACGAAGATGTAGTCTTCAATCAGGGATTTTTCTACGAGACCAAAAACCGTGTAAGTGACTTCATCGCGATCAACAAACGCCTCACCCGGACCTTACGCCTGCTGGCCGTTAAAGATTTCCGTTCCGGCCATCATATGGATTTGATGATGGATGGCGAAAAAGGACGCGCAATAGCTTATCTTGTTCAGGATAAAGATTAATAGCCCCAATAAGCCGCGAGAGCTCCCTAGTCAGACTCGAGGCCGTTATTATGATTTACCTCCAATAAACAAGTCACTACCATAGGTAGTGGAGTCGAACAGGGTACTACCGTATAGTATTAAAGGTGCCATAATTGCGGGAGTCGAAATCCGAGAAAATAGCTGCAGTAGAGAAGTCCCTGGGCGAGGTGGGCAGGCCTATTTCGCTATCCAAAGTGTGCTGTCGTGAAACCAGACGATTGGTTTTCCATAGTTTTCATATATGGCTTATATGCTAAGTAGGGAACAGTGAGCACAAAGAACCCTGTCCGTTGGTATAACCTGGTAGCACCCTTATATGATTTCGCGGTTTCTGGGGTTTATACTGGGGCCCGGAGAGAAACCGCAAAGCAGCTGCACCTCAAGCCTGGCCTTACCGTACTAGATGTTGCCTGCGGTACAGGTGAGAATTTTCAATATCTAATAGATGGAATAGGGTCAAGGGGGATGGTTATAGGCACCGACTTTTCGAAGAACATGTTAGCACGAGCAAAACAGAAGATACCCAGCAATCAGTGGGGGAATGTACATCTCTTGCAGGCCGATGCTCAAACCCTTTCCATAAAAAATATCAAATCGGGTCTCTCGCTACCAAAATTGCAGGTCGATCGGATCCTGTGCACCCTTGGGTATTCGGTCATGCCGAAATGGGAAAAAGTTTTTGAGAGGACCTGGGATATTCTAGAACCGGGCGGAAGGTATGCGATCATGGATTGGCATGCCTCAAAACCGACATTCTATACGCGCATTGTGGATAGGGTTGCGGCCAGTGATATTGGTCGCCGTTGGTGGGAAGCGCTCGAGAGATCGTCGGTGGATTATTTGAAGGAAACGATAGTCAATCCTGCATTCCATGGGATGGTATTTGTGGTTTCAGGAACAAAGCCAGTATAAAGTAGACTAATATCATAATCTTCTAATAATAATGTGAAATACTAGATATTGTGTGATTCTAAAACTATCTGTGTGTCAGGAGGGTCTCAACACTTTGAATCCTCCATAGTAATTAACTGCCATTTTCTTTTTATTGGGAGATGATTAGCAGTGTACTTCCAGCAAAAGGATTTGGCCACTTGATATGCTCTCGAAATATAGGTTATGAATACTTCAACTAAACATTATCTAAATTCAAACTTTGGTTATATAGCTCTTCTGTTTTGTATAGCGATATATCTAAGCGCTTGTTCAGGGCCACAGAGACGCACCATCGAATTGATCGGTGATGACATGCGCTTCGTGCCTGATATGATCAGGGTTAATGAGGGGGATACGGTGATAATAAAATTTAGTAACCCAGACGTAGTTCCACATTTGATCGACCTGCCCGCCTTCAAACAGCATAGCGCTTTGATCCCTGGCGGAGAGTTCACACTTGAGTTTGTAGTAGATAAAACTGGCACATTTCCATTTGTATGCAGTGTGCCCGGACACGAAGAAGCGGGTATGATCGGGGTACTGATCGTTGACCCCATACCTTAAGCAGTGCATAAATAAAAAGAAAAACTCTATGATCTCTACTGGAGAATTGAACAAGCGTAAAGATTTTTAGGAATAAAAGGAGAGTGCCATGGCGGCTAAGAAAGTGAACCGACAAAGAGCTCGACAAGAAAAAAGACGACAAGCTACGCGTCGTAAGAAGACATTTTGGATATTTGGGGGCTTGGCCGCATTGTTTGTAGGATTATATTTTGCCTTTGCTGGAGCTGGAATCAAAGCCCCTATAACCGAGGGGCTTTCTGACGAGCAAGTGGATGCGCTGCGGACTGCCCCGGAAGTTGGTGCCCGGGCACCAGATTTTACAATTTCTGACGTAGAAGGGACCTCATCTTCTTTGAGCGATTACTTGGGAAAACCGATTGCCCTGATGTTTTTCCATAGCTGGTGACAGCCTTGCAATCAGAGTGCCCCCGAGTTTCGGCGGGCCGAATTAGAGTTTGGAGATGAGCTCACCATCCTGTTTGTAGATCAGGAAGAACCGTTGCAACCAGTTCTTGACTATGCCAAGCGATATGAACTCACCAGCACTTTTCTCATGGACCCTAGCGGTGCAATCGGTTCGATTTACCGCTTACGTTCAACACCCACAACATATTTCTTAGACCAGCGCGGGGTAATACAGGATATTTTAGTAGGGCCGGTCAATTTCAACTGGCTAAGGACGAATGTGGAAAGAAGCCTACAATAAGGTTGGAGCAGAATTATGAATAATCGCGGCAAGTCATTGTTTCTGGTTGGGGTATTGAGTCTCTTTCTAGTGGCATGTGGTGGTTCCCAGATTGAATCGCCAGTTACGCCAGCCTCTGATAAGTTAACATTCCTTTATTTTTACACAGACAGTTGAATTCCTTGACAAAACATGCAGCCCATCGTGAATGGGCTCAAAGACGAATATATCGATCAAATTGAGTTTCGCAATATGAACGCCAGCAGTGGCGAGGGAAAACAGGCTTTTCAAGCTTATCGGTTGTTAGGGCATCCGAGCTACGTGGTATTAAATGAGAGCGGAGAAATCATATGGAAGGAGTTAGGAGAAAAAACTTCAGATCAAATCAAGGTTCAATTGGAGCTTATGCTGCAAGGGCAATAGTGAGGCTCCCAGCCTAACTGTTTGCAGAGACCCTTTACCAGTGTTGATTTCCCCACTCCAATATTCCCAGCTACTGCTACGAACTTTTTCATTTATATTACCAG
>JASJYH010000072.1 GCA_030123675.1 Anaerolineae bacterium | reverse complement strand
ACCTCATTTGTTGAATCCGGAGAAATTACTTGCTTCCGCCAATCGGATTTATGGAGATGAGATGGATACACTATGGGGGGACTTCCTTTCGGTTCCGGAAGAAAGGCTCAATATTGTTGATGAGGCTATTGAAATCGAGATTGGAAAGCTGCGCTTCAATCCTATAATCACACCTGGTCATGCTGAACATCATATTGTATATCTATTCGAAGAAATTTGCTTTGCCGGCGATATTGCTGGAGTCCGCATTTCTGGGATTCCATTTTTGGGCCTGCCGATGCCCCCGCCGGAACTTAATTTAGATAAATGGCGCGAGAGTATTGCGCGGCTTAAGCAAGAAAAGTTTAATCGGATTGCACCAACCCACTTCGGTATATTTGATAACCCCGATTGGCATTTAGGGGAAGTGGATAAAAACCTTGAAAGTGTTTTACGCTGGCTGAACGAGCTTATGCCTACCGAACCGTCGAACGAGGAAGTTCATGAAAAATTTACAGCTTTGATTGATGCTCAGTTTACAGAAAGTGAGATTAACGAAAAGGATATTAATATTCACGAAGTTTTTAACCCTCGAGGTATGTCGGCCGACGGTTTGATTAGGTATTGGAAAAAATTTCGCCTCCTCAATTAATTTGTTTGCCTGTGATAAAATCTTAGTCAACATCCTAACAAGCCTCTCGACTGCGCGGCGCTCGGGGCGATAATCTCGCATTTCCAATAGGAATTTAATGCATGAACCACTTCCTCGACGTGGCCGACTACTCCCCATCTGAAATTCAAGACATACTTGATCTTGCGGTCCGGTTAAAAGAAGAGCATTTTGCCGGAGGTAACGCACCCTTATTCAAAGGCAAAGTGTTGGGTATGGTGTTTCAGAAACCCAGCTTAAGAACCCGGGTCTCCTTTGATATGGCTATGCGGCATATGGGCGGCGATGCCCTTTATCTTTCTCCGAACGAAATCGGGTTCGGAAAACGCGAATCAATAGCGGATATTTCACGCGTGTTATCAGGCTATGTCCAAGCAGTAATGGCCCGTGTGTTTGAGCACGAACACATTTTAGAATTGAAAAAATGGTCTTCTGTGCCAATTATCAATGGGCTTAGTAATTTCAGCCATCCTTGCCAAGCCATGGCTGATGCACAGACAATTATCGAAAAATTTGGTTCCATGAAGGGCATCAATGTTACCTACGTAGGTGATGGCAACAATGTAGCGGTTTCATTAATGCATATCGTGGTTATGCTCGGCGGTAATTTTACTATCGCAAACCCTGAAGGCTACGATATTCCCCAAGCTGCGCAGACGACAGGTGCGGAGTTAGCAGAAAAATCTGGGGCCAAGATTAATTTTTTACGTGACCCGCACAAATCTGTGGAAAATGCCCAGGTCATTTACACCGACACTTGGACTAGCATGGGTCAAGAAGATTCAGCGGCCGAACGCGAAAAAGTTTTCCCACCTTATCAAGTCAATTCCGATCTCGTAGCTGAAGCAGACAAAGATGTGATCGTAATGCATTGTTTGCCAGCTCACCGAAACCATGAATTAACAGACGAAGTGGCCGATGGCCCGCATTCTGTAATTTTTCCTCAGGCCCATAACCGTTTGCATGCCCAAAAAGCTATCCTAGCTAGATTGTTCGAACTGGCTTAATCCTCCAGTGGAAATCTGGAATAGGAGAAGATGAATTATGAAAACGAAAGATTATATTCAACTAGAGCAGGATTATGGGGCCCACAATTACCTTCCCCTGGATGTTGTTATTGTAAAAGCCGACGGGGTCTGGGTTTATGATGTGGATGGAAATAAATATTTGGATTGCCTAAGTGCTTACTCAGCCCTCAATCAGGGACATGTGCATCCGAAAATAATGCAGGCAATGGTTGACCAAGCAAAAAAAGTTACCCTCACATCGCGTGCATTTCGGAACGACCAACTGGCATTATTGTATAAAGAGCTCTCTGATATGACTGGATATGAAATGTCTATCCTTATGAATTCAGGAGCTGAAGCGGTAGAAACAGCAATAAAGTTGGTCCGTAAGTGGGCCTATCAGGTGAAGGGGATTCCACGACATGAAGCAGAGATAATCGTGTGTGAAGGCAATTTTCATGGCCGCACGATGACTGCAATTTCTTTCTCAACCGAACCTTTGTACCGGGACGATTTCGGACCTTTCACCCCTGGATTTGTTATCGTAGCATATAACGACTCAGCGGCGATAGAGGCCGCTATTACCCCCAATACTGCTGCTGTGATGCTTGAACCGATCCAAGGCGAAGCAGGAGTGATTACACCGTCTGAAGGGTACCTCAAGCAAGTGGCGGAAATATGCAGTAAAAATAACGTTTTATTAATTGCTGATGAAATACAAACAGGCCTAGGGCGTACTGGCAAGTTATTTGCCTGTGATCATGAAGGCGTCCGGCCTGATATCATGGTGATTGGGAAAGCACTTTCGGGCGGTTTTTACCCCGTTTCAGCCGTTCTGGCCGATAAACCAATTATGGGTTTATTTAAACCGGGCGAACACGGATCGACCTTCGGAGGCAGTCCGCTTGCAGCTGCGGTAGCACGTGCCGCATTGCGTGTGATCCGAGAAGAGAAGCTTGCCGAACGCGCAGAATTGCTTGGCACATATTTTATGGAGCAATTGGAAGAAATCCCTAGTCCATATGTACATGAAGTACGGGGCAAAGGATTATTAATTGGCATCGAATTAAAACCAGAAGCAAAAGGCGCTCGGAGATTTAGTGAGGCTTTGCAAAAGCGCGGTATCTTAACTAAAGAAACACATGAGACTGTAATTCGGATTGCTCCACCGCTTGTTATTGATAAAAGCACTATAGATTGGGCCATACCAGTATTGAGGGAAGTTCTGAATATGTCCTAAAAGATTTTGGGGGCAACAGATCCTATGGTTGGTGCTTTCCAATCAAGTTAACTCTGTTATTTCAAAAGGGGGAGTGATTTCGCCTTTGATGGAAGAGGTTAAAATCATAATTCTAAAGCGACAAAAATGTTGGTTTTTTATGCCGACAGGATTTGATAATTTTAATATGATTAAATTGCAAAATATGATTAATCTATTTTCTTCAAAGTTGAACGATGTGAAAAAGAAATCGATATTCAATTATATTAATTATATTTTGATAGGGATAATTATTGCAGTTTATATTTGGCTCCGAATTGAAAATAGCCAATTTATTCGAGATCCACGGGACGGATTTGGTGACACCCATGAGTTTTTGAATGCGGCCAAAGTCTCCTTGTTTTCAATGTCGTTTTGGGTTTCAATTCGTCCCCCTATAGTTCCAATTTTTTATAAGGTTTTGGGTGGTGATTTAGAGAATATTTTCAATTTTCAACTTTGGTTCTCCATCTTTGCGTGGTGCGTATTAGGTCTTACGTCGATGAAAATGATTAAAGTTCAACCCTTAAAAATCTTGACATTATTGGTAGTACTTGGCTTTAGTTTGAGTGAAGAAATTATTATGTGGGACTACATAATCCTCGGAGATTCTATTTCAATTTCGATTATGGCATTATTTTGCGCTAGCTCGATTTTATTAATTGATAATTGGGCTCCATTGCGGTTTATATCTCTAATCGTTATGGCATTGCTTTTTGGTTTTGTTAGAGACGATTTTGCATATTATATATTAATGGTCGGTCTATTTTTACCTCTCTTTATATTGCGGAGCAAATATAGATGGCGACCCATAATTGTGAGTCTATTGTTTTTATCTATTTTTATAATTAGCAATTCATTATCTTCGATTAGTTTGCGTTGGTATCGGCCATTACTAAATACGTTAAGCCTTCGTCTTCTACCCAATCCAGAATATGTAAGCTATTTTGAATCATTTGGCATGCCGGTTAATGATGTGCTGATGGAACGAAGCGGAAAGCATTTACACGCAGATAACAATGCCCTTGTGGATGATCCGCGCTTAGAAGAATTTAACATATGGATAAAACAGAATGGCAAAAGCGTCTACATAAAATTCTTATGGTTCTTTAAGGCAGATACATTTCAGAGCGTTTTTAATGACATTGAAAATATTTTCAGCCCAAATGTATACTATTATACTGCTACACGGTTTCGGCCAATTATAAGTAACTCACAGTTAGATGAGTTATTATTTCCCATTCGATTTGGGTTTTTATTATTCCTATTCTCAAATATCTTGGCTGCTACTGCATCAGTTATAGCATTCTATGAAAAAAAGTCAGCTTGGGTCGTGCCCCTCACTTTAATATTGTTGTCGTATCCACAGGCTGTTTTGGTATGGAATGCCGATGCCAATGATATGGCCCGGCATGCACTTTACAATAATATTTTAATGCGATTAGGGTTTTGGCTCCTCCTTTTAGTTTTGATAGATTTTGCTATAAAAAAAATATATAATAATTACCATTATGAGAAAAGGGAATTGGCGGAAACTTAAATGAATCGAAAAGCTAAAATTGTTGCCACAATAGGCCCCGCCAGTGACAGTAAAGAAACTTTGGAGAAACTAATTAAAGCTGGCATTAATGTTGCGCGGTTGAATTTTTCTCACGGAACTCATGCAACTCATGCCCAGATCATTGCAAATATTCGTTCGATTTCTGAACGATTAGATGTTTCAGTTGGAATACTTCAAGACTTGCAGGGTCCAAAAATTCGAATTGGATCCTTGGACAATCCCTTGCAATTGAATGAAGGCGAAAGTGTAACATTATATTCGATTGGTGGTGCGAAGCCAGAATCAACGGATCATGATATCCCAGTTGATTTCCGAGAGCTGTTTATATCCGTTAAAAAGGGTGATCGGCTTCTGCTGGATGACGGTCGTTTGTCTCTCGAGGTAGAGAAAGTTAGTAAGAACGATTTAAATGCCCGAGTATTGGTTGGTGGCTTATTAACCTCTCATAAAGGAATTAATGTCCCAGGAGTACGATTGCGCACGTCTGGATTTACATCCAAGGATAAGGATGACCTATCTTTTGGAATTTCGCATAAGGTGGATGCTGTCGCAATCTCTTTTGTCAGAACTGCTGAGGATGTAATAATGGTAAGAACAATGATTGATGAACTCGCCCAGGACAATCACAAGCCGCTCTTGATCGCCAAACTTGAGCGACCTGAAGCATTGGATAATATGGATGAGATTATGGATCACGTCGACGGAGTTATGGTCGCACGTGGTGATTTGGGGGTTGAATTGCCGCCTGAACGAGTCCCAGTTTTGCAAAAACAAATAATCGAAAAAGCCAACAAGCGGGCCAAGTTGGTTATTACAGCTACACAAATGCTTGAAACTATGATCGATAATCCATTACCAACCCGGGCTGAAGCTTCAGATGTAGCCAATGCGATATTTGATGGAACAGATGCGGTCATGCTTTCTGCGGAAACTGCATCAGGTAAATATCCAGTGGAAGTTGTTGAGATGATGGCTCGCATCATCGAAGAAGCTGAATCGCATTTTCTGGATTGGGGTGCTGTGCAAGATCGCATTTCAGGTTTAGGAGAAAGCGATGCTGCCTCTATGGCCCGGGCTGCATATGAATTGGCGCATGACCGTGATGTGGCTGCGGTAACTTTGTTTACTATACGAGGCACCACTGCCTGGCTTATGTCAAAGATCCGGCCTGCCAAACGAATTTTGGCCTTCACCCCTGAAATTTCAACCTATCGAAAATCAGCGTTCCTTTGGGGAATTTACCCCCAACTTGTTCCAATTGCTGATACGTTAGAAGAAATGATCAAATTTGTTGATGCGGCAATGATTAAATCGGGTATTGAACCGGGTCAGCAAGTTGTGTTGGTGTGTGGATTTCCGGTGGGGGCGTTACGACCGCCCAATATGGCCTTACTACATACGGTAGGGGAATAGCTGTTTGATTAATGTTAACAAATATCGTGAAGCCTTTTGTTCCCTTAGGTTATAGTAATTTTTGAAAAAAATAACGGCTTAAAACATCAAGTTGTTGATCATGTCAATTGTGTCGGCAGCAGGCCGCAGGTCCGATTCGTTGAGGCGGTTAAGCGGTTCATCCACTAGGTTATGTTGTTCTATTAAATCTGGCCGGTCCGGATCAATGTAAATCAATCCTGTTAGCAACGATTCAGAATTGTCGGATTCTTCAAGCACTCTCATCGCGTCAACACGCGAAGTCGGGTCATACTCCCGCTCAAGTTTTTTTAGCAGGATTTTTGAGCCATCATGTAAAGTTACTTCCTTAAATTCGCCTTCTGCATAATCTACCGTGATTTCTTCCGAAGGTGGAACATAAGACAAATCATGTATTGCGACTTCATGCTCGCGGCCCCAAGCGTAAGAGTGATATGCCTCATCACTATTGTTGAATGTTACACATGGGCTAATTATGTCGAGTATTGCGATGCCCCTGTGACTGAGCGCTGCTTTGAGTAACTCTTTGACTTGCTTAGGATCGCCTGCAAATGAACGGGCAATAAAGGATGCGCCTGCGATTAGTGCCTCTTTGGGTATATCAATTGGCATATAGGAATTAACGCCCTGGTATTTTAAATTTAGTCCAACTTCGGCTGTTGCAGAGAACTGTCCTTTCGTAAGACCATAAACCCCATTGTTCTCAATGATGTATACCAATGGAACATTCCGTCGAATTACGTGTTTAAACTGGCCCATCCCAATGTTTGTAGTGTCTCCATCCCCTGATACGCCAATTCCGTGAAGATATTTATTTCCAAAAAGCGCGCCTGTTGCAACAGATGGCATTCGTCCATGCAAACTGTTAAATCCAAAAGACCGACTAAGGAAATAGGAGGGACTTTTACTAGAGCAGCCAATACCGCTAAACTTAACCACATCTTCAGGTAAGATGTTTGCCTCGTAACAGGCTGCTATTATTTGATTAGAAATTGAATTGTGCCCACAGCCCTGGCATAATGTAGTTAGATTTCCTCGGTAATCGGTCTTTTGAAGACCTATCCGGTTTACCTTTATTTTCGAGCCAGCCATTTGTAGAGGTTCAGCCATCAAATTTTCTCCTTAATCAGGATACTATCGAGTATCCACTGGGCAGTTGCCGGTAGGCCATCATTAAACGCTTCGGATATGAGATGGTCTGCCAAATGCGGATATTCTCCAAGCAATAATTGATACAGTTGACCATCGCGATTCATTTCGAAAACATAATTTTGTTCATGAGATTCGATAAATTTGGGGACATCTTCTGCGAATGGGATTCCGCGTATACGCATCGAATCGGACTTTATATTTGCTTCCGTTTCGAGTTGATGGCGTGCCTCCCGCACCGCCAATTCGGTTGATCCCATTGCAATTATGCCGATTTTCGCACCCTTCTTCTTTTCAATGATCGGGGCAGGAATAAATTCGACTGCTTTATAATATTTTTTCTTTATCCGATCTAACATGCGAGTCCAGGTAGCTGAATCTTCAGTGAGATTACCATTTTCATCATGGCCTGTACCCCGTAAAAAGTATGCACTGGCTGGATGCTTATTACCCGGTACTGTGCGGTATGGAATTCCATCGTTATCTACATCTCGATAACGGCCCCAGTCTCCATTAAGCTTTTCTAAATCTTCTTCCCACAAAACTTTGCCTCGGTCCATAGGCTCATTCGGATATTCAAAAGGTTTTGCCATCCATTGATTCATGCCGAGATCTAAATCGCTAAGAACAAATACTGGACTTTGCAAGTTTTCTGCAATATCGAAGGCACGCCAACCAAATTCAAAGCACTCATTTGCATTGCCGGGTAATAAAATTATTTGCTCAGTATCCCCATGACCAATGTAATGTGTAAAGGTGAGATCCCCTTGTGAAGTCCGGGTTGGCAATCCAGTGCTGGGGCCAACCCGTTGTACATCCCAAATCACTACTGGTACTTCTGCATAATATGCCAAGCCTGCAAACTCAGTCATCAAACTTAACCCTGGTCCTGAGGTTGCAGTCATAGCTCGCAACCCCGAAAATCCCGCCCCAATGGCCATCCCAATGGCAGCTAGCTCATCTTCTGCTTGGATGACTGCATATGTATGTTTACCATCCTCCCGTTTTCGTAAAATGGGCAAATATTCAATAATACCTTCGGCCAATGATGAACCCGGAGTAATAGGATACCACCCCATAAATTGAACCCCGCCGTAAATTGAGCCAATAGCAGCAGCGGTGTTACCGTCTGTCATAATCAAGCCGTCATTTTTATTCATTGGCTTAACAAAGTACGGGTCTGTTTTTTCCAAATTTCCCTTTGCCCATTCAACTGATTTTTCAATAACCTTGAAATTTAAATCTATTGGTTTTTGTTTTCCCTTAAAGTGATAATCCAACGCGGTCCTGATTTGTTCAAGATCTATCCCGATTGATTGGGCCAATACCCCCACGTAGACCATATTGGCTACGAGATCCTTCAATTGTTTTGGTACGTCTTTCTGTTCTCGCATGATATCTTTTACTGGGAGCCGATATACTTCAATATCATCACGAGTAATGTCTAGTTTGATACTATCAGTGTAAAAAAATGCTCCCCCGGGTAAGACATTTGCTAAATCCTGAGAAAATGAGTTGCTATTCATGCAGATCACAATCTCGTGGGCGTCGCGTCGGGCGGTAAAGCCATCCTTGTTCACCCGAATTGTGTACCAGGTAGACAAACCTTGAATATTGGACGGGAATATATTTTTACCAGATACAGGAATCCCCATTTTGAACAAGGAACGCAGGATTGTGTTATTCGCGGTTTGGCTGCCCGATCCATTTACCGTGCCGATAGTAATTGAAAAATCATTAACAATTTTTTCGGACATATTTTTCTACCTTATATAACTTACTCTCAACCAGATTATTCTTCATTACTTGGCCGTCGGAATAACAAATGTGTATGTTGAACCAGTGCTTGATATCCAGCCTCGTAGTCATTTTTATTAATGGCCTCAATCATTTTTGTGTGGTATTCCCAAACTTCTTCAAGGTAGCTCAGGCCACCTGAGAACACATTTAATCCAACGGCATCGTAGGCTTCCCAGTAAGCCTCAAGTAATCCAGTCACAAATGGGTTCTCAAGCCGCTTAAATATCAACAAATGGAAATTTCGATGTTCCTCGTGAGGGACTTGAATCGTGTGGCTATATAGTTTTTCTTTCGCGCTAACTACTATCTCTTCTAGCTCTTGTTTATCTTCAACAGTAAGGAGTTTTACAGCTTCATGCCAATACACCCCTTCAACATGATTGCGTAAATCAGCATATTTCTGAAAATATTCGTTATTAAGAGCGAGTGCGTATCTTAAGCTGTGTCGAATTGCCGGAGCAAATGTATAGGATAGCTTTTTTGTTCCTAATTTTGGCTTGACTTCCACAAGCCCTAACGCACGTGCAACTTCAAGTTGTTCACGCAAAGTTGCTAAGCCAATACCCAAATCTCGGCTGAGGTCATTAAGCGAGGGCAGTCGTTGCCCATTCGCATCTTCGAATTGAGCAAGGTAAGTCAAAAATTGAGATAGGGAATTGGGTGCTTTAATACCGTTTAACATATTTATACATATGATTAATCTTATTATTCTATTTAATTGAGTTTAATCTTAAAGTCTTAGTTTGTCAATGGATTAAACCTATTTTCACTTGTAAATAAGTAGCAAGTTTACAATTTTAGAAACTAGTTATTAATTTAAAATCTCCTCTATTGGTTAGGTTATAATATTTATATTCAATCAGCGGGCTTGTCAAATGTAGGTCAGGCTGAAAAATCAAATAAATAAATCAAGGCAACTTATGGTAAGCGTCCCTTTAACCCTTCCTGTAGATTATTGGAAGACACTCAAAATCAATAACAAAGATTTAGATTTTTTGCATTCCCATCTTTTCGAAATCGAAACACCGCTGACAGCTACAGAATTGCTCGGAGAATTTATAGGTGCGCGTATTAAATCTGAACTTGATTCCCAATCCAAGAAGATGCAAGGCCAAGGCAAGGTTTATGTCCCAGCGGAACACTACGCTAAGGGCGACAAGCTGACATTTCCTGCATTGGACTGGACAGAGGGAACTGTAACCGGCGTACGCCCCGGTGTAAATCCCCAGTTCAACGAATTTGAAGTGGTAACTGTAGCGATGAAAAATGGGAATGAACAATTGTTTGCGGCAGGGTTAGCCGATCACGATCTCAATAACGCAAGTGCCTCAGAAAGCCAAGATAAAACCCTTAATCCCAAACACATACAATCCACTTATGGGGATGTATTGGTTGAAAAACTTGAAGCTGCTTTCGATAATGATCCGGAGTTAGTTCGAATCGCTGGCCGTTGGTTTCCGCGTACATTGTTGGTAGATGTAAGCCCGGGTCATCTTAATTTGGCTGAAGCTGCTTTAGATGTGGCTCATGGAGAGCCGCTACCCACAATCGAGCTTTTGAAAGATGTTGAACTGCCTGAAAAAGCAAATATGAATTTGGCGGAGTTTTCATTGAATCTGGCATTGCAGGAAGACAAAAGATTTGATGAAGTGGGCCCTGCTGGTGAAATCTTATGGTGTCTAAAACGTTTAGAGCCAGATAATGTTCAAAATGTTCCTGAAATTCTTAAGTATTCCCCAATTGAGTATGACAGAAGCTTGCTAACAGATGAAGCAATTGCACTTGAAGCCAAAATTGATGATGAATATGGCGAAGCAGCAAACCAGCCAGAGCAAGAAGAAAATGAAGTAACTATTTGCTTGATCTATCCTCATTGGCGAGCTGGGACCCTGCCAATTACTCCACTTGTTCAATCGATGTTTCCAACAGCATACATTTCGGCCCGTGTTCGATTTACCCTTGTTGATAAAATTACGGGTCAAAAAATCCCAGCTTGGGTGGTTAGGAAAGAGCGCTATGTTTGCGGGTTGCGCGAATGGTATAAAACGAATAAATTGATGCCTGGGAGCCTTATCCGAATAGTGAAATCAAATAACCGGGGTGAAGTAGTTGTTGAAGCCAAAACGCACCATACAACGAAAGACTGGGTACGAACTGTAATAATTGGAGCTGATGGAGGTATCGTCTTCGCTTTGTTGAAACAACCGGTGACCGCAGAATTAAATGACCGCATGGCGTTTGCAGTCCCTGCACTTGAAGCTGCTGATCAACTTTGGGATTCAGGTTCTCAAAAGAAAATGCCATTCGATACACTTGTAACAAATTTTTTTCGTGAATTGATCAAGCTTAATACTCAGGGTCATATTCATGCTCAAGAATTGTATGCGGCGATAAATATTGTCCGTCGTGTTCCGTTTGGACCCTTGATGGCGCATTTGGCAGCGAATCCCCAAAAATTTGTCCACATTGGAGATTTGCATTACCGCATTGGAGAGGAATTTCAGGATTAATTGTGTCTGAAAGCAAACCTATAAATTCAACAAACGTATCCCGGGCAAGTCTTGTAAAACCAAATTTACAAACGCCATTCCATATCGATTTTGAGTGGTGGGAAAAAAATGAACGTGATTGGCATGTTTATCTACGCTCATTTTTGTGTCCTGAACACCAGGAATTATTTTCTGATATCGAGGAAGGGGTAAAGATTGACTTGGTAGATCCAACAACCGCAGAAATAAAAATTGTGGATGGAATTCGAGATACCCTTATGTCGCATTGTGTCCGACGCCCAGATTTTTTATCGCAACAATCTGCCCTAGTTGAATCCGTATTCAGCTTGCTATTAACAAATGACAATACACCTATGACTTCTGAGGAATTGGGTGCTCGATTAGAGCGTCCAGCAAGCACCATCCTGCGGACACTAAGCGGGCCTCGAATATATAAGGGCCTACGTCCATTTCAAAAATAAGAATAAATAAATCCCTAACTTTGTAGTTATCAAGGTTCTATGCACATTGGGAATGTTAATGTCGGATAATAAATATTCTCTAATTTTACATACTAATTTTTATTACTCATTTTTTTCCCATAAGTATTGCACTTAGATACCTGAGTGTAAATCCAATTCCTACACTCCCATAAGTAAATAGTAAAAAGGTCAAGTCGCCAATTGAAATATAAAAAACCCATGGAAGTATTATGAATGATATTGGTGCCAGGAGGATGGCCAAGATTGTTGGAAAAGGCCCATACATCAAATGAACAAAGTAAATTGAGTATGAAAGAGACCCGAATCCTCCAGCCCATATTATGAATGTAGCAATTCCTCCGAATACCTTTCCTGCTTCATAAGCTTCAGAATCTAATTTATTCCGGAGTGAAATGTTTGATTTCCATATATCAACATATGCTTTGTTTTGATAGCCACACTGATCACACTGGTAGCCAATTTGATAATATTCATGTCCACATTTAGGGCAATACATAGTTCACAGTTTAAACCTGTACAATTGGGTATTTCCTTGAATTCGATTTTTCATTAAAAGAGAATAAATTCACTAAGCTATATACTCGATTCAAAATAATAACATTTGATATTAATACACCCCCAAGATAATAAAAGGTATAAAATTATTAAGTAATTTGTGACAATAAGGTTCTCGCCTTTACGGAGGGTAGAAAAGAGAATACAATTAAGATGCCTCAATCATAGTAGATCGCATATTATAATGCGTTGAAATTATAACTTGCCCCTGTAGCTCAATGGATAGAGCATCGGCCTTCTAAGCCGACGGTTGTGGGTTCGACTCCCGCCGGGGGTACTTTTGGGCGCTCACAAAATGCAGCCCGCTTTCCTAGACCAGGAGGGTGTTCGTTGGCACGATATTTAAAAATCAAATGAGAATAGTGTCCTTTGTTGGCATAGCAAAGTCATTCAAAGCTACTTTTTTGACAAGGCTTCCAATTACTCTGACAAGACCATGAGTGCATACCAGGGGCTGTTAGGCAATCTAATCGCAATAAATACCTTCCCAATAAGACATCGAGGAGTATACACCTCAAGAACTTGCCTTTTAATGGGTAGGGCAAGAGTATTTTGATAACTATCCTTATCAAAAGCATTACTTGGTTTGACTGCTCTTCCTGTATGATTGTCGCTCTGGTCACCTTCGCAAATTCCTGAATTACACCACGAAGCCCTTCATTCTCTACCGTTTGCTGTATAACAGCCTTGATACCAACTTGGCCGTAGGCAAGCGTAATGCCGCCATCTTCCCTGCTCTCAGGTACATCTGGCAAGACGATTGACCATGAATCAATCTTTCTACTTCCAGGGTCGCTCTCATGTGCAATCGCGGTGGTTTCTGCAAGCGCTGCAACGAGCCCCAAAATGGCAAATATCAATATGTTTTTCTTGATTTTCCTTTCTATTACTCCTTTTCTAATTATTTCAATTACTGATAATGGGAAAATAAAAATGCCACCGTCCTGAATGGGATCATGTGGGCATTGCTACACTGGGTTATGTTCTGCCAACGTAAGGCTCCCCTTTCTACCACGCTGACTTAGGTGGAAATTATTTTATGTGCTTGGCTATTGCTATCTTTAATTTGGGTAATGATTTCATCATGATGGAGCAGCCTTTAGTTTGCAATTATCATTCATATCTGTCATTCTTTTTTATCATTCTTTTGGCGCATTTGGTTCGCTTTGGCCTGCAAATCTTGGAAGAACTCCGTGTCTTCAATATCGCCGACTTGCTTCTGGCGCTTGATTTGATCAATTTCGATCCGTAATTGCTTGATCTCCACACGGGTGGTGGCGGTTGTGAATATGATCGTCTCCATCATCAGAAGGATCAGGG
>JASJYH010000071.1 GCA_030123675.1 Anaerolineae bacterium | reverse complement strand
AGAAGAAAAGCAATATATTTGCATAAATAAACAAAGTAATTCACCCGATTCGGTTGGCAAAGAAATTGGACATTCTTTGCCTCAGCTTCCACATAGCCCCATCCGATCACTCCCGGCGGAGTACTTTGTAAATCCGAAAGAATACTCTCCTTATCCCTACGTCCACCCTGCACTTTTATCGTCCTAATCGGCTGAGCTGACACATATGTATAGGGTATGATTTTATTCAAGCCGTTCAAGATTTGCAACAACAGATGAGATCCGCTCTTTGGTTTGGAGTTGCCGAAAATTGGGGGCGCATCTGAAAATGAGAACTGCTTCCAACGCCAGACAGATTCGGCATATTTGACCGGATTGCGCAACTTTTTTCGCAATAACAATTGGATAGACATAAATTATTGCCAACAAACACACAGATTTACCTGTACAAATCTGTGTAATCTGCACCTTCTTAATTGTTTATTTTACCCGGCGCAGCTTCTCACGCGGCTTTAATTCACTTTCGTATATCTGCTTGACACCATCCCCCAAGCTTTGTTCCGTGACATGAATATACTTGACTAGTTTTCTGAATCCGCCCGGCTCTACCGACGCCGATTGATCACTACCCCACATCGAACGATCAAGCGTAAGGTGGCGTTCTATCATGCAAGCACCCAATGCAACCGCAACTGCTGAAGGGACCAAGCCAACTTCATGTCCAGAATATCCGATTGGAATATTGGGAAACTCGCGTTTCAACGTTTCGATCATCTTCAAATTCAATTCTTCGGGTGCACATGGGTAGGAACTGGTTGAGTGCATCATAACCAAGTTTTCTTCCCCTACAACTTTGACAGCCTTCCGGATTTCATCCATCGTGGACATTCCAGTTGAAATGATCACTGGTCGTCCTGTCGTGCGGACATGTTGGAGCAAATCATGATCAGTCAGTGAAGCGGATGGGAGCTTGTACGCGGGAAAATCAAATTTCTCACAAAAGTCAACCGAGTTTTCATCCCAAACCGAAACGAACCAGTCAATTCTTTGCTCTTTGCAATAACGGTCGATCTCAGCATATTCATCTTTCTCAAACTCCACTTTATAGCGGTAATCTAAATACGTAATATATCCCCAAGGAGTCTGACGCATTTTATTTTGTTGATCGGGCGGGGTACTAATTTCAGGAGTACGTTTCTGGAATTTTACCGCATCAACGCCGGCCTGCACAGCTGCATTAATCATTTGTTTGGCAATTTCAAGGTCACCGTTATGG
Organism: Anaerolineae bacterium; assembly: GCA_030123675.1. Classification (GTDB taxonomy): domain Bacteria; phylum Chloroflexota; class Anaerolineae; order Anaerolineales; family Villigracilaceae; genus JAABUE01. Next base: position 12,582 of record JASJYH010000071.1, on the reverse strand, counting down.
TTAATCCCAATTTCTGCAATCACATATGTTGGATGCCCATCACCAACCATCTTGCTCCCAAGTTTCAATTCACGAGCCATTATTATTCTCCTTAATGGATCTCAAAATTAAATCGCATAATTCTCGCACTGCACCAGCTCCGCCAGGCTTGCTCAACACAAAATCCGCAGCACGGATCACTTCGGGGTATGCATCTGCGACTGCAACAGACCAACCGACTATTTCAAAGACAGGCAAATCGTTGACATCATTGCCCACATGGACAACGTGCTCAGAACTTATTCCTTTCTCTTTCATTATACGCTTCAAGGTCTGACTTTTGGCATGCAAGCCAAGTCCCTGAAATGCTTCAACACCCATTTTTTTTGCCCGCGCCGAGACGACAGGATTACTCTCAGAAGACAAGATTATGGTTTCCACGCCTGCCTCTCTCAGCGCACTGATGCGAATGCTGTCACTCCGGCTTGCAGCCACCATCTCTCGCCCATCCTGATCCGTCCAAACCAGATTGTTGCTGATGACACCGTCAAAATCGAGCACCAACAGTTTGATCTTCTCGGGCATCAGTCTTCGCTGGTGTACGGGAGAGACGCATTCTAACCTACTCGTCATCAACAGATATTCATAGCGCGACCAATCCTGCAAGTTGTCAAGGTCTACTGCGTATTGCGAATCAATTACCAAGGGATAAATAACATCACCGGTCAGCGACCCCTTCTCGAGGATGGTGCTGGTACGAATGGCATCAATATGTCCTGTTTGCCAGTAAAGAGACGGAAGCCTCTGACGGGGTGTATTATAAGGTTCTGTGATGCCATCTATATTGAGAAGATTCTCCATCGGGCCCATTTCTCCATCAGGCAGACGCCACATCTTATAGGGGTTTTGTCCGGCTGGAACGACACCACGTACACAATCTGCCTCTTTATTTTCAAGCAATACTCGGATGGCATCATCCACCAGTTCCCGCGGGCGAATAGGAGAAGTCGGGCGTAGTTGGATAACCACATCCGGATGATAACTTTGATTATTCTCTAACCATTTCAGAGCATGTTCAAAAACCGGCAAATCGGTAGTATCATCTTGCGCCAATTTAAGGGGCCGCATAAAAGGCGTCTCTGCACCAAATTCTTTTGCTATTGCTGCAATTTCCTCATCATCCGTACTGACGATCACGCGTGTGACCAACTCGGAACTCAAGCCAGCCGCAATACTCCATGCGATTAGCGGGTAGCCAGAAAAATCACGGATATTCTTGCGCGGAATGCTTTTTGAGCCTCCGCGAGCAGGGATGAGCACAAGTATTTCGGTCATAAATGGACTATACAATCAAGATTTCTTTGAACCGATCTATTTCAAACATTACCAAGCCGTCCAGCCTCCATCCACAACCAAGTTGCTACCCGTCATATAAGAGGAGGCATCCGAGGCCAGATACAACAATGCTCCATTCATTTCATCCTTTCTTGCCATGCGTCCCATAATCGTTTTGGCGGAATAATTTTTCACGAAATATTCTTCGTGATTGTTGTACACTCCGCCTGGGGTAAGTGCATTTACGCGAATTTCAGTATCAGCGTAATACGCTGCCAAATACTTTGTGAATCCCAACACCCCTGCTTTCGTGGTGGTGTAGTAGACAGGTTTGAAGGCAACCCGCTTCCCCTCGTTGACGTATATGCGCTGATCCGGGCCATTTATCCCATACGTTGAGCAAATGTTAATGATACTGCCTTTGGCCTCTTTTACCATTGGTTGAACACAAGCTTGGGTAACAAGAAACATACCGGTTAGGTTGACATTTAGGGCAGCATTCCAATCGTCTAGCGGAAAATCCTCGAATGCACCTGGGGCGATGTTTTTGGATGCCGCCAGTTTGTCAAATTTCGGGTCAAGGGCGGCACTGTTGACAAGAATGTCAATCCGGCCGAACTGACTCAGGGTATCGGTAGCAAGCTCACGGGTAGATTTGATGCGTGTCACGTCAAGATGGAAGCTTGCCGCCTGGAATCCAGATTCCCTTAACTTTTTAGCCGTCTTCTCAGCGGCAGCGCCATGCAAATCTGCGACAACAACCCTAGCCCCTGCTTCTGCCAAAGTGCGGCAAAATTCTACCCCAAGTTGTCCCGCACCCCCAGTGACAATCGCAACCTTTCCTTCAATGTTGAACTTTTCTTGAATCATGACAGATTTCCTAATCTGGAAATGCAGTGAACAGCCAAGTATTACTTAAATCCGTATGATACAAACCACGGCCCAGATCATAATAATATCGCAATGTGTCCGAATTTGCCCTATTCACCTTAATTAAAACAATTGCAATATCTCCATCCAAAACCGGTTGTGTTATATTTGATATTCCGGGCTCCTTTTTTGGCAAGACACCGCTAGGTCTACCTGTATACAGGTAAACCACACCTGGTTCATTAGAAAGGATGAGCACATCTTTCGGAAATTCATTTATAGCTGCAATCGCCGCAGATTTTGACCATTTTGCACTAGTAAATACAGCTCCGCTCTTTCTTAAATCTTGGACTGATATTATCTGGCCGTATGCGAACATACCCAATAAGCCTATAGAAGAAAACATAAGAATTGAATTTATAAATATTCTCTTTTTTTTCCATAACCACAATCCCAGAACCATGAGTAACAATAGGAGTGATATATAGGTTGGGGATAGAATTCGAACCTGGAATTTGGTAGCCGGGTCAAATAAAGTCATTGTTGCTACTAAGGTCAAGAGATAGGCGATCACATACAAACCATTAACAAAGGATAATACTCCTGGCCGTGGATTTATTTTGGGTTTCAACAATCGTGGAATGCCCTTGATCAGGACCCAGATCAGCAATGCCAGTCCAATTGCAATCAGTAGAATTGTAAAAAAATTGGGGATTATGCCTAGAGATTTTTGCCACTCATCGACAGGAACCAGAAAATCAGAAAAAGTTCCTTTGGCTTTTCTCCAATTTTTGATTGTTATAGGATGCCAACTAAGAACTCGATTGGTAAAGCTGCCACCAACGACACGATTTCGAATCGACCACGCCAATATCCATGGAAAGGCACTTAAGAATAGAATTAGGATACTTTTAAATCGCTGTCGCCAAGATGAGTGTAAAACAAGCAATGCTGCTAACACCGTAGCTAGTAAAGAAATTGCCGCATAACGCGCTAAGTACGCCCAACCTAGCATGAAACCGAGGACTACCAAAAGATGATTTTGTGATCGTTTAAAATATAAATCAATCAACAGGAACGAAAGCAGCATCAATAAAATGTATAAAGGCTCGCTCATTGCCCTGGTATGAATAAACAATATCGAACTGCTAAGCAAGGTTAAGGAAGCGACAAAGATCCCTGCTAACCGAGACTTCGTCATTTGCCAACCAAGCCATCCTGCAACAGCAATATTCAATCCAAATAGCACACCATTTAAAGCCCTAGCACCCCGGATGGGATCAAGGTTTGTAATTAATCCTATAAAGGCCAAAACAGCAGGATATCCAGGCGGGAAGTGTATAACCGGCCCATTACTGGCCAACCAGGCTGCACGATAACCATTGCCCTCCATGATGCTGCGTGCTCCCGCAATATAAGCGATCGAGTCATCATTGAGACCCAGACCAAAGGGAGTGCTGTACGCCAGCAACCATATTCCCCCAACAGCAAGGACGCTGATGATTAAAGTGAACATTAATGTTTGTTTGCCGATCATAATATTGCGAATTAGAACCAACATTTTGGATTAGCTAACTTGTGTTCGCAAATATCCCTGTTCTTCAAGAAAGGCGATAACTTGACGAGCGTTTTCTTCCGGCGTCACATCCACACCTGATAGGGTTAACTCAGGGTCGATTGGTTCTTCATATGGATCATCAACACCTGTAAAACCCATGGGCTTGCCATCAAGCATTGCCCGGCGCGCCTTGGCATAAAGTCCCTTTACATCTCGCTGTTCACAGACTTCCACGGGTGTATCCATGTGCACCATAATAAAGTTGTCCCCAACCATTTTGCGGGCTTCGTTGCGGGCGTTACGATAAGGACTGATAGCCGCGCAAACGACCGCACCCCCGTGACGGACAAGTTCACCTGCCACAAAACCGATGCGCATGATATTTGTATCACGGTCTTCTGCGCTAAACCCAAGCCCCTTAGATAGATGCGTACGGACAACATCTCCATCCAAAACAGTTAATTTCTTACCTTGTTCAAGTAACAGATCGGTAAGTATCTGGGTAGTGGCAGATTTTCCCGAGCCGCTTAAACCGGTAAACCAAATACAGAAACCCTGGTTATAGCGCGGCGGATAGCTCTGCCGCAATATTTTAGCTGTTTCGGGACGAGTAAACCATTCGGGTAGTAATTTACCCCCGGCAAGGTATTCTTCGCGGACCTGGGTCCCAGAGATATTCAGCGTTTTTGCGCCATCAGGTATATCTTTCACTTCCATATAGCGATCCTCATCCGGCATATACACCAGCATCTCGAAGGGGATCATTTTTACACCAATTTCAGTTTCGTGCTCAACCATCAATTCCTGCGCATCATATGGTCCATAGAAGGGGTTGCCACTACTGTCATTGCCCGGGCCAGCATGATCACGTCCTACAATGAAATGATTTGCGCCATAATTACGGCGGATGATAGCGTGCAGCAAAGCTTCCTTGGGACCGGCCATTCGCATGGCAAGCGGGAGCAAACTTAGGGTCGTGCTGCTTTTATCATAATAATTATCTAGGAGTACTTTATATATACGAACGCGTGTATAGTGATCCACATCGCCTGGCTTGGTCATACCAACGACTGGATGAATCAGTAAGCTGCCACCCACTTTTGCAGCAGCGCGTTTGGTCAGTTCCTCATGGATTCGATGTAACGGATTACGCGTTTGGAAGGCAACCACATTCTCGTGACCCTTTGCTTCGAGTATTTTACGGACATCTGATGGAGTACGTCGAATTTCAACAAAATCGTGGTATTTGGGCAAGTTAATTACTTTCAATTCTCCAGATATACACACCTTTCCCCAGCTTCCCATTTCAGAAACCATCGGATGGCGGGCATCATTACTGCCATAGGCTAAGCGCGCCTCTTTTTCCGGATCCCAGGAAAAGATTTCCTCTAATTTCATTATAGCTAATGGATCATTTAATGCATTACGGACAACTATCTCGTTTCCAACACTGGGCAAATCCTTGGGATTGACTGTAAGGGTGATTGGCAAAGGCCATAAGATTCCACCGTCCATGCGCATCTCATTCAAGACTCGGTCGTACGTAGACTTATCCATAAAACGATCTAACGGTGAAAATCCGCCAGTCGCCAACAATTCCAGGTCGTTCAAAGCCCGCTGGTTGATCTTGATCGAGGGCAGATCGGGCAGCCGAGTGGTCAATTCATCTTTTTCTTTTCCCGTTACGAGCAAGTTGACCAATTTTTCTCCATATGGAGGAATCAATTTTACTTTCGACATTCAATTCTCCTGATACTTGCGTGGTACTAGTATAAAATTCTTTTTGTGGAGTAAAACACAAGGCGATATTATAGCGCAGAATCTTCAAAATTCAACTTTTGAATTTTGAAGATTCTCTACTACCTAATCTACACAATAATGTGATTCAATTACAGCTCTTACCTGGTGTGTTAGGTTATTCATATCACCCATAATACGACAGGCTTGTTGTGCAATATATGGATCTGCAATCACATCTGGAGCTACTTCCTTCAAACGCTCTACTTCTCCTAAATGGGCATAGGCTTGTAAGAAAGGCATCCACTCTATCGAATCTCCGGGTGCCAGGTTTTGATTAAATACCGCATCACCAAGCAATTGAATTTCTTCCCATTCCTTAAGCTGGCGGGCAAGTGAGGCTTTCTGGTAAAAGTAACACCAACCATGTTCAGGTTCTGAACCAAACACAAGGCTGGGAGGCGTTGAACCAGGGTTATTGATTAGTATGTATTCAAGGTTGGAATAGGGGCCTAAGGTCTGGATTGATGCGTTCTCGTATTTGGAAAATTCTGGTTGTCGACCATCAATGACTTGAACACATGAAAGCTTAGCTGGCTGAGTCAACAATAATAATCTACGATAATTTTTGTAAGTACGGATTGTTCGGCGATAATCATATTCCTGCCCCACATTGTTTAAAGTATTGATCACTGTGCCTTGGTTTAGTAGCGCCGCGTATATACCTGGTTGAACGTATTGCTCCTTGGTACCATCTGGATAATAAATCAAATTAGCAGGACCCCACACAAAATAATCTTCATCGGTAGCGCCCACTGCATAATTAGCAATTAAAGTAGTATTCTTCTCCAAATGCGGGATGCGCCAACTGACCTGCCACCAAAAATTGTTTGTGGCTTGCGTTATCTGGATTGCTTTTTGTGAATTAGCAAAATGGGTCAATGAGGCAATTGCAACCATTCCTGCAATGAGTATCCTCCGCAGATAAATATGTGATAAGGAGGAAATCAATGCAACCAAAAACATAGCCGCACCGAAGGAACTTGCAAGCGTATACCGCGAAAAAGAATTGAAATCGACCGAACGATTTACCAAAATTATCGGCAGTAAACCAGCAACTATCCAAAATAAGCCCAACCACAGCGCTTCATGTAACCAAGTTGATCCCTCTTTAGTTTCATATTTGTCGAGGCGCTTCCACCCTATCATCAAAATTGCTACCGTTAATAAACTCATTCCTATACCCCCCAGAAGCAAATTCCGAGATGTAATCCACGGAAACAGGAATGAAATTGGTCGTCCCCATGCCAAAATAGTGACATCCAGGCTATCTAATAACAGTGTGCCAAGCCACCTCAAGCTCGTTGTTAATGGAGATTGAATAATTAATCCTAATTGTTGACCCACATCTGTTGCACCGCGTTCAGCTTCAAATATAAACAAGCGCCATATCAGAAAAGATATCAAGAAAAAAAGTGCGGGAAGCCATAATCGGATTGTCTGTGTTATATGCTTTCCAATTAAGTCTTTCTTCCGCGCCACAAGCAAGAATATACAAGCCAATCTTATTAGCTCGAATCCAATGAAATATTCAACCAGGCCCATATACATCCAAGCTAGTAAACCAGACGTTAAACCCAATGAAAATTTGGTAATTCTTCTATTGGCTTGGATCATCTTCACAGTAAGAGCTATGGAAAATACAGCAGCCGCCAAACTGACCATTTGGGACTGGTAATCAATTCCATTAAGTTGTGATAGAAATCCTGGATAAATTAAAAACAACAAAGCCATCAACATTCTGGAAATAATTTGACGAGGCCAGAGTATCATCAACAACCATAAAAATCCAAATGCGCTTAATAGCCTGAAAAAAAAAGCGCTCAAGTTATACCAGAGTGGATCTGCTCCATATATTGTATAAGCTGCAGACATCACCAAAGCCCTCAAGGGCCGATCCACACTGAAAAGTTGGGTAAATACAGATGCCCCCTTTGCCCCAGCAGAATACATTAGATACCAATCATCATTCAAATATCCAATTTTTCGAATGAATGGCAAATAAACCAAACCGGCAATTATGCTTAGTATTAAAAATATTGGGAATTCTTTTGACCTAAAAGTATTTCTTAAACTATTCACAATTAGAGGTCTACCACCCTGCCGGTCCTATCAGATTCATGAATTGCCTGTACGAGTTTCAGGTTTTGGATACCATCTTCTAACGTACAGGAAGGTTTTTCATTTCCATGCACTACCGAAATGAAGTGTTTCATTTGCTCAAGATACATGACATTGCGTTCCCAGTCACCTGGTAATGGATACGTTTCCCACTTTTTTTCTTTAGAGCGGTAACAATGAGTCGCGCCATCAATCAAATCCCACTTTATCGAGCCTTTTGTCCCAACGATATCAAGAGTGTGCACAGGAGGTTGTCGGTGAAAATCAAGGTGCAAACTACCCAAGGCACCACCTTCAAAGCGTAATCCAATTTTAGCCGTGTCTTCTACATCTATCTCAAGGTCACTGGCCTTGCTTGTAAAACCCCATACTTTTGATACTTTATCCCCTAAAACCCATGGCAAATAATCCAAAGAGTGACATTGGGTCAACACAACTCCCCCACCCATATCAGCCCGTGCGGCATATCCATTTCGATAGTCTTCCCATGGATGCCAATCTGGTAAATATTCGCCGAATTGAACATGTGAAGAGGTCGGACGCCCAATCACGCCATCAGCAATCAAACCCCTAGCACAGGTCAAGCCAGGATGATATCGAAACTGAAAAGCAACCAACAAATTTGATTTGGTATTTTCCAAAGTGGTTATTAATTTATCTACCCCCTCCATTGAATGAGAAACAGGTTTCTCAAGCAAAATATGACAGCCTGCTTCCGCTGCTGGAATAGCCACATCCATATGATAGGCAGTTGGGTTAGCTACAATGACTGCATCAGGATGATATTTCTCAAGCGCGCTTGGTAAGTCCGAGACCTGGGGGTAAGCTTTCAAATCGTCTTCTGGTAGGGTTGCCATGCGTGTTCGGTAGAGCACAAGGTCTTTTTCTCCTAAGGTAACCAGATTGCGCAAGTGTCGGCGCCCAATGGAACCTAGCCCAGCGATCAAGAACCTCATACAATTTCCCTGAGAAAAAGGTTAGTAGTCCCGCATGGTGAGGTTATTTTATTTTTACTATCTGATTCTAGCATTTTGTTCTATATGTATAAGGATTTTTTGTTCTACTAATTCAATAGCAAAAATCAATTAAGCATAAGGCTTGTTTACTTCAAAGAGAGTATCAAGCAATTCTTCTTTCATATGGCCGGCAACAATTGGTTGCATTGGAAATAAATCATTCAATTCTTCAATGTCTGCGCTTAAATCATATAATTCGAAAGTATCTTCTGATTCATATCCCGTATAGTATATTAATTTGTAATTACCCTTCCGTAAAACTATTGTCGATTTGGTAAGGGGTTTGAAGGCTGGATTGCTCTTCGCTTCAATGACATACATGCTTCTTTCATAATCATCATTACCACCCAAACCTGGAAGCAGTCTCCCTTCAGCCCAAGATGGGATTGGCTTCCCCACCAGATTCAAGAGGGTGGGAAGAATATCTACAGCATTTGTAGGTGTGTAAATGTCACGGCGGATTTGCTGACCAGGAACGGAAACCAATAATGGTATATGAACAACAGGATCATACAATAAAACCGTAGAGTGTGCCTTTTCGCCACGTTCAAACATTTCTCCGTGGTCTGAAGTAATAACCACAAAGCTGTTTTCAAAAATCCCTGAGGCTTCCAAATTATCCAAAAGCTTTCCAAATTCCCAATCAATGGAGGCAATATATTCGTCGTATGATCGGTGCGCCGAAGCGAGTTTTGAATAAGAAAAACCATCCGAGAATCTATGTACTGGCTTTTTTTCTGGGAACCAACCGTCTATGAATGTACTGTCAAATTTATCGATAGCACGGTAAGGTGCGTGCGGTGGAAAAAGGTGTAAATATGCAAAAAATGGGGATGGCGAGCTGTCCAATAATGATGCTAACCCATCAAAGACATTTTTTAGCCGGAAATAAAGCGGGTAGTTTACATTTTGAGGCAGTCCTCGCGGGTATCCCGTTGTTTCCAACCTAGCACTATCCCGAAAGTAAAGTGCCCTTTGAAGGGGTCCAAATATCAATGAGGCCGGCAACGAATCCATCTTGAACAGGAAGTCATCAAGTGCCCTGGCGGCCATATTTTCATCGTTTGGAAAATAATGACTTAATAAATAATTCAGTTCACCGAATGTCCCTGGGGATAAAACTTTATCAATATCAGATCGGAATTGAGTCAAAATTAATTGGGCCCAGATATTTTGAGTAAACGCAAGACGGTAATAATCCTTCCCAAGAGTATAAAAAATATTATTCCTCACTAAGTGATTGGCTACTTTTCCGCTATGATTAATTGCCCTGTTCGTCCACGGATATGTACCTGTTAATAGGGAAGCTGTCCCAGGAATTGTATAGTTACCACCAGAATAATGCTCATGATACACTGTTGCTCGTTCCGCAAATCGTTCTAAATTGGGTGAGGTTGGGCGCTGATATCCATAGACTGATAAATTCCTGGCACTCATAGCATCAAACAAGATGATGATTATATTTGGATAATTATTACTATCAAACTTCGATTTTGATTCAATCAATGAACCAAGCTTTGGCAGGAGCATGGCTGGAGCGGCTGCTCCAGCTAATTTTAAGAAACTTCGACGATTAATTCCCATAGACATATCGCACCCTCAAATAAACCAATTATGATTAATACTCATTCCGTATAAAAACAACCAAAATTGAAATAACACTAATAGGAATCGAAATATAAAGGAAGACAACAGCTCGACTCGCCAATTCTTCCAGAACTTTTCGAATGAAACCTACTCGGTCAATTAGATAGACAAGCACGAGTATCGCTATACCAACTATTGGAATCCAACGAACCATTGAAACAGGAAAAGTAGCGCTTGCTTGAATATTGTTGTTGAGATATATCAGATACCCAAGACCAAGCAAGATAAGAGAGACACCCCTTGTAACAAATCGATCATGAAATAGGTTTCGGGGCAGAATGATGCTCATCAAGACTGGCACAAGAAGAACCAGCAGGCTTTCCACTAAATTAACCACTACCTCATACGCAAAGATGGCCGAAATTTCGCCTAGCGAGAGATAAAAAAGCCAGCTAGGAAGTTTCCAAAAAAAACGCATTAAAGTCCATGGAAAGATCATTATTACGATCATTGCATACACTGGGACAATTTGCTCTCTTGTTGGAACCTTGCTAATTATGGTCAACTTTTATCCTGTCTTTCTAAAAAATTACGATTGGGATTGTAGCTACCTGACACTTTTCATATTGGAAGCTAATTCACGCAGATTTGCAAGATTTTTCTGTTTTCTTTCTCTAAGATCACGCTTTTTCAGCGTTCATCTGCGTCCTGGTTTTGAAACTGTCAGGCAGGTAGATTGGGATTATACATTAACCAAAGCCCCGTCAAATTACCGATTCGATCTTTTCTCATACCCCCACTTGACCAACATCTCACCTGCGATGTCATTGAACAAATCCTTATCACGTTCGGTAAACAGCCTCGCCCAGTTTCCGGCCTGTCCTTTAGGTAGGAAAGATGCAATATCTTTATTCCGGCTTTGCTGCCATTCTTGATCTGGGTTGGACGACATTTCTTCCTCAATCGCTTGACCTAACGCCTTACTCGATTTGACATCTAAAAAATCCCATAAACTTTTCATCTCGTCTAAGGACCGCTCGAGTAGGTCTTCATATCGCAGGGTGAAAAAGTTTTCTCCAAATAATCTTTGACCTTCCTTCGCGCTTTCTGTCAGGTTTTCAACCCATCCCTGGGCTGTTCGACGTATAAATAAGTCTGTGAAAATAGATCGGCCATTATTCTTGAAATGAGTTGGGTCGTTTCGTAAATCCTCAATAATTTTCTTGTCTTTAGCGGTAAGGAACTTTGATTCTTCGACAAAGTTACGGATTCGTTCGGAGGTAATAACATCCCTGCCATCACGGACGATGTAGACCAGTTTCGCATCAGGATAGATCGAATGTAAATCGCGGATTGCTTGAGCATGGATTAAGCTAGAGGGGCTTTTATCGCCTACGATGCGTGCACCTTCTTTGGCAGCCTCTCGCTCCATGATAAAGTCGGCAACAACTCTCAAGACTATGGGTGATAAATCGTCACCACGATTCCATCGGTTCGATTTGCGTTTGAGCCATTCTTCGACTTCTGCCGTATTCACCAAAGATTTTAGAAATGGTGGGCGCGTGAAAAAATGAGCCTGCCAATTGCAATACACCTCGGGATGCAATCGGACGAGGCGCGCCAGTAGCGTTGTCCCGGAGCGGGCATGGCCAAAGATGAAAAATTTTTCACGTGGAAAGAAACCTTTTATCTCAGCCACCTCCTTAGGGGTGATGGCAGGAATGAAGGTTCGTTTCTTTTTTCTTGAGTCGCCTTTGAGCAAGATAGAGGCGGCTTTTTTTATGCGGGTTATCATTTCGATTCAGCGGGCATTATCAAAAGTCAGTGATTGTGACATATTTTTATTTCTTCCAATTCAACATCACTAACCCCATTAAACACACCATAATCCCTACGATGTTTACCCAATTCAATTTATCCTTGAAAATAATTATTGCCAAAGGGACGAGGATAAGCGCAGCCACCACGTTGACCAACACGGCAGCAATACCAAGGTTCCAACCTGATCGATAAACAAGCAGGAAACCAACTTCCAGCCCGACCAGCGAAAGCGCAAGTGCATAACTGGCCCAGTTCAGTTCGCGTAGTTCAGCGATGAATCCCTTGCTGGTTGGTAAGAAAGTATAAATTATCAGGATGATAGCGATCGATATTACATACGTTACGATCAATGAAACCGCAAAGTTTACATTTCCCGGTGTACTTTTCTGTACGAAGTGGTATAGGGCACTCGAGGCAATCGCAATGGTTATAGAAAAATAGAAGAGGAACATTGATTTTTGTCAGCTATATAAATCCAGCATTTCAATTGAAGGTTCT
>JASJYH010000070.1 GCA_030123675.1 Anaerolineae bacterium | reverse complement strand
GCCTGCACAGGCGGGCCGACGCCCTCGCGGGGAGGACGGTGCGGTATCTTTCGGGAGAATGACACTATGTCTTTGAGTTTAGGCACTCTCAATCGACTTATTGATTTCTGGTCCGTAGACGGTACCCGATGTAACCGCCTAGTAAGGCAAGTGCGATAGCCACCAAGCCAATCAGCACAACCTGGAGCATGGGTTGTTGGCCTGCAACAGGTCCTCCTCGGCTGATGGTGGCACCAATTTCAAGCACGGACAATAAAATGGCTCCAAAGCTGCACAAGGCAGACAACTGCCAACGTTCGGGATTTAATGCCCCCACTCCAGCACTACCGGCCAGGAAAATTAAGATAACGACGGCCATTCCGCCAATGCTCGAGTCAGCAAACAATCCAATGGCACTCAAATACCCCATGATCAAGATTAGAACTATGGTAGCGATCCAACGTATTATCTTCATAAGATTTAAATTCTCCTTCTTATATAACGAATATTATTTCAAACGTTAGGGTTTAAGTAAGCGCCTTCCCATAACCAATTTAGCCCAAGTCACACCTACCCCCAAGGCCAAATGGGGCAGGCTGCTGATATATAATTACAAAAGTGGAAATTTAGGCGAAAATTATTATGGTCATTATTCAACTTCCTTCAATTTATGTTGGATAAAATATCTCATATCAGGCAGTCATTAATCTACCTGAGTTTTGCTTTGCAAGTTTTCCCTACTCCAGATTGCAATAGTGTATGCCGCTGTCATGAATAAGGTAACCCAATACATTTGATATTGAAGATCGGCGATAACCTGAATGAATGCTGCGAGCACTAATAGAACTACACACAAGATCAACCATATTCTTTCTAGGTTTTGGAGCTGTTTTGAAATTAAGAAAAAAACCAGGATTAAGGGAACAAAATCATAATATAAAGTGTACGGGGTGATCAATAATGTCAATAAGGTCGCTGAGGCCCCAATATAAACAGGGCTTGATAAGTATCTCCAGGTACGGATCATTAGAAAAGCCCCAAATCCACCGATCAGGAAAATAACCACAGCATTTATCCATACGGCCGATCCAAATGAATACGTCAGCCAATCATAGAGCGTAGCAGCCACCCGCAGCCCGATGATCCCTTCGGCACCCTCTTGATAGAAGGAGATACCCAAGCCGAAAAACCTTTTGTCAAATTGCCACCACCTTGGGAAAATAAGTGACGAAAAAATTAGTAGGGTTCCTAACCAGGCAATACTCCACTGGATTACCTTAGGCCTTTTTAAGAATGACCACAATCCTAGGGCAATGATCGTCATGAACAAAGCTTGAGGCTTGGTTAGCATGATAATGAACCCCAGGCCAGCCAATAAATGCTGTTCCCTTTTTAAGCTGCGCAATGTCAGCGCTAGCCCAAACAAAATGACGAACCCCGAGTTCTCGCTAATTAAACTGCTGTATCCAAATAAAATATTAGCAAAGGTGAAAAGCACCCACCGAAACCAGGATTCAATTTTCCAATCTAATACTTGCCACAACCACTCCAGACTAATATAAAAAAGGGAAAGATTTACCCCAATCCAAAGAATTTGGGCCGTACGGAAAGACATAAAAGTGAAAGGGATAAATGCTACACTGTACCAGGGTGGGTAAAAGTAGGGATTGTTCCCCAGAAAGCCACTTATCTCATTAAGAATCGGGGCCAGTTGAGCATAATCATATGGGTTTCCGCCTCTTAGTACCAATAATGCCGCTCCATAATATCCCCGAAAATCTACCCCCGGATTTCTGAATGCTGCCAGTCCAAACAGAATCAGGGATAGGAAAAACACTATTGGGAATAGTTTCTTTATGGTATTTGAATTCTTCATTATAAGTTGTGAATAATATTAGATTTCAGACATCTTGCCCTGACGAATAAATGCTAGCGTTAGTAGCGGCTGCGTGAGTGTGGATTATGCTCGAGGCCAAGAAATACCCAAAGCGAGAATAACACTTGTTAAAATCCCAGATACGTACCGGCTGAAGCACACCTAAATCAGTCCTTATATAAAAGTACATTAATTTTTTTTACTGATCGAAATTCTATCTGACGAGCAAACTCATGTAATAAATAAAAACATACATACCCAACTAACTAGTATGCCCACTATTAGCCCAATCTTGTTTCGAGTCAAAGGTAACAATACCATTATCCAAGTCTGCAAACCAACATAAGGTGATAAAAACGGCGCAGCTGCAAGAGCGAGAAGCGTATCATCCTGCTTGATGGCAAACCACGCCAACACAATTCCAATTGGGATCCCGTAAGGCCACACATCAGCAGACCAAGGCAGTTCGCTTTGATTTGGTAAGGGATACACTCGTAAGCTGATCAGAACAGCAAGGGTAACAACCGGGATGATCACTTTCCAGCGCCGCTGTTTTAGCCACATCCCAAACAGAATGATTGACGCCTGTGGCTTTAGTATTACAATCCACGAGCCAATGGAAGCGGGAAGTGTTGCGCCAAGAAGTATTAACCACTCGTAATTGCCAATACCCAAGTCATAATAAAAAAATGGGCTAAGCATCAAATACATAATGGCCCAACTGGTCAGGCCTAACCGCTTAAATGCTATAAGATAGCATAATACGCCGAGCGCAAACCAGACCCACCTTGCTATCTGGAATTCGAGCAAAGCAACCGGTGCGAGTAGCACCAACAACCATGGCGGGGAAAAGAAACCGTGCGCGACTATATATGGATTTTGTAGATTCCATATTGCTCGTCCTGCCGGATAAAGTAGCCAAAAATCCACTCCCATTTTAGGGACATGACTCATCACAAACACAATCAGGCTAGCAATGCCCGCAGGCATAATATATTTTTGTGCTCTCACTTTTATTTGGATCATTACAAGTCATCCAGGCCAATCTGGAATTTTTATATTTTACCCTTGTCTAACTAAATATCGGTATGATTGCTAAAGAACTGTCAGTTCCCCTTCATTCCTCATTTATATTACGCTACTACCCAACTCGTTAATATTTCACCTTTCAGGGATTTCTCTAAAGCGTTCACAAATGTGAGCCATCATTTTTTCTGACTGAGTTTTAGGTAAACCTGACATACCTGCTAGCTGGTTTTAACCTATTTTCGGGCATAATAGTGTAATAATACAAGAAAGATATTGTTGACATTTTATTGCCCATCAGGCATATCCCCTTGATCACCCTTTTATCGAAGTAGGATAGACTAATTTCATATTATGGGCAATGTTTTTCAAAACCCTTCGATTAACTCTCAAAATATATATTAATTATAAATTCCCGCCTCATGATTTTGCAAATGTTCAGTATGATAAGATTGAAAAAATATTGTCTCTGGTGCTTGAGTATCTTGTAATCTGCACCCCAAGAATATTCAAATGCTATTTCTTATAGGCAAAAAGTTATGGCTCATTAGCCAAGTCCTGATCAAGATGGCCCGGCCGCCACAAATCTTGGCCATATTTCTCGTATCCGTCTTGGGCTCTTTAGTTGGGGTTGCCAGCGGAAGCGAATTATCACTGAAAGGATCCTCAATAGGATTTCTAGCGTTAATCCTTATCAGTATTAGCATCCATTTCGCCAATGAATATGCAGACTATGAAACCGACGAACGCACCCGACGGACATTATTTTCTGGAGGCAGTGGCGCCTTACCAAAATCAGGCTTAGATCGCGAGTTTGCCCTTGTTAGTGCCTGGGTTGCATTAATCATAGGGGCGGGATTGGCCACATATGGTCTGTTTAACAATCTGATCCCACCTATCTCAATCGCTATTCTGAGTTTAGGAGCTTTCTTCGGCTGGATGTATTCACTGCAACCAATGGCTTTGGCCTGGAAAGGTTGGGGCGAGTTGACAAATTCCACCCTGGGTGGCATCCTACTGCCATTATTTGCATTCAGCATGCATACCAGAACTATCAGTTTGGAAGCCTTCTTAGCCTTTACCCCTTTTGGAATGCTTGTTTTTAATAACTTGTTGGCCACCCAATGGACAGACCGGAAAGCAGACGCAAGTGTTGGAAAACTAAGTTTGGCAAACCTGTGGCCCGTTAAAAGATTGCGCCTTTTGCATGCATTCGTGGCGACCGGCGCAATACTGCTATCTGTGATACTGACGGAGAATGTGCTGCCCCCGTTTGTTGTTCTCGCAGGTTTGATCACGGTTCCCCTATTGATTTGGAGCGTGCTGGCGTATACCCATTCCATTTCAGCCTTTGCAAGTGTGGCAGCCATGGCCCTATTTCTGCTGGCCCAAATAAGCGCATGGCTTACAATAGTTTATGATATCCAAATCCTGGGCAGCGTCTGAGTACATAATGACTACACGCAAATCAAAGCCGCTATTGCAAAGTTTGTTGCTATTCATGCTTTTATTGCATGCCTGTTCCACTCAGACCACCCTTAACCCAACAAAGGAGGTTGAGCCATTGTCAGAAAATAAATTTGCAAATGTGATCTCAGTCCAGAGTTCAGGAGGCCCAAACGCTTATCAATTTGTAGTCGAAGTCGCCAGCCCGGATACGGGTTGTGACCAGTTCACAGATTGGTGGGAAATATTCAATGAGGAGGGCGAACTATTGTATCGCCGAATTTTGCTGCACAGCCATGTGGATGAGCAGCCCTTTGTCCGTTCAGGCGGACCTGTGGATATTGCAGCAGACACGCTGGTTTTCGTCCGCGCGCATATGAACAAGAAGGGATATGGTGGGATATTAATGAAGGGATCGGTTCGGGACGGATTTACGCCTGCTGAGGCGGTAGCAGGCCTTGGGTCAGGTCTGGAGCGATTACCACCTCAACCACAAGGATGCGCGTTTTAAGGGGTCTTATTTTTCTTCTATCGTAATGCTTTCGATCACATCACCGGTGTAATCCGGAAAGGCGTTTGGATCGCGGGTGCGTATTTCTAAAGCAATCTCCATCCCCTCGATCACCTGACCAAAGATGGTATATCCGCCATCCAAAAATTCTTGGGGGCCATAGGTGATAAAAAACTGGCTGCCATTTGTGTCGCGGCCCGCATTGGCCATAGCCAAAACTCCGGCTTTATCGAACAATAAGTCACTTTCTTCATTGACAAACTGATACCCAGGACCGCCTCCACCCGTACCGGTTGGGTCGCCAGCTTGGGCCATAAAATCGGCCAACACGCGATGGAAGGTGAGGCCATCAAAAAATCCTTCACGGCTGAGAAAAACAAAACTGTTGACGGTGATGGGCGCCTCTTCTGGATATAACTCAATTACGATCTCGCCGCCTTTGGCTAATTTGAGAGTCGCAATATACTGTTTGTCCACCTCAATCGACATAGGGGGGGCTGCCGCATATTGTTGTGAGCTCACCTGGGGAGCCTCAATAGGTGATTGCACAACAAGAGTTGGTTCAACAACAGCTTGATCAGTGCTCTCAGGCGGCGATTGGCAGGCGCTCAATACCACAACCAAGACGAGTACAACCACCCCTGTGATTTGAATGCGCTTATTTTTTCTTGTGGAGCGTTCAGCCGCTTGTTTGGTTTTTTTTCTGTTTGCCATATTCCATCCAGACGATTAGATTCTAATCAATTATTAAATGCGTAAATTTTTGTTTGCCCCTAGTCAGTGACCAAACCCTTGAAAGGGCGCCAACATTATAGCACGCCATTTATTAAGGTGACTAAGGTTAAGGATTTTCGGTCATAGTAGCAGTTGCCCCAGATCCAACCTCAATGATTAAATATACCCCATCACCAAAAAAGGTGCCATTGGCATCCGCCAGCCGCCAGGTGCCTTTTATTTCACCGGTCGGGGTGCTGGGTGCCACCATAGGGATCGAAAATTCATATTGGCGGCCAGGTTGGATCGTTTGGTTCAAAGTTACGCCAACGCCGCCCATTGCATCTCCACCGACAACATTGAAGATAAATCCCGGTTCCCAATTACATGAACCGGTATTGGCCACCAACCATGTTTTGGTAAAGGCCTGACCGGGGGTCATCTGGGTATTATCAGGAATGGTCACATCTTTAACATAGGAGAGACCATTGCAGGCGGATGAGGCTCCACTGCTGGTTGTGCTGGTAGCAAATGCCACCGGGGAACTATTTGGGGAGGCAAACGTCACCACCGGGACTAGTGTATTTGTAGGCGGCGGTGTCGCGCTTGGCAGTACTTGCGCCGTTTGCGTCAATTGAGCCTGGTAGGTCCTAATGGCCAAGGTTTGAATTTGACTAATATTCAGGGTAGGCACAGCCTCCCTGCCTGCGCCACATGCGCTTAAAGCAAGGGTCAGGATTAATATTAAATATATTTTAAATCGCATTTTCCGCATGATTATTTTCCTTTTATAAAAACTACCAAGACCCCAATTTTAACAGAATATGTCTAAATCTCAAACTCACGATTGTCCGCCAATTATCCTATTCTGGTTCTGACGATTACCCGGTTATGAGCCATAAAATTGATGTTTACAATAGTTGGTAAAGGGTTTGTCACTTTGCCCGCGCAGTGCCGCAGGCACCTGTGAGCGGAGCGAAGAGTCTCAATTTACTAGATTGAGATCCTCACCTGCACTTTCAGCGCAGGCCGTCTTCGCGTAGCACCGTTTCGTCCAGCTTGACTGGATCTTCGGCGCTCGCGACGAACGGCGCCCCGGCGGGCTCCCGGCCCGAACGGGGTGCAAGTGTCACTCCGTTCACATCGTCCTCCCGTAGGATGCCGGGACGGTGCGATATCCCCGTCTCGGGCCGACGCCTTCGCGGGGCGGATGCCCTGCGGGAGCATAACATAACCAACAAAAATGAATGTCAATAGTAAAATCGAATGGTATAAGCAGCCTAAGAGATGTTGGCTGTCGAGCATATATCCTTCGAGAATAAATCCGGGCAACTGTTTGGGTGACTATAAATTGAAAGAAACATGCAATAAATCTTTATTTAAAACATTTGTATACTCGAATACAGTCTGTTTTATCTATACAATCCCTCGAGCACCGTTATCAAAAAAGGGAAGTTCGTACGGTACCAAACTGTACCCGAAATTAATTAATGAATTTATTTATTAACACAGCTCATTTCTGTTCGCCACTAGTTAAAATTCCTAATGGCCTAATGTACCAACTTATCACATAAACGTGAACCAATTCATTGAAATTAATATTTCTCCACAACCAATAGCAAGATCGCCAAAGTTGCTTCTATAAGGCCGAGAATTTAGCGGTTTTTTTTATATTCGGACGAGCTGATTTTCTCCAAGATTCGAACACAACCTTGCGGCCGCTAAACATTGGGCCGGTTACGGAGACACATAATGATAGATAGCTCAAAAACAAAAGCTCAACTAATTGAAGAACTAAACAGCCTGCGCAATAAAGTGGCTACTAGTGCGCAGATGGAACAATCTAAAGACGATATGAAGCGCATGGTCAAGGATGTGGACAAACGTCGCGATGAGCTTGAACACCTTCGAATTATCTCGAAGAGTATGCGCACGGCCGATCGCTCTGATAAGCTGCTGGAAGTATTCACGAAAGAGGTCCAGAAACTCTTCAATTTTGATGTCACTTCAAGTATCCTTTTCAAAGGGCCTCAGACACAAGTAACTTATTTCAGTTCTGATAGTAAAAAACCGATTAACAACGAGCAACGAAAAGAAATTAAAGATGCATTGTTGTATGAAGAAAATGGCGCCCTAAATGCTGAAATTTCTGGTTTTGAAACCGTGGTGATCCAAGCGCTGAAGTCATTAGATTCAGTGCATGGGGCTGTCATGCTGGCATCTCGCACATGGGAAGAGGTCACCCAAGAAAATTTTTCTATGTTACATGCCATCGCTGATATGGCCGGCACAGCGCTGTATAGGATCGGCCTCCTTGAATCGATGGAAGAACGGGTCGAGCAGCGCACCCATGAGTTGGTGGTGTTATATAACTTGATCACAATTATTTCTGAAAATTGGAAGCTTGATGACCTGTTAGAGTTATCGCTTGTATTAACCCTCGATACGGTGAAGGCCGACCGAGGCATTATCTACCTTTTAGAAGATTTGAATACCCCGGACTTGAAGCCAATTATTCAGCTTGGATTTTCAGAAGGGTTTCAGATTGAGGTTGACAGCCTTCCCAACGACGAAATGGCCCGCAAAGTGATTAAGCAACATAAGCCACTCTTTCTTGACAATTTGGCTAAGAACCCCGTATATAAAGACTTCAATGGGATCCAATGTTACGCAGGAATTCCCATTATGGCCAGAGGCAAGATCCGCGGTGTGCTCAGTCTTTTCGCAAATGAAGCAGATGTATTTGAGTCAAATGTAAAGGCTTTGTTGATGTCAATCGCAGATCACCTTGGGATTGGGATTGAAAATAGCATTCTTTGGGAGCAATCTCGCGATAACATCGCCCGCGAAGAACGCAACCGCATGGCCAGAAATTTACACGATTCGGTTTCACAGTTGCTCTACAGCCTGACGCTCATGGCCGGTTCAACCAATAAATGGCTGGAGCGCGATTTCGATCAGGAAAAGATAAAAACTTCCGTAGCCCGCATAGGAGATACCGCTCATCAGGCGTTGAGAGAGATGCGCCTGCTTTTATATGAGTTGAGACCAGCGGTGTTAGGTAGCGAAGGATTGGTGAAGGGCCTGGAGCGCCGAATTGAAGCGGCCGAGGAACGGCTTGGTATAAAAGTAAAATTGCACGCCGAAGATTTGCCGAAACTGCCCAACAATGTGGAGGATGCGCTTTATCATATCGCCCTTGAAGCACTGAACAATGTGGTCAAACATTCTAAAAGCAAGGATGCTACCATTACGATTATGCATTCGAAAACAGAAATTGTTTTGGAAGTATCTGATGGAGGCATTGGATTTGATATCTACGAAAACTACAAAGGCCAGGGCTTGAGAAACATCCGCGAGCGGGTCAAGAAGCTAGGTGGAGAATTGATAATTAAATCCAGCCCCGAAAAAGGTACCAGAATCCGTGTGCAGCTAAAACAACCGCTAGGGTATCTGATACCATCCTAATAATGAGATTTGAAATGATGTCTTATGAGTGAAAAATTCGTATATTAATTGTAGATGACCATGCCATTGTGCGTGAGGGTTTACGTGGGCTGATCGAAGTTGAGCCTGATATGGAATTGGCGGGGGAAGCGGAATCAGGCGAGCAGGGCGTGGAGATGGCACTCAAGCTACGCCGAGATGTGATTCTGATGGATTTGGTCATGCCAGGCATGGATGGCGTGGTGGCCCTCGGAAAAATAAAATCGGAATGGGAAGAAGCCCGCATATTGGTGCTGACCAGTTTTCTGGAGAACGATCAGGTCTTTCCGGCCATTGAAAGTGGCGCGCTCGGATATCTGCTCAAGGACACCAAACCTGAAGAATTGCTTACCTCCATCCGCGGGGTATACAACGGCGAAACCATGCTGCACCCCTCGATTGCCAAGAAAATCATGGACCGTATCCAAGAACCGGCTGAGAATGAAAAGCCAAACGGTCAAGAACTGACCCAACGCGAGATGGATGTGTTATTACTGCTCGCCCATGGGGATGGAGACAGAGACATCGCCGAGAAGCTGATTGTCAGTGAAAGTACTGTCCATTTCCACGTTGGGAATATCTTATCGAAATTGCACCTGGCCAACCGTACTCAGGCCGCCTTGTACGCCATTGGTGAGGGGTTGGTAAAGCCGGATAAGGATTAGAATTACCCCCCTCCGATAATCAAATTTTTCATTGAACAAACTATACAGATAGCATAAAGCGTTTGGATAGTTTGTTCTGGTAATTTAAACCACCGTGAATAATTCCAGAAGGTGTGCCCCAGCATGGATTTATTTCAAAATCAGAATTTGTAGATGAACTACCATCATTAGTTGAGAAACTGTTCAGGAAACTAGCATAGTGAAGAAGGTGAATGGAATGCTTGCTCTGAATACTTGATTAACCTATGCCAAAGCTTGCCAGGAAAGATTATGGCAATTTCATAACGACAATAGAATTTAGGATTATTCCCATGGAAAAAAGCATTCGGATATTAATTGTAGATGACCATGCCATAGTGCGTGAGGGCCTACGTGGGTTGATCGAAGTTGAGCCGGATATGGAAGTGGTCGCCCGTGCAAGATAAGATTCTATAGATTTCTCGTCTCAAGCTCCTCGAAATGACAAGCCAGGCTGTTTGCTTTGCCCCATTTTCCTTAGAAGCTATTAAATAGTTATTGTGTAGAAACAGAACATTCGCGGCTTACCAGGCCTTTGGGTTGCGCTTTCCAGCCCAAACAGAGTGCTCGGTTCCTAGGGAATCCCCCCAATTAAAAACCGCAAATAGACTGGCACTTATAACAGCCTCGAACTGTCACAATTGCCGTTGGTAGGTAGGCCAGTTGGAGTAAAAATAATGCAATGGATGTTTGTAGCTACCCGGCCCAAATTGGATGCCATAATTCTTATCTATTTTCCGGTAAATATTTGGCTTGGGAGCATTAACTATAACCTTATGATTTCAATCCATGTAGGAGCAATCAAATGAGTGAAAAATCTCAGAACAAAGCAAGCACGAGCAGTATTAATCAAACCCCAAGCAGGACCGGAGCTGGCGGCTTTCTACGAAATATCAAGATCAGCCGCAGGCTGGGATTGGGATTTGGCATCATGGTGTTGTTATCCATCAGCCTGGGTGCTGTTGCCTTCTACACCACCGCACTGGAAGATGCAGCTCTGGAAGAGTTTATTGCAGCGGAAGAAGAAACCTTCCTGCTCGAGAAAATCGAAGTGCAACTCCTGGAAGCCCGTAAGAATGAATTAGAATTTCTGCTTTTCCATGCGGATTTAGGCTACGATGTCGCCTTTCAGCAATATGTGCTGACCAACCAGGCTAATACCACCGAAATGAGCAATCTGGTTGAAGAGGCCCGGGCCGGTATTACCGGAACAAGCGCGCGAGATGTTACCAGTCTAAAAAATCTGGACCAGATCGAAGTGGATATTGAAGAATATGTATCTTCCTTTGCCGAATTGGTTGAAAACATCCGGATCCGTGGTGATGAGAGCACGGGAGAAATCTTCCGAATTCTGTCAGATATGAATGAACTGGACGCCTCACTTGAAACGGCGGGCGAGGCCGAGATTGAAGTGCTTCGCTGGAATCCGCAGTCACTGCGGGTAAAAACCTGACAATCCAGGAAAAAACCCTGATTTTAAGCGCCTCAAAGGATGCCCTGGAAACGTTTGAGGCGCTCATACTGGCAGATATAGCCATAGCTGAGGAAGAGCTTATCCTGGAAAAAGAGAGTAACGATATCCAGCGTCTAGCGGAAGAAGTGATTGCCAACGAGCGTGAGATCGAAGTTGAGGCGCTGGCCGCCTTCCGTACAGTGGAGCAGCTGGCCCAAAACCTGGATATCGGTATTTTGGGCCTTGTGATTATTCTCGGTGTGACCTTAGCAATCTTTATTACCCGCTCGATTATTAATCCCCTTAAAAATCTATCAGATACGGTGGAGGCTCTTGGTGCTGGCGATCTGGATGCCCATGCACAGATCCTTGACACCACCGAGATCGGCCAGCTGGCCTTGAACTTCAACGCCATGGCTGGTCGCTTGAACCAAACCGTGAGCAGTCTAACTTTGGCCACTGAAGTAGGCCGCACAATTGCCCAGGAACGTGACCTTGATATCCTCCTGAAAAGCGCAGCCGATCTTATTCAAGATCTGTTTGACCTGTATTACACCCAGATCTACCTGCTCAATCCTGTCGGGCGTCGGTTAGTTCTGCGGGCCGGCACCGGCGCGGTCGGGGGCCAATTGCTGATCCAACGCCACAGCCTACCGGTTGACCTGGCCTCCCTGAACGGCACTGCCGCTGTTGAAAAACGGGCAGTGATTGTGGAAGACACTGAATCAAGCACAATCCACCGTGCCAACCCACTGCTGCCAGATACACGCTCTGAAATGGTGGTTCCGCTGCTTGTCGGTGATCAGGTCGTGGGTGTACTAGACATGCAAAGCAAAATAGCAGGTGCCCTAAGTAAAGATAACTTAAGCGCTTATGAAGCGTTATCCGGTCAACCGGCGGTAGCGATCCAAAACGTGGAATTGTTAAATGAAACCCAAAGTGCACGAGCCGAGTTGGAAGCCCAATCGCGGCGTCTTACCCGTGAAGGTTGGGATGATTTCCTGAATGCGTTCGAGCGTGGGGAACGGGTCGGATTCACATACGATCTTGAGAATATGACCTCTTATATGAAACCGATTACAGGCAAAACTGATGAACATACCCTTGTGAAAGTTATCCCGGTATTGAACGAACCGGTGGGTATATTAAAGTTTGAAGGCCTCGTTACAATAACCGCATCTGAAACCGCGCTGGTTGATACCATTGCCCGCCAGGTAGGCCAGCAAGTCGAGAACCTGCGTCTCTTGGCCCAGGCTGAAGACGCCGTCCGGCGTCTGACCCGTGAAGGCTGGGAAAAGCAACTCGAAGCCCAAAGTGAGGCAGAAACCGGCTTCAGCTACGATCTGAACAAGATCACACCACTATCGGCCTCCGCAAATGGCGGTGATTCTGATGTACGGCCTACAAAGCATAACCTAGAAATCTTGGGTGAAAAGATCGGCGAAATCTCGGTCTCCGGACCAGACAATACGTCAAAGGAAATTAAAGAGTTTCTTTCAACGATCGGGGATCAACTAGCAACCCGTGTCGAAAATCTGCGCTTGTTCGAAGAGACCGAGCGCGGTCAAATCGAATTAGAAAGACGCGCCCGTCAGTTGGCCGCAGTTGCTGAAGTCAGCACCGCTTCTTCTCGAGAATTAGAAGTAGAAACAATGCTCAAAACCGTGGTGAAACTGACCCAACGACAGTTCGATCTGTACCATGCGCATATCTTCACATTTGATTCTGAAACTGAGAAACTTAACATCGTGGCCTGCGGCTGGCTAGAAGGCGATGAGAACGAAGGCACTCATGAAACTTCTTCGATATCACTAGACCAGGAGCAATCCCTGGTGGCCCGCGCCGCACGTACCAAACAGGCCGTGATCGTCAATGATGTGAAAAACGAGCCCGGCTGGCGACCCAATCCACTCTTACCGGATACTGCCTCTGAGATGGCTGTCCCGTTGGTGGTCGGTGATGAAATGATAGGTGTCTTGGATGTGCAATCAGAGCGGGTGGAGGCCTTCACTGAAGAAGACGCCAACATCCAATTGACGCTGGCCTCACAAGTGGCCACAACCATGCAGAACGCACGCTCCTTTGCATTGGCTCAAAGTCAGGCCGAGCGCGAAGCAACCCTGAACGTCATCAGTCAGAAGATCCAAACGGCTACTTCTGTTGAAGCCGTGTTACAAATTGCAGCCCGCGAACTAGGCAATGCCTTGAACGCACCCATGACAATCGCACAGTTGAGCTTGAAAAACCAGGATTAAGGTGTAGTTGGGTTTAGGAGCCCTCACCCATGCTTGACGAAAAAACACGCAAACCGGCAAAAAAAATCGCTCCCTGCTGAGCAGGCCGAGACAAAAGAACTCGAAGCGCATGAAGAGTACGGGCAGGTTATGCACTCGCGGATGGATAATTTATTTTCCGATCTCGATCAGATGGTGGGAGATGATAAAACTGATCCGGTTGCAGCAAGGCTGGAGACCCCGAACTTAGAAAGGGCCCATGATGATGACAGGATAGAGCTAATTCTGCCGTCAATGGCGAGCTCAGAATTGGAGCAGCCTAGCGAAGTTGTTGACAAAGAAGAGTCAGATGCGCCAGCAACGGAAATACCTGAACTGGAGCAACCGCTCGAAAAGGATGACAAGCTAGAGTCAGCCACGCCAGCGATGGAATCTCCAGAAACGGAGCAGTCTGCCAAAGTTGATGCCAAAGAAGAGCCAGATCCGCAGGCGCTGG
>JASJYH010000006.1 GCA_030123675.1 Anaerolineae bacterium | reverse complement strand
TGCCCTTTGCAAAGGCTGTCGCAAGGATTTGAGCTGTTCTTATGTTCACGATCACCTGTGGTTTTTGGGTGTGACGCTTCTTTTTGCCGCTGTAGGAACGTTTTTGCTTTTTTTCGGACATTCAATTGGTTGTTCTGCCACATCAACCACAATCACTTCAATCAGCGTCTCTCTAGCTTGCAATTCCTTCTTGCCTGGTAAACTGGCCTGATTTCATCAGTGTGTTTCCACCTTCTGGATGGTCTGACATATTATTGCTTCACTGACACCATAAGTTTCAGAAATATGAAACTGGGTGCGGTATTCTCGCCAGTACATCAAGCTCATCAATAGTTGGTCTGCTCGGCTCAGTTTTGACGGTCTGCCAAAGTCTCGTAGTTCGGTTTCCAACACACCCAGCATCTTTGTGAAGGTTTCCTTTTTCACTCCGGTCAGCCGTTTGAATTTCCCTACCCCATAGTCTTTGATCTTTTCATGTCTAATGCCCCTATTATGCTATACTTTTGCAGGAAAATAATGGAGAATTAAAATGAAAAAATTGAAAAGATTGATGAATCGTAAAAAAACTGACCTTTCGATATTGGGACTTTTGTTCACCATACTACTCTTGGGTGCCTGTGGCCCCTCCCAAGCAGAAATAGATGCCACTGCCACCCAGGCTGCCGTTGCAGCCTTCGCTACTCAAACAGCACAAGCACCGACAGCGACCGCCACGCCAAATCCCAATTTGGCAAACAGTGCGGAAGACATTCTTGGAAGATGGAGTAGTCTCACCCTCGAGCTTACGTTTAATGATGATGGGACTTCAGTTTTATACCTCAATGCCGGTTCCCCCAGAGAATCCGAGTTTCGGTTTGAAGGGACGACACTTATTATTAAGGAAATTACTGATCTGAGAGAAACGTGCGTTGCAGGAGGATTTGCGGTTGCTTTTTATGAGGTTGAATTACTTGAAAATGGCAATCTGAAATTTATAATAATTGAAGATGAATGCGCATACCGGACTTCTGTCCTTGAAGGCGGATTTGTAAAGACCGAGTGGGCACCTGTCCCCGCAGACGAATGAAGCCATAGTATCGAGTTCAGATCCAACGCTATAACGATAAAACTCCCTGAAGTTTATTTCAGGGAGTTTTTGCTTTCATCTGCTCCCATGGAAAACAAAGTATCGAGCAGAGGGGAATATCTTTTCAGCAACCCTTTCTTTCTACCTTCTCGCCTTTAATACTTTCAATTCAGCTTGTTGGATGTCTTCTTCTCCATCTAATGATGGGTAATCTTGTATAGAATTGAATCCTGCGTCTTTCAACAGGTTTTCGTAAGCATCATCTTCATAGGCTTGCATACAGTCTGTATAAAGGGTTACCGCTCCAGTAACGGGGTTGACGATGAAATAGCGCTCAATCGCTACAGAGAGTGCATCATCCCAATAGGAATCCATCAAACATAAGTGTGGCTCATCCGCGAAGAGGTCGTTTTTAGCAGAGTACCAGGTGGCGGGATAATTTCCGGTGTCATAGACCGCATCAAACCTGTTTACTTCGAGAAGCAGTTTCCCGCCCGGTTTTAGAGCAGCATGCGCCTTTTCCAGGATTATTTTTGCCTCTTCAACCTTAAAGATGTTGAAGGCTCCAAAGATGAGCATGACCAGATCATAGCGGGAATGGTAACCAATTGTGCGGATATCGCCTAACCTATAGGTGCAATTCTCAGGCGCATGGTTAAGGGCATATTCTATGGAGGCGGGAGAAATATCGATTCCAAGGCTAGCATGCCCGAGCTTCGTGAGACGCGCTGTGTATAGTCCGGGGCCACAGGCCAGATCAAGAATCCGAGCAGGTTTTCCATCCAGTACATCGTTATGGATCCAATCCACATGCTTTTTGATAAGACTCATCCGGCGACTGGCAGCATCATGCTCTTGTGAAAGATGTTCTCTGAGGGCACGCCGGCTGAATTCTAGTTCACTCCAGGGAATTTTGTGTTCCTCAACCCAGGCTTGTGGTTCCAAATCTCTTTGAAAAATATCGAGCAGGTTCATTTCTTGTAGGCCACAATCATGCCATCCCTTACCGGAATAAGGGAGACGATCCAATCTGGGTCAGTGGTGATTATTTTTGTGAATTCACGAACCCCTTCAGTCGAGCTCGATTTTTCGGTTTGGTCGAAAATGCGACCACCCCATAGCATGTTGTCGATAATCAAGACCCCACCCGGTTTCAATTTGGCCTTGATGATTGGCAAGGTAGATGGATAGGCTTCTTTATCGATGTCATTAAAGATGATGTCAAACGTGCCGGGCATATTCCGGAGCGTTTCAACCGCTTCAGCCATGTGGAATTTAATCATCCCCTCGTATCCCAACCTGGACAAATGGCTTGCTGCCATTTTAGAGAGCTTTTCATCCCAGACGGTGTGATGCACCTGGCCACCCCCATTTTCTTTTACCGCCTTGGCGAACCAGGCAGTTGAATAGCCATAGCCTGAACCCATTTCAAAGATTGACTTTGCTTGGATCATACGCGCGATTTGATAACAGTTATAACCAGCAGCAGGGCCAATAATTGGGAAGTCGTGCTCTTCGGCATATTTCTCCATAACCAACATCTCAGGGTCACGCTCAGGGATGAGTGCAGTCAGGTAATCTTGGATAATAGGGTATGTTAGTTTTTTACTCATTGAGCTAGCTCTCACTTGAAAATTATGTTGCTAAGGATGCTTTAATTCTGGTCAAGGCTTCTTCTAATATGGAGCGGGGGCAGGCAAAATTCAGGCGCACGAAGCCTTCGCCGCCCGGCCCAAAGGTGGCCCCATCGCTTAGTGCCACTTTGGCCCTTTGTAAAAAGAATTCATGGGGGGAACCGGTGAGCATGCCTGATTCAATTAATGGGTTGCAATCTAACCAGGTAAGGTAGGTGGCATCTGGCAGGGTCTGTTCTAATTCGGGAATATTCTCGCGCACAAAGTTGGCTAAAAAATCTCGGTTGGCCCGCAAATATGCCAATACTTCTTTAAGCCAATCGTCACAAGCTCCTGAGTAAGCAGCCTGTGCTGCAATCTGCCCAGCGCTGGTTACGTGTAGGGTCATTTCTTTTAAGGATGCCTGATACCGTTTTCGCAATTCTGGGTTGGGGATAATTGCGAACCCAAAGAATAAGCCTGCAGTGTTAAAGGTTTTACTGGACGCAATAAGAGTAATAGTTTGCTCTGCAATTTCTGATGATAGTGTAGCCAGGGGTATGTGTCGCCGCTCCCCAAAGATTAATTCAGAATGGATTTCATCAGAACAGATGACCACGCCCTTGCGCAGGCAGATTTCGGCCAACTGGGACAATTCTTCCCTTGTGAATATTTTTCCGACTGGATTGTGCGGATTGCAAAACAGGAACATGCGGGTCTTTGCATCGTTAGAGTCAATTGTTGCCTCAAAAGCCTCCAAATCAATTTTGTAGCGGAGGATGCCCTTCTCCGTAACTTTGGCAAGCGGCGCGAACTGGCTCGTCAGTTTTTGGTTTTCATGGACTGCTAAAAAAGGGAAATAAACGGGCGGTTGGATCAGCAGCCCTTCGCCCGCCCCGCACACGGCCCGGGCAGCTGCATTAAAGCCGCTGACCACCCCTGGGGTTGCTAGCACCATTTCGGGCGCTATCTGCCAACCATACAATTCGTCCATGCGGGCACAAACCACTTTCTGCAATTTGATAGAGGCAACTTCATATCCAATCACGCCATCTTTTAGGTTTTCACTTAACGCCTCCAGAATGGGTTCTGGGGTGACGAAATCCATGTCCGCTACCCAGAGCGGCAGTACCTCTTCGGGATACCTATTCCATTTGATGGAATTTGTTAAACGGCGATCGACGATAGTATCGAAGTCGTAACTCATAACTTTTAACTTTGCAAAACCTTTTGTTTTTATAATTCAGGCGAATAGGTATTATTTATTCGCCAACCATTTCAAGTATCTGTGGCAACATCTCATCAACCCATAGTGCATACATCACACCTGAGGGGTGTAGCTTGTCGAGGGCCAACAGGCTCAGATCTGTTTCCGCCTCCCTTGAGATCGAGGTTATATCAACGTAACGGACACCATAATCTTGGGCTTCTTGTAGATTGACCTGATTGAAGTCATCGATATTGAATGACCTTGAAGAGCCTGAATTTTTGGCATAGGGTGTTACTTCCCAATCTGGGATGGATACGACGATTACTTTTTGTGGATCATCCCCGGCCAACGTGATCGAGATCGCAAGCAATTTGCGAAAGCTGGTACGGTAATCATCCGTGTTGCCCCCCCGAAATTGATCATTGACCCCTATCAGCAAGGAAACCAGTTCGTATGGGGGATCCTCCGGTGGTTTGTCCAAAAGGAGTGAAGCCAAAGTTTTTGTGGTCCAGCCGGTCTGAGCAACGATTGTAGTTTCAGAATCTATTCCATGTTCTTTTAACTTACCAGACAATATCTCAGGCCAGCGCTCCTTTTCTGGAACATTCTGTCCAATAGTGTAAGAGTCTCCTAATGCAAGAAAGCGGATTGTGTTTTCGGGTGATTCCGTAGGGACAGCAGTATTCACGAGGATCTTTTCAATTTCCTGTGTTGCGCCAGGTGCACATCCAATCAGGACTATTATTAGCAAGAAATATAAGTATTTCATCTTTTATTTATTTATCACCTCGGATTAATGGAAATGGGGTGATTATCAACATTATTTAAATTAAGAACACAAGAAAGCATTATACAATAGGTAAATTAACTTTAAACAGATCAACTTATTTTTTGGTATAGCTCATGAGGAAACAAGGGGGGGGTATCCAAATATGCACCTAAAGGGATCGCACTGACCGCATCCCATATACTTGAATATATTAAGGTGGATAAATTGTATAGTATAAGTACAAGACAAGGTATCGATATTGGGTTTTTATCTAAACATAAATTAGACAGTCATAAGGTGAGAAAAATGGATTGTTGCCAGGCAGCTGGAATAGAAGAACTGATGGACACGCAGATGGCTGAGAGGGATCTTAAGCGCTATCGCAAAAAAGGCGCAGATAAGACAACGAAACTGCTGCTAGCGGCCTTGAAGGATGAGGGTGTTCAGGGTTTGACTCTGCTTGATATCGGCGGTGGGGTGGGCGCGCTGCAGCACGAATTATTGAATGCCGGCGTACAGGATGCTACCAGCGTCGATGCCTCCAGTGCATATTTAAATGCCGCCAAAAATGAAGCCAAGAGCCAGGGACACCTGGATCGCATTAGCCAACACCATGGCGATTTCGTGGAAATGGCGGGAAATATCTCAGAAGCTGATATTGTTACCCTGGATAGGGTAATATGTTGTTACGACGACATGCGGAAACTGGTCAGGCTATCAACTGAGAGGGCTAAGAAGCTATATGGGGTCGTTTATCCGCTTGACAATTTGTTAAATAAGGCCATAACATGGCTTGAAAACCAGTATCGCCGCATAACGAAAAGCCAGTTTCGGGTCTTCGCGCATCCAACAGAAGCGGTTGAAGCCTTGATCCACGATTCAGGCTTGGAACGCGTCTTCAACCAGGAGACCTTTTTTTGGCAGGTTCACCTTTACCGCCGACTTTAAGCCCCAAGGCGGCAAGCCACATGACTTATAAACACGGATGTAGATAAATGGGGAACGAATTGTCGTCATCCCTGAGTGACAAATTATCTCCCGCAGAAGAGCTTGAAAATTTAAAAGTCATTTATGGAGAACCCGAACCGATAAACTGTATCAAATACTGACTGGCTCCTTCAACGTTTTACAGAACCGCGCACATACTCTACTGAGTTTGGTAACAATTACTCTTACTATAACTGGATTTTCAGGGCCCAGAATCGCAGAGTCTAGCCTAATTTCACGCTACTCAATTGCCTTTGGATTGGTTTTTGTACTGCTCTCGGCTTTGATTCTGATGACGGGTCCGTTTCGGTTGAGTTGGAGTACCCAATTGAGATCAGAAAATGTCGATCAATCTTTGATCAAACTGATCGAACAACGAAACTTTCGCACAAGACGGTATCATATTGCAACCGTTAGTCTTATCATTGGCCTGATAGGATATGTGACCAGCCTAGTCAGTTTTTTAATAACAGGTTAATGGATGGATCGGAGCTTTTAATGTGATCCCAGCGCTGCCACCCGACATAGACTTAGGAGGCGGTAACGAGTAATCTATTGTCATTCAAGGCCTATTTAAGATCCCGCGCTTAGCGCAGAAGCCCTCTGAAAAGTTCAATACACTGGCCTGGCCTAGGGTGCAAAATTTAATCCTAGCTTACTCGGTAAAGTGATTGCAATCCCTAAATCCTTCACAGAAATTCGGCTTTCCGAAGTGCTGGCGGCGCTCTCATACACGCTCGATAATACAGAAGTGCAACCCCAAGGGCATTTTGTGCGCAATTGTCTGATCGGTATGAGCCTGGGTAGCCAGAATTTGGTTGGTGGCCTGATCCGATTTTCACGTGGCCCCAGTCTGGTTGAGATTATGAGCACCGCGGATCAGCTGTAGATCGGGATAAGGGGCTGCCCTACTGGTCAATTTCCTGTAGCTTTAGATGAATCGGGCGGAAATTTTATTC
The DNA here is from genome assembly GCA_030123675.1 of Anaerolineae bacterium. Classification (GTDB taxonomy): domain Bacteria; phylum Chloroflexota; class Anaerolineae; order Anaerolineales; family Villigracilaceae; genus JAABUE01. The sequence continues at coordinate 57,345 of JASJYH010000006.1, read as the reverse complement.
GTCCTGTCCAATTTTAAGCGTTAGCTTTTATAACATCACAGCCTTTATTAAATGCCCCGTTTGGGTAATAGCTGCTTGAAATCCCAGCCTCTATAATAATAAAAATTAAAACAAACCTTTCATGTAGGTTTTAATTTCACATAAGAGGTATTTATGAATGGAAATGGCCCCAAATTACGGCCCTTAGATAAATCTATTGAGCTGGCCTTTGGCAGCAAAAAAAATGGATCTGGTATCACTCCTGAGGGCATCGAACGTTGTGAGACCGCTCAGGATGTTTTGAAATACGCGAAATCACGCGACTTGATGATTGTAGATTATAAGTTTACAGATTTGTTTGGCCGCTGGCACCACTTCAGCGTACCGATCAATTATCTAGTAGAAGCTATATTCGAAGAGGGGCTTGGCTTTGATGGATCGAGTATTCGCGCATTTCAGGATATCCATGAATCCGATATGCTTCTATTCCCTGATCCAAAATCTGCGATCGTCGATCCTATTTTGGAAATCCCAAGTTTAAGTTTGACTTGTAATATCCACGACCCATTGACAAAAGAACCCTATAACAAAGATGTACGCTGGATAGCAAAGAAAGCAGAAAACTTTTTAATTGAATCTGGTATTGCAGATATCAGTTATTGGGGTCCAGAAGCTGAATTTTTTGTATTTGATGGAGTTAGCTTCGATTATCAAACCAGCGGTGCCCATTTCCAGATTGAAAGTGATATGGGATCTTGGCAGAAACAACGAGGTTACGATTCACGCTTCGGTCCCAACCTTGGGTACCGGCCTGAATTAAAAAGTGGTTATTTCCGGGTACCCCCAGTGGACAAATTACAGGATTGGCGCTCTGAAACAGTATTACGCATGATTGCCACTGGTATCGATGTAGAAGCCCATCACGGTGAAGTGGCATCTGCAGGCCAACAAGAAATTGACTTGAAATACACCACGATGGTAAAAGCAGCAGATCAATTGCAGTGGTACAAGTACATCGTTAAAAATGTTGCTGTTGCCTACGATAAAACCGTTACTTTCATGCCCAAACCTATGTTTGAGGAAAATGGCTCCGGCATGCATTGCCATCAAAGTCTCTGGAAAAAATCGAAGAATGTTTTCTACTCTAAGGATGGTTACGCTAATTTAAGTCAGGAAGCATTGTGGTATATCGGTGGAATTATTAAGCATACACCCGCTTTGTTAGCCATTGTTGCCCCCACTACGAACAGCTACAAACGTTTGGTTCCTGGTTATGAGGCTCCCGTTATGATGGCTTATAGCAGACGAAACCGTTCCGCTTGTATTCGATTGCCAGCCTATTCAGATTCTGAAGTCGCTACCCGAATAGAATATCGTAGCCCTGATCCAACTGCAAATCCCTATTTGGCCTTCCCTGCGATGCTGATGGCCGGTATAGATGGAATTTTGAACAAAATTGATCCAGGTGATCCCATGGATATCGATTTGTATGAGTCCGAAGAAGCTATCGTACCGCAGGTACCTGGTTCACTCGACGCAGTATTAACCGAGTTGGAAAAGGACCACAAGTTTTTACTTCGCGGGGATGTATTCACCCAAGATGTGATTGACACTTGGATTGATTGGAAGCGTAAACAAGAGGTAGATGCAATTCGCATGCGCACTCACCCTTACGAGTATGCACTATATTACGATATGTAGATGTTAAGATTCTGGATGTCTAAAAGATGCTATAATCAATTAAATTAGCATAGACATCCGAGGGTATCATCTTTCTCCTCCTTTTTCTCGCAGAAGCCGACAAATTTGTCGGCTTCTGCACTTTTACAAATACATAGATCAGGTATTATTAGGATATGGAATATCAAAGGCAATCTCCAAGATTGTTGAATGTTCTCACCAATCTAAATAAAGTCGGCTCTCGGGTAAATAAAATTTCATCTGGAGACAAGGCAAGTATTGATGCTGTCTTAGAGATGATTGTTGATAGCGCAATTCAAGTTGTACCTGATACATCTGCCGTAATTTATACCTACAATCAAGAAAGAAATCAGTTTGATCCTGATTCTCGGGTTGCTGCGGGGGAGCGAAATATGCCCTTGGTTGGTGATACACCCAGACCAGACGGACTAGGAACGCTTTCTATCGCCAAAGGACAAAGGATCCTCTCTTATGATAAAGATTCGCCCTCCATCCATCCCATTAATTCAGCCGCGGGTGCGAAGGTAGTTGCTTGTTACCCATTGACTGTTGCGAAAGAGAACGTTGGTGCTTTATACATCTTTAACCATAAAAACCATCCTTTTACTGAAGTCGAGTTGCTACTTTTAGAAAACTTTGTGTTTCAGGCTGCAATGGCAATTTACCATGCACGCCAAATGACCCGCATCCAAAACAACCTTTCGCGAAGGGAGGAAGAAACCGCCCGACTGCATCGGGCTGGTTTGTTGATCTCATCCCACCCAAATCTGAATGAAACGTTAGAAGCCATCTTAAAAATGGCTTTAGAAGTAACCAATGCCCAATATGGCAATTGTATGTTGATCCACCAAAATGGCCAGGAACTAGAAATTACAGCAACTGCTGGTGAACGTTTGAGCCGTCCTAACACTTCGAATATCCCAATCAAATCAAATAGTGTTACAGGCTGGGTAGCTAGAAACCGTCGCCCTATTATCATACAAGATCTAAGTGAAAAACCCTGGTCCGACACCTATATAAGTTTTGACATTGATTTAGAAATGTCTTCAGAACTAGCCGTGCCGCTAATCGGTGCAAGTGGTCGCCTGGAAGGTGTATTAAATTTAGAAAGCCCACTCCCTAACGCCTTTGATGAGAGAGATAGTTATCTTTTGCAAGGGCTGGCAACGCACGCAGTAATTACTATTCAGGATATGCTGCTGCTTGACGCCCTAAAGTCGATCACGCACCTTTTATTGACAAAACCGCAACGGGAGGTATTGCAAGAATTGGCGAATATAGCCATAGACCTATTGAACGCGGATGCAAGTGCAATCTGGGTTGTTGATGAAGATGATTTAACTTTGCAAGCCGCTAATTTCGACCACCAATATGGAGAACGCGTTCCGATCAAAAACAGCCTAGCAGGAGAAGCAATCCTTACACGTGAACCAATTATTTCTGAAAACGTACAAACTGACCCTCGTTTTCATCGAAGGGATCTAGCCAAAAAAAATGGATGGGAAAAAGCCTTAGTTGTGCCCTTGTTTATGAACCGGGAGCAAGATCCGGTCGGGGCTTTTAGCGTCTATAGCAAAATCGAAAAAAGTTCTGGTAGATTTGGGGAATCGGATTGGGACATGAAAGTGCTTACCATCCTGGCAGATTATGGATCGCTGGCCGTTATGGGAGCCCAGCGAAAAGAAGCCTTGGATTTGATCAAAGCCCAACACACTGCAGCCGAGACATTTGCCGCTTTTGGTGATATTTCAGCAAACTTAATGCATCAATTAAATAATAAGGTCGGAACAATCCCTGTTCGTATTCAAGGAATTGAAGAAAAAAGCAAGTCTGTTTTAGAGACGGATTCTTATTTGGCTGAAAACCTTCGGCTAATTGAAGAAAACGCACGGGAAGCAATGCAGCAAGTCAGAGAAAATTTATCGCTGCTAAAACCGATTGAAATGGTTTCCGTTAATCTGAACGAGTGCTTGTCTGAAGCTATAAAATCGGTCGCCAGCTCAAATAACATGGAGATACATGTAGATGGATTTGATGACATTCCTGAAATTTATGCAGAAAAGCACAGCCTAATCTTAATCTTTTCAAATTTACTTGAGAATGCTACAACCGCTATGGAAGGCAAAGGCACCATAACGATAACGGGATCATCCAATGATCAATGGGTTAAAATCGATGTGGTTGACACCGGCCCGGGTATCGAATCAGAATATTTAGAAAAGATTTTTGAATACAATTTTTCAGAGAGCTCAGCTTCCCAGGGAAACAAATTAGGCTTTGGGTTGTGGTGGATAAAAACGTTGTTAACTCGATTGGGCGGCTCGATTACGGCCGAAAGTTTTGGAGAAGGTGGGACCACATTTAAAATAAAATTGCCACATAAAGCTAAGTACAATGAATTGGGGACAATCGTATGAGCAAGAATAAAGATATTAGGGTTCTTATTGTTGAAGATGACCCTTCGTGGCAAAATTTACTGAGTGAATTGGTTGCCGATTTGGGGTTCCAGGTAGATGTAGCATCCGATTTAAGTCAGGCGGAAGAACTTATTAGAAATTCTTCTCACCGATTGGCGATTGTTGATCTATCGCTGAATATCAGTGATCACAAAAATTCAGACGGGTTTAATATTCTGGATAAAATTCGACTTTACGATCCTGGTTGTTCTTCATTACTTTTAAGCGGTTATGCAACGGTTGAATTAGCAGTTAAGGCAATTAAGGATTATGGGGCCTACACATGCTTGCACAAGGAAAACTTTTCCCGCTCCGGTTTTAAGGATACAGTTCAAGAAATGTTGGCGCAACCCAATGCGAGACAAGTTAACTATTCAAGGTTTGAAAGTGATAAGACAACAATCGCCAGCGCTGAAACCAGAACTCAAAATATTTCGGGAGACAAAAAAGCGCTTATTGTTGAGGATGATGCAGGCTGGATGGACTTACTTTCTGAGTTATTGCTTGAATCTGGCTATAGCATTCAAGTTTCAAGAAGTTTTGGCGAAGCATTTGGGTTTTTAGGGCGAATTAAATATCAACTAGCAGTAATCGATCTATCGTTAGACCGAAGATTTCAAAATGTTGACCCAAAGGATTACGAAGGTTTCCGGTTGTTAGATAATTGCAATGTAAAAGGAATAACAACAATTGTTGTAAGCGGTGTAGGTTCGCCAGAAGTTATTGAGCAATTGTATGATAAATATCGCATTTTTGCATATTTAGAGAAACAAACCTTTGAGCGGAGCGCATTTTTACAATCGGTTGGGTTAGCTTATGATTTAAAACAAGTTAATGGAGAACTCAAGAATTTAACCGAGAGAGAATTGCAAGTATTATCACTATTGACCCAAGGTTTGATAAATAAAGAAATTGCCAAACAACTAATTATTTCACCAAATACGATTAAACGACATATCAAGGCAATTTATCAAAAATTAAATGTGCACACGCGTTCTGCCGCCACGGCAAAAGCGATCAAAGCTGGAATAACAGGAGAGAGATGACCAGCAAAGAAATTATTTTTCTAGCCGTTAATCGGAAAATCAAAGGTACCAAAAGTATGATCTGATTTCTAGCTACCTGAAAGTATTAATTTTGGACGCTGATTATGATACTCCCCCACTTAAGTCATTCCTGGTTTTAATGCGATCTGCTCAGGTGCATCTTGATCAGCCTATTAAGCCAAATTGATCTGGTCAACATGAAATCATCGAAAAAAAATCCACTCAACGGTAAAAGGAATTCTCATGTCATTTGCATCCCGTACTCAGCATCTCGAGCCCGAAGGCGCCTATGAGGTATTAGCACGGGCCAATCAGTTGGAATCCGCTGGAAAAGAAATTATTCACCTTGAAATTGGCCAACCCGATTATGCTACTTTTGAAAACGTTAGCGCAGCTGGCATAAAAGCCATTCAGGATGGAAAAACGCGCTATACAGCGCCCGCAGGCATCCCGTCGTTGCGCGAAGCGTTGGCTGAAGATGCCGGTCGCAGGCGTGGGATTAAAATCCATCCGGACGAAGTGGTCGTCAGTCCCGGCGGCAAACCCATCCTATTTTTCCCAGCCCTGGCATTGATCGATCCGGGTGACGAAGTCATATACCCTAATCCGGGTTTCCCCACCTATGAAGCCATGATTATGGTCGCAGAAGGTGTGCCTGTTGCAGTTCCACTTTTAGAAGAAAACGACTTCTCGTTCGACCTGGAAGCCTTTGACAAGCTGATCAATGACCGCACAAAACTCATCATCCTGAACTCGCCCAGCAACCCCACTGGAGGCGTAATCTCGGCTGCGGATCTCGAACATATCGCCTCCCAAGCCAAACGATATGACTGCTGGGTGCTATCAGACGAAATCTATGCCCGGATCGTGTACGATGGGTTAGAGGCACCTACGATTGCGAAATTGCCCGGAATGAAAGAACGAACAATCATTATGGATGGCTTCTCGAAAACATTCTCAATGACTGGCTGGCGGTTGGGCTTTGGGATCATGCCCAAAGAATTGGCCGAGCGTATGGACCTGCTCTTAACCCATTCCGTTGGCTCAACCGCACACTTTACACAAATTGCTGGGCTGGAAGCTATTACCGGGCCACAGGATATGGTTGATGTAATGGTAGCTGAGTATCAACGCCGACGCGAAGTTATTGTAGATGGATTGAACAACTTGCCTGGCTTTAATTGCCGGAAACCTAAGGGGGCTTTCTACGCTTTCCCTAACATCACCGGAACCGGCAAGGGCTCAAAAGAGCTGGCTAACCTAATTTTAGAAGAGGCCGGCGTGGCATTGCTGCCCGGAAATTCGTTTGGAAAATTTGGCGAAGGTTACTTGCGTCTGTCGTATGCAAATTCGATTGAAAACATCCAAAAAGGATTGGAGAGAATAAAGGCGGTCCTTTAGGTATCGAACCTTATTTTTATTGAAAGAAGTATGTCGAAATATATTGCTTCTATCGACCAAGGGACGACCAGTACTCGCTGTATCCTTTTTGATCATGCTGGCAGCATCATTTCTGTAGACCAGAAAGAACATGAACAAATATTTCCCAAACCAGGCTGGGTAGAGCATAATGCACTGGAAATATGGGGGAATACAAAAACGGTAATTTATGGAGCGTTAAAAAAGGCACAAGCCAATTCTGCGGATATCATAGCGATTGGAGTTACGAACCAGCGTGAGACCACCCTGGTATGGGATAAGACAAGCGGCGAACCAGTCTACAATGCTATCGTCTGGCAGGATACCCGCACAGATGGGATCTGTAATGAATTGGAAAAAGAGGGCGGGCAAGACCGCTTCAAACGCACAACCGGCCTGCCTCTGGCCACCTATTTCTCCGGCCCCAAGATCAAATGGATCCTCGACAATATTCCTGAGACGCGCGAACGCGCCGAAAAAGGCGAGCTCATATTTGGCAACATGGATACTTGGTTAATCTGGAACCTAACCGGGCTTCACATCACCGATGGTACCAACGCCTCCCGAACGCTGCTGATGGATTTAATTACATTGGAGTGGGACGAAGAAATCCTTGGAATTCTCACCATCCCACATGCCATGTTGCCGGAAATTCGTTCCTCCTCAGAAATTTATGGTTCAGTAGTTGATGGATTGCCGTTACAAGGCGTCCCAGTCGCTGGCGACCTAGGCGATCAGCAAGCCGCTCTTTTCGGGCAAACTTGTTATAACGTAGGCGAAGCCAAGAACACTTACGGCACGGGCTGTTTCTTGCTACTCAATACTGGCGAAAACCCCATCCCGTCGAAATCAGGCTTGCTGACCACACTCGGCTACAAGATCGGAGACCAAGCTCCCATTTATGCATTGGAAGGCTCAATCGCCATTACCGGCGCGCTCGTCCAATGGCTCCGTGATAATCTGGGCCTGATAGATAAAGCATCCGATGTGGAAGAACTGGCAAACACAGTTGAAGATAATGGCGGTATTTATTTCGTGCCGGCCTTCTCGGGGCTATTTGCGCCGTACTGGCGTAATGACGCGCGCGGTGCCATACTGGGTATGACGCACTATGTTAACAAAGGTCACATCGCCCGGGCAGTGCTCGAAGCGACAGCCTTCCAGACCAGGGAAGTGCTGGACGCCATGGAAGCAGATTCGGGTGTGAGTCTGAGCGCACTAAAAGTAGATGGCGGTATGGTTTTCAACAACCTGCTCATGCAATTCCAATCTGACCTTTTGAATGTCCCGGTTGTGCGCCCGAATGTGGCCGAGACCACCGCCTTAGGTGCAGCATACGCCGCCGGGCTGGCTGTCGGCTTCTGGAAGAATTTCGACGAGTTGCGCGCGAACTGGACCATAGATAAAGTGTGGGAACCAGATATGGATATCGAGACCCGCCAAAGGTTAATGACCAGTTGGAAGAAAGCCGTTACCCGCACATTTGATTGGGTTTAGCAAATATGAGCCATTAGATGGGAGCCTTTGGATATTTAGCCCGAACACATAGGTCTCATATCTATAGTCTGATTTTATGATCCGCGCAGAAATTTTGCAATCCCTCCGGGAAAAAGAATCCATATCCGTGCTGATCATCGGCGGGGGCATCAACGGCGCCGGCACATTTCGCGATCTGGCACTTAATGGTGTGGACGTACTCCTGATCGACCGTGCCGATTTCTGTTCGGGTGCATCCGGGGCTTCCTCACACATGGCCCACGGCGGCCTGCGCTATTTGGAAAACGGTGAATTCCACCTGGTCCGCGAAGCCGTGGAAGAGCGCAACCGCATGCTTCAAAATGCGCCCCATTTGGTGCGCCCGCTGCCCACAACCATTCCTATCTATAAATTCTGGTCAGGTCTATTGAATGCGCCTCTTAAGTTCCTGGGCTGGCTGAAAAAGCCATCCGAACGCGGAGCGCTTGTGATCAAGCTTGGCCTGATGGTTTACGATGCCTTCACTCGAGCACAGAGCACTGTCCCGACACATCGCTTTGCAGGTCGAACTGCCTCCTTAAAAAAATTCCCGCAGCTCAACCCGAATATTCGCTACACCGCCACGTATTACGACGGTTCCATTCTCAGCCCCGAACGCTACACCGTCGAATTGATATTGGACGCCGAATCCGAAGGGCCTCATGCGCGGGCATTGAATTATGTTTCGTTCAGGGGTCTGGATGGCAAAAATGTGCTTTTGAAGGATGAGTTGACTGGAGCGCAATACCAAATCCGCCCAAAATTAATCATCAACGCCGCCGGCGCTTGGATAGACCGCGTCAATACCGACCTTGGGCTTGCTGAGCGTTATATCGGCGGTACCAAAGGCTCGCACCTTGTTCTGGATAATCCAGAGCTACGGGCTGCCATTAGTGAGAACGAGTTATTCTTCGAAAACAAGGATGGACGGATCGTACTCATCTTTCCCTTATTAGACAAAGTCATTATCGGCACTTCCGACCTCCCGATCGAAAATGCTGATGAAGCCCGCTGCACGGAAGGTGAAGTGGACTATTTCTTCGAAATGGTCGGACGTGTCTTTCCTGGCATTCAGCTAGCGCGTGAACAGATCATATTCCGCTTTTCAGGCGTGCGTCCATTGGCTTTCAGCGATGCCAATACTACTGGCCAGATCACGCGCGATCACAGCCTCCGGGAAGAGTTACTCGAGGATATCCCGGTCTATTCGCTGGTGGGCGGCAAATGGACCAGTTATCGGGCATTTTCGGAACAAACAACCGACAAGGCGCTGACCTTCCTTGGGTTATCTCGCACGGCTGATACCAGAAATCTCCCCATCGGTGGCGGACAAGATTATGCAGTTATGAAAGAATCACCTGAGGGCGATACGCCGCTCTTTGAGCGATACGGCTCGCGCTGTCGCGAGATCAGTGCATATCATAAGGGAGAGAATACTCCGCTAAAACATTATCCGGAAATGACACAGCACGAAGTGAATTTTCTGGCAGAAAAAGAAAAAGTTGTTCGTCTGGACGACTTAATTCTGCGACGCTCATTGATGGCTTTCCTCGGTTATCTCAATCGCCCGCTCATCGATGAACTGGCAGATATATTAGCAAGGGACTTGGGCTGGAGCGATGGGCACAAACATACGGAAATTGAAAGAACTCTGGAAATATTACAAGACCGGCATGGTGTAAACCTTTAACAACAATTTCTGCTGGAGTCGCATTTATTTATCTTTCTTAATTTTGGAGCCTGCTCCTTTCGTGCGAAAATGAAGTGGGTGATCAGTAACATATAATAGGGGCTTATGAATAATAACCAGACTTCGTTTTGGGCGGGCGTCCGGGCTGAACTTCCAATTTTAATAGGCGTGATCCCATTTGGGCTGATCTATGGTGTGCTGGCGCTAAACGCTGGAATTAGCTCTGTACCTGCCCAACTGATGTCCTCTATCATTTTTGCTGGTTCGGCTCAATTTATCACGGCCCAACTCGTACGGGATACTGTTCCAGGAATTGTAATCGTGCTGACAATTGCCATTGTCAATTTACGACATATGTTATACAGCGCTTCCGTAGCGCCTTATGTTCGTGCTCTGCCAATGCGCTGGAAAATACTGCTATCCTACTTACTCACGGATGAGGCTTATGCTGTCACGATACTCAATTATGAGCGGGAGGATCCCAAAGAATCTAGTCATTGGTTCTTTCTAGGGGCAGGCTTGATGTTATGGACTGCCTGGCAGATCAGTACAGCAGCAGGAATATTATTGGGGGCCACCTTACCGGAATCTTGGCCGTTGGATTTTGCACTTCCGATTACATTTATTGCGTTGATCATACCTACATTAAGGGATCGGCCTGCTATTGCGGCTTCGCTCTCAGCCGGAGTAGTTGCTTTGCTGGTGTATGACATGCCCTATAAACTCGGATTGATTGCGGCCGGCTTGTCAGGAATCATAGTGGGGACCCTGTTAGAGAGTAAAAAATGAACATCTGGATTATTATTCTCTTAGGTGGATTGTTAACTTTCGGGATGCGGTTTTCGTTCATTTATTTGGTGGGCAAGTATGAAATTCCAGAATTGATGCAAAGAGCTTTGCGCTTTGTACCCCCAGCGGTACTGACTGCAATAGTAGTACCAGAGTTACTCATTCGATCTGATCAATTGGATTTATCGTTGATGAATTTTCGTTTAATATCAGGGTTCGTGGCTATATTTGTAGCCTGGAAAACAAAAAATATCCTAATGACCTTATTGGTAGGTATGGCGGTCTTGCTGATCCTGGAATTTGTATATTAATTTTAAGCTACCTGACACATTTTTTGTCTGACAGAGTCAGCCTGGAGGTAGGCAAAAAAAGTTTATACGTATATACTGCTGGCTAGTACCCGGACAACATGATACTAATGGCTGAAATTGCCCTACCCAACCACTTCACCAATTAAAATTAATTTGGACGGGCACTAGGTATTGATTAGGGGCTTTATATGAAGACAACGCTCATATTATCTTTGTCGTTTAGTTTGCTGTTATTCATGGCTAGGATGGCACTTTGGATAAAAGGGTCTATCTCTGCATTAGCATCGATTTTTTGGGATGATGCAATCCCAAAATTAAGACTGATTTCCAAAGTGTCTCCACTTTCAAGAGATATTTCTTTAGCTTGGACGCCTGACAGAATCCGGTTGACTATTTTCTCTGCATCTGTGCTTACAAAGCCAGGCAAGGTCATCGCGAACTGAGCGCCGCCCCAGCGTCCGATGCAATCGTAAGGACGACACTTTTCCCGAATAATATGGGCGACGATTTGCAAAACCTCATCCCCAATAATATGCCCGTGCTCATCGTTTATCGCGTTGATGTTGTCAATCTCTATAGCAATAACGCTCGTACCCTGTGAATCACGACGTGCTCGATCTAGCTCTCCCCTTGAGACTCTATAAAAAGCCTGACGGTTCATAAGGCCAGTTAAATTGTCATACATCGCCAAATTTTCTAATTGATCATGGGCTTGAGATAGTGTATCGCTCATTGACAAAATACGAACCCCCACCGATACACGCGTTTTTAAATTCCGGGGGGATAAAGGTTTGCTGAGATAATCATCTGCACCAGTCCCTGTATTGGGCACAAAATCTTCACTTTGGCCTTGATTTAACAATACAAGAACATAGATGTGGCCCGTGATATTCGGATCGCTTCGAATTTTTTGAACTAATTTGTGAATACTTTGCTCTTTCTCAGACGCATCAGCAATAACAAAACGAAATTCATTTTCGGTAATTAGCTTCCATGCCATTTCCGTTTCTTCAACAAATGTGACTTTATGATCGCCTTGAACCAGTACTTGTTGCATGGTAGTGATCTCTTCTGAGTTTTCACTTATAACCAAAATTTTCATGCTGCGGCCTCATTCAATATTATACAAGTGATTGAGTATCGAACACATATTTTTCAACCGTAAATGGTTGGCGTTGACAAATGGGTTTGTCCATGCTAATATTTCTTCCGCTCGGCGAGGTAGCTCAGTGGTAGAGCAGGAGACTCATAAGCTCTTGGCCGTGGGTTCAAACCCCACCCTCGCCACAGATTTGAAAAAGCTTGTCAATTTTTGGCAAGCTTATTTTTTTAAATTTCGGCAAGAGATTGGATATCGATTGGATATCGAACTTTATCATTACTTAATTGAATTTTCAAAGGATGAGCAAAACTGTAATGGGATAGTAAGGCAACAATTGGGGTGGGATTGAAGCCATATTGGCTAGATTCAGGTTCGAAGTCAAGCTACTACTTCATTATTAAGCCTAATCTATATGGAAAGCAAAATCATGGATGAAAGCATATAGATTGATGCATACCGGAATAGCCTGAAATTAACCCGCTCAGAAGGTCGAATGATTGTTGTAAAAGAAAGAATAAGCAATCCAGCTGACAGGACGATAATCAGACCTAATATGCCTGTTTGAACCCCGATCAGGATGCTTGCAGCCAAAATGCTGACAGCCGCGATAATTGATGAAAATGCAATAATTGCGCGCGTGGTAACAATCCCATAGGTAGAAGGGAAGGTCGGCACGCCAGCAGCACGATAATCATCCAGAAATTTAATGCTAAAGGTTAACGTGTGGGTTGGAATCCAAAACAAAACAGCTAATGCTAGTAACAAACCAACAATTTCTATCTCCCCAACAGCCAGCACACGCCCAGCCAAGACTGGCATGGCACCAGAGATGCCTCCCCAAACGATCGACCAACAGGTTCGGCGTTTAAGCCAGACACTATAGATAATTACATCAAAAAATAGGCCTGCGAACACTACCAACCCAAAGAGTGCATCAACTGCCACAGCCCAGCCAACTCCTAGGCCTGACAATAACAATCCAAGCCGGAGAGATTCGGTAGGCGTAACAGACCCGTTGGAAGTGGGACGATTTTGAGTACGTTTCATTTTGAGATCTAAATCGCGATCCCACCACATATTGAGGATTGTCGACCCGCTAATGGAAAGGAACAAGCTGCCTATTAATGGGTACAACAATATAGGATTACTATGCGCACTTAGGTAGCCAGCAACGCCCGTTGCAATTAATAATCCGGTTTGTAGACCTTTTATGAGTGGCCAGTAAAGTTTAAATTTGGTTTTAAGGATGTTCATTATTTATTCCAATATTTTGTAGAGGTGCGACTTTCAAAGGATAAGTTTATTATAGTTGAAGCATAGAAAACCCCCCGAATTATTATTCGCCAAAATACAAATCCCACCAAAGCTGCCAGTTTGGCTTGGCTGTCGGAACAGGGGTTGAATTAAGTTTTTCAAGTGCAGGTGCGCCTTCATCCCCCAGTATAGTGACCGCATGATCTCCCTCTTTGATCATGTGACCTTCGCTACGCGCCAATTCTTCAACCATTTGATCTGAATCTGCATCGGCCACTTTGGTCTCAAGCACAATTTTCGTCCATTCAACATGAGTTGCTTCTGCCCGAGTAATATCAGCCTGCCGGTTTAAGCGCTCAAGTCTTTCCAATCTGGAATTAAAATCAACTATTACAAGAACAAAGAAAATCAGGCCTGCGATAATAATCACCCGGCGCCAATCAATAGATATAGTATTCATAAACGTATCTTACCCGTTGTTTTACAGGTTGGCAAGAAGAGGCGCCTCTGGTACAATTCGCCGCCGAGTGTAGTACCCTTCACTCGGAAAAATTCTTAGACAGCGGCTAATATTGCCGGAAAGGGCTTGATAAATCATGAAAGTAATGTTGATCAAAGACGTTTACAAATTGGGAAGGGCAGGAGATATTAAAAAGGTTGCCAATGGGTACGGCCGGAATTTTCTAATCCCTCAAGGCTTGGCTGTGATAGCCACTCCAGGCGCACTTAAGCAAGTCGATCGGATTCAAGCACAAGCGGAGATCCGACGAGATGGCTTAAACGAAGAACTCAAGGGCTTGGCAAAAGAAATCGATGGTATTGAACTTTTATTCAGTGTCAAAGCCGGCGAAACAGACAAACTTTACGGCTCGATCACAAAACAAAATGTGGCCGATTCGCTCCAAGAAAAGACCCGCTACGAAATAAAACACCAACAGATAGATATGCACCCAATTCGGATGTTAGGCGAGTTCACTGCTTCAATTCGTCTAACCATCGATTTGGTGCCTGAAATAAAAATCATTGTCAATCGAGAAGGCGAAGCTGTAAAATCAATACCTATAGATGAACCCCAAGAAGATGAAGCGGCTCCAGATGTAGAGGCAGTTGGAGATGAAGCACCTATTTCCGATGAACCGCAAGAGGTGGGAGAAGTAGATGAAGTTGAAGAAGCGGTTGTAGATGAATCTTCTGACAAAGAAAAAAAATAAAACTTAAAGTACCCGAATCTCATCACCGGTTTTTTCCTACTTTGGAGCCGGTGATGATGCGTTAAAATAGAAACCAGTATGACTGAAACAATTGGCCAACGGCTCAAGAAAGCACGCGAGTACCGTCATTTAACGCTCGAAAAAGCTGCGCAAGTTACCCGCATCCGGACACAGCTTTTGCAAGCGCTAGAAGATGATGATTTTTCTATGATGCCATCTCCAGTGCAAGCCCGAGGGTTTTTGCGTAATTATGCAAACTATCTCGATCTAAATTTAGAGCAAATGATTGATGATTTACGGGCCAAAAAACCACAAACGGAGGCCGAATCAGAAGTCATTTACGAAGATGAAATTATAGAAGACCCGCTAAATACAGAAGAATCTGATACCGGCGTGGAGCCAGAATCTACGTCAGAGCCGTTCTGGCAGATGTGGATAAAACGCGTCAAGCGTGAGGCCAAAGAGGATAGCCCGAGCGATAGTGACTTGGATGAAGAACCCGGCTCTCAACCGGACCCATTGCCTGTATCATCCCCGCCGCAGGTCCCCGGTAGTGAGAAGGGGGCTACTGCCTCAGAAGTGGAATCGGCCATTGAAACGGAAGCAAACCCAAACGGAAAAGATGAGGCGTCTGTAAATGAAATTGAGCCAAAAATCCGTTTCAATTTCGGATTATTGCTCCGGAAATGGACTAATTTCCGGATCCCCCGAAAGCAGAATAAAATTGAAAAAACGGAATCCATCGTCGAAACGGATGCAGACCCAAAAGAGGCAGAGCAGCCGTCCTTAGAAGAAGTCGAGCCGAAAACCCGATTCAATCTTGGATTGTTGATCAAGAAATGGATAAATATCCGCATCTCAATGCCGCAAGAAAAAATAGAACAAACCGAAAAGATCGAAGAATATCCTGAGGCTGAAGTTAACCCAGAGGCTGAATTAGAAGCAGCAGTATATTCTAAAAGTTCGTCGCGAGTGATTATGCAGGAAATTGGATCGCAATTGCAGCAGCGCAGAGATATGCTCAGCCTGACTTTGGAGGAGATTGAACGGCATACGCGCGTACGTGTGCAATATCTTAAAGGGCTCGAATCTGGTAATTTTGAAGAAATGCACTCGACGGTTCAGATGCGAGGCATGCTCAATAGCTACGCCAAATTTCTAGATTTAGATGTCGATGCGATAATGTTGCGCTTTGCAGATGGACTACAAGCAGGCCGAATCGAAAGGCACCCTGAAAATTTGCGCCGAAACAAAAGTCAAATACATATACCGGAAAAAATGCCGACCTTACGTAGTTTCATCGCCAGCGACCTGGTCTTTGGTCTCGGCCTTGTGGTGCTTTTATTTGTATTCTCTGCTTGGGGAATTTCAAGGGTAATTGCCCTACAAGCGGAACAGGAAGAACAAGTTCAGGCACAGCCAACCGGTCTTTCTATTTCTGAAGTATTGATTGGTACACCTGTGGAAACAATTATTTCTGAAGTGACCCTGATCCCTGCCCAGGATACGCCCATACCCGATCAATCAGAAGGTACCCTTGAAATTCCAACTCTAGAAATTATTGTAAATGTGCAAGTTAACATAGTGGCTGTTGAACGCACCTTTTTGCGCGTGATCGTTGACGGGCAGGTTGCTTTTGATGGACGAACTATTCCTGGCAATGCCTATCTATATGAAGCTGAAGAAAGTGTCGAAATATTAGCAGGCAATGGCGCTGCATTACGCGTTATTTATAATCAACGGGACCTCGGGCTGCTTGGCGGTTTTGGGCAAATTGCGAGTTTTGTTTATACTATTGATGATATAGTAGTGCCCACGGCTATAATTCCAGCGACGCCGACCAATACTGCCTTCGTCTCACCGACACCCTCTTTAACTCCCACCCCGACGGCTACCGGTTTGCCCTAAGATGGCCTGACTTTGGAGCAACGAAAAATTTTATGAATACACAAACATTTCACTTAGTTTCACTAGGTTGTGCAAAAAACACGGTCGATTCTGATTCAATGGCCCAATTGCTCATGCGCGATGGATATAAAGGCACGGACAATCCCGAAGATGCCAGTATATTGATTGTCAACACTTGTGGTTTTATTGGCCCTGCAAAGAAAGAATCCTATGCTGTGTTGCGTGAACTTGCCACCAACAAAACTGACGGCCAAATTCTGATTGCTGCTGGCTGCCTGACCCAACGGTATGGGGCCGAAGTTACACAGAAAGTCTCAGGTATAGACGGTGTGCTCGGTACGCGCCGCTGGATGGATATCGTCCAGTTGGTGCATAATTTGCGGGGGACTAAACACCCCGAACCGCTCTATCACTTACCGCAGCATTCCAAAACCGTTGGGACTGATGAACAAAACACCCTGCGTGCCAGCGTCACTGGAGCGAGCGCCTACCTCAAAGTGGCTGACGGTTGCCGACGTCCGTGTGCATTTTGTGCGATCCCTCTCATCAAAGGCACAGCGGTAAGTCGACCATTGGAGACCATCCTGGACGAGGCCCGTCAACTGCGCGATTTAGGTGTACGCGAATTGATCCTAATCGCGCAGGATACAACCGATTACGGTCATGACCTAGGCATAAAGGAAGGCCTGGCAAAATTGCTAGAGCAACTCACGGATGCCGTTCCGGATATGGATTGGATTCGAATTTTATATGCTTTTCCTGGGTACGTAACTGATCGATTGATCGATGTAATGGCAGAACGAAAGCAAATATTAGCTTATCTGGATATGCCGCTGCAGCACGCTCATCCCAAAACACTCTACCGTATGAAGCGGCCTTCGAACATCGAATGGGTGCATAAAACCCTAAGCAAGATGCGAACCGCAATACCGGATTTGGCTATACGGACAACATTTATTGTCGGCTACCCTGGAGAAACAGACGAAGAGTTTCAAGCCCTAGTGGACTTTGTAGAAGAAATTCGCTTTGACCGGATGGGCACCTTCCAGTTCTCGTTCGAAGAAAACACTACCTCCGCGCCTCTTGGCGACCCCGTACCTGCTGCCCTAAAACAGGAGCGGTTCGAGCAATTAATGGAGCTTCAACAAGGCATCTCACTACAAGTGAATCAAACCTACGTAGGCAAAACCCTGGATGTGCTGGTAGAGGGATTTGACAACGGTTTATCGATTGGCAGGAGTTATCGGGATGCGCCCGAGATCGATGGGCTGGTTTTTGTCGAGGACAAGCTAGAGCTGGGAAAGATCGTTCCTGTCCGTATAACGGGGGCAATGACGTACGATCTGGCAGGCGTCCCGGTGGTCCAAAAATCCGGTATGGTTGAGTTATCCCTATAATTTAAATAGAAATATGCCACGCTGTGAAGGTAAATAACTTCACAGCGTTTGTCTGCCCCAAGGGTACCATTAGCCGTGAATTAGATAATCGGGGAAGGTATGCAGCAATCCAATCTCAAAGGAACTAGCATCCAATGTGTGGAATTGCAGAAACCTATCAAAGCAATATAGACCAGACTGTAAACAAAATGTGATCTAAGTTCAACATCGTGGGAAAGTGGATCATGCCTAACCTGGGCTTTAGCCGAAGTTTATAAATTTCTTTTAGACCCTATAAGCACAAGGATGCTATAATTTCTGCGCTTATTTTTTATGAAACCCCTACCCAATCTCATTACTACAGACCGGATAGCATTCGTAATCTCGATCGCAGCTGTTTTTGGCGTGTATTTTGTCTCTGACCGGGTTTATGAACGCATGGCCCATTTTGAAGATGAGATGGCATACATTTGGCAGGCGCAAGCCATTTCTGGCGGAGACCTTGTGTTGCCTTCGCCCCCCAATCCAAAAAGTTTTATGACCCCATTCGTAATTGACCACAACGGTGTCCGGTTTGGAAAATATCCGCCAGGCTGGCCAATAATATTGGCATTAGGGTTCGCATTTAATTTTGAAGATTGGATTAACCCACTCTTGGGCGGCTTAGGAATTTGGTTGCTGTATTTACTTGCCAAACGCATCACAACCGGACCGATAGGCTTGCTAGCCATTATTTTGATGTTGTCCTCCCCTATGTTCTGGCTGCTCTCGGGGTCAGCACTATCACACACATGGTCTATTGTGGTTGCGTTGGGCTTTGTGTCAGCCTGGTTGAGTATTTTTGTGCACGCTGAAGATGAGCCTCAGAGAGAAAAGAAAGTGCCGAGATTTGGTTTTCACCAGATCGATGTTCCAATTTGGGTAAAAATTCTCGTAGCGGGACTCAGCCTTGGAGTCCTTGTTCTGACTCGCCCAATGAATGCGGTTGGGGTAGCAATTCCCTTTTTCATCCATGGATTGATATTGTTAGTACGGGGTGACAAAGCCACACGCATAAAGGTGTTGACGATCGGCTTGTTGACTGGTTCTGTTGGCGGATTGTTTTTTGTCTGGCAATTTGCGCTAACAGGCGACTTTTTTCTCAATCCTTACACTTTATGGTGGAAATACGACAAGCTGGGTTTTGGCGAGGGCTATGGCCGCTGGGGCGATGGTCACAGCTGGGATCATGCCATGTACATTATCAAATATAGCTTGTGGTCGCCGCGAGGCACCCGTGGAGATGTATTTGGTTGGGAAAACTTGTGGTGGATTTTCTTGCCTTTTGGTTTATGGTCCTTACGCAAAAAACTTTCAAGCTGGTTAGTGACAGGCATCTTCCCGGCGTTGTTGTTGGCATACATCCCCTATTGGATTGGCTCCTGGCAATATGGGCCCCGTTATTACTATGAAGGCATGTTATCCCTAACAATTTTGAGCGCAGCTGGGATCATCTGGTTGGCGGGAAATGGAATGCACATCCGCAAAGTGGTTGCCGGTTTGGCACTGGCTGTGTTTATGGGCTATAACCTTATTATCTATCTTCCAGACCGATTGTGGGAGATGCACGGCATGTATAACATCAACCGGGCTATGCTCGAGCCTTTCTATACGACAGAAGCGCAGAAATTACGGCCTGCTTTGGTCATTGTTCACACGCAAGAGGAATGGACAGAATATGGCGGTTTGCTCGAATTACAAGATGCAAATTTGACAACCCCCTTTATATTCACACTCAACCGTCGAGATACAGATATCGCAGATTTTTATGATAGCTTCCCGCAACGGCAACTGCTTCATTATTATCCCGATGATCCGTTCAAGTTTTATCAAATACCCCGCAAATAAAAAGGGGAACTACGCCATAACGTGTGGCAGCTTTTCAAGAGGCTCTGGCAAAAGCTGTTGCCCCCAGAACCAGAATCGATAAGCCAATATTCAAGTGCAAGAGCATCGATTCTGTTTTTTGCAATCGAATAACCTGATCTTCGTCAGCCCTGCCTCTTTCAATCTGAATCAAGCCCCGCCGAATTGCTGGCCATAATTCCCAAGTCTGAATTGCACTGACAACAATCATAAAAATGACAAATATATGCTTGGTCAGGATTGCCAAAGACCATTGCCCGCTGGTTGAAAGAAACCCGTCATAATGCGGATTTACGCTCATCTGAAACAAGCCCGTTACGATTAATATTGCAATACTAAACCAGGCTATTGGTTCCAGGCGGCGCTGAATGGCTTCTACAAACGCCAATTGATCAATGGGATTTAAAACACGTTTGGATGCTGGTAAGACCAAAATGGCCATTGTAGCCAGCGCGCCTACCCAAGTAACGGTGGCCAGCAGATGCATCCAATAGACCAAAGCAATTGCCCAGCTAGGCGGGGTTTCAAGCATGTTAAGGAATTTATGGTGGAGGAGTTGGTGTCGGGGTTTCAGTAGGCGGGGTCGTAGTAGTTGGAGGATCGGTCGGCGGTAGATCCGTAGCTAGACCTGTTTGGGTTGGAACCGCTGTTGCTGGAAAACAAGCCTGGTAGGCCTGGTTGGCATTCTTGGCCGATCCTTCATCGAGCTGGCCAGCTGTTTGAGCAGCCTCGTATTGTTCATGGGCTTGACAATATTCTCCCCTGCCAAAAAGTTCGTCGCCATACCGCTGGGCCGCTATATTATAGCGGACTGTGGCATTCATGGTGCCATCCCAAATTCCCGAGCCGTTTAGCTGGGAAAAATATTCGGCGGTAAGTTTCCAATCCACTTTCCAAAAGCTGGCCGCTGTAATATAAAAACGGGAATTATCGCGCAGTACATGGGCAGTGTTATCTAAAGGGGCGAAGCGCTCAGCCAGCGTCAATTCGTAGATACCGCCTTCCAAATTTCCTGCTTGGATAAAAGCTACCCCCAAATTGCGCAAGGCGAAATAGTACATTCCGTCAATTTCTACAGCCTTAAATGTGGCGTCTTTCCTGCGTAAAGTATCTAACACGGTTAGCACATTTTGCCACTGTTGCGTAATGATTAAATCCCGTGCTTGTGCAATAAGTCCCTCGTAATTTGTATCGTCTAAGATTAACTCTGGAGTCGCAGAAACGAGCGGGATTTCCGTTGGGATAGTGGATAAGACCATCACTTCGGTCATTTTTTCCAATGCGCCAGGAAAGGATGGGTCAATTCCGATTATATATTCCAAACGCTGTTGTGCAGAGCTGTAATTCCCAAATTGTATATCAACAATAGCAAGGGAGAATTGGTCGCTCAGTTGTTGCGTTTCCAATCTCGCTTGTGCATTCTTGCGTATACTAATCCCGCTCTGATACCCCCCAAATACTCCTAGGCCGATAATAAGCAGGAATACCAGGATATTTATAAAAAAAATTAGAATACGACTTGGTTTTTTCTTGCCAGAAATTGGCTTAATCTCTTGCGTATCCGAAGGTGGTTTATCTGCAGGTTTTGCTGCCAAAGTAGGTTGGGTAGTATCGGATGATTCAGACATGGCGCGAATTATACTCGTAATAAACCCTCCCTAGGTTATAGGTTGAACAGCAAGCGCACTTCCTTCCAGATGACCGGCAAAGCGACCAACCCGCCAACCAGTATCCCGATCACAGCGGTAATAACTGCGCCTCCAGGGAGGTTGACCGCCAGTCCGTAGGCCACGATGGCACCGATCAGGCTGGCAAATAATCCCTTGAAAATAGCACTACTTACTGTGATTCTTTCTGGCAGCCTTTTGTTGAGCCACAGGAATAAAATTATTGCTTCTACTGTCGCGGCAATTTCAGCAAATGCTATTGCTGGCGCTCCCACCCAACGGAAGTATTTAATGGCAACAATCCCTATCAGGAGATAAACGGCCAATCTGCGTAGGATACTAAAGAAGGGCGTCCAGGGTTCTTGACGGGCATAAAACACGCGCACCAAAGTTTCCTGCACGGCATAGCCTGTTAGCGTCAACAAGTAGACCCGCGCGGTCCAGGTCAGGAGGCTGGTAGTGGCATCCCCAAATCCGAATACAAACCTTACTAGCGGATGAATGTTTACCGCAATCACTGCTGCAACTGGCAAGGTTAATGAAATCAGGATTCGGACGGCTTTTTCGACCGTTTGACGGAAGCCGGCCCAATCCTGGCGGGAGGCGAGCTCTGAGAGGGTTGGCAGCATCGCTATTGCCATTGCTGTCCCAATCAAGGTTTCTGGGACTTGCATGATCATCCATCCAAAGGTTAGCGAGGTGACAGCCCCAACCTGGCCTGTACGTGAAGCCAAATTGTCGCGTGCAATGACGATAAATTGGATCCCAAGCATGGTCAGCAGACGTGGGCCCATCAATTTGATCGCAATTTGAAGTCCTTTATCTCGTAGGTCAAGAGCGGGTGTCCAGCGAAATTGATATTTGATCAGACCAGGGACCTGAATGAGAAGGTGTAAAGCCGCTCCAAGGATAACCCCATAGACCAAGCCATGGATTCCGTACCGTTCTGAAAAGAATAGCGCGCCAATAATTTGACCCACATTATATAGGATGGGCGCCATCGCGGGCAAGAGGAAATGTTGATTGGCTTGTAAACCGGCCATGACCAAGCCGCTAATTGAGAAAATTATCGTGGCGATTAAGTTCAGACGCATGAGGCTGGCCATCAATTGGCGCTGCTCCAGACCAAATCCGGGAGCAATGCCGAAATCGGAATCTACGATTTGCTGGGCAAATATTGCAGCTAAGCTGGCTGCGACGAGAGTAACTACAAAGGCAAGGTTGGCAACCCGTGAGAATAAATCCCAGGCTGCGGCTCTATTTTTTTGTGTCAGGTATTCGGTCAGGAGTGGGATGAAGGCCATCGCCAACGCGCCGCCCGAGATTAGTGCAAAGATCACATCCGGAAGGTTGTTAGCTGCGTTGAAGGAATCTAGTAAGTCAATTGAATCTCGGTATTGGCGCGCTATGATTGCAGTGCGCACAAAAGCCAGTACCTTGTCGATTCCGAAAAAGAAACTGATCAGCAGGGATGTACGTGCAAGGAAAGAGAATTTTGTCATAAATTCATTTGTTTATTCTTATAAGGATAAACCTTGGGGGTTACAAGAGAAACGAACACAGATTGTACCTGATTCTATGTTCATACTGCTCCTTGTATAAAACTACAAACTTGCTTATACGGGTTGGCTCTAATACAACAGAGTTTTGGTTCAGCTATTTACGCCGCACTCTGTAAGAGAATTTTGAACGACCAAAACACAGATATATAACAGCTATTGGAGTTCAGATATTAATCCAACTCACAGTAAGTAAAACTTGCAATGGCTCGCCTTGAAACAGAGCCGAAGGATCCCAACCTTCGCAAGCTTGTCTTGTAAATTCTACAGGGTTCCTTTGTACATGCCCCCATCTACATTCAACATGACTCCCGTGATATAGGAAGCTGCCGGTGAAAGCAAGAATACCGCTGCATTGGCAAATTCTTCAGGGGTTCCCATTCGCCCTAAAGGAGCCTGTGCAGATTGTTTGTCCGCTTCTTCCTGGAGCGTGGAATTGTTGGCCTCAGCCCGAGCAGCCATCAGTTCAACAATTCTTTCTGTCTCCGTCCAGCCTGGCAAAATGGAATTAAAGCGGATGCCGTCTTTTCCCAATTCAAGCGCCAGCGACTTGGTTAATCCGACCGTCGCGCTACGCACACTATTAGAGAGAATCAAATTCTCGACGGGTTGTTTCACTGAAATGGATGTGACCGTTAATACACTGGCCGCATCGGATTTCCGTAAATATGGCAAAGCCGAATTGATAAAGCGCACATGACTCATGAACGATAGATCAATCGCCTTTTGCCATGTTTCGTCAGAGTGGCTTTCAAATGAACCCGGCGGGGGCCCACCTGCGTTGGTGAGCAATAGATCCAGGCCGCCCAATATTTTGGCGGCCTCAATGACCAGTTTTTCGACAACGCTCTTCTCGCCGACATCACCAGCCAAGCCACTGACCTGAGCGCCAGTCTCGGATGCAATTTTTTCAGCTGCAAACTTTATATTGGATTCATCCCGGCTGTTGATGACTAGTTTGCAGCCTTCCTTGGCCAGTCCCAGCGCAGTCGCGAATCCTAGTCCGCGGGAGGCGCCGGCGACAAAGGCGCGTTTGTCTTTTAGTCCTAAATCCATAATATCACCTTATTTCCTATGTCAGTGCCTATACTATACGCACATCGTCCCCATCGGGGAATGACATCAAATAATTTCAATTTTCTCATCGATTACATCCCCATCAGGCCAATTGCCTTCCAACCATTTCACCACACTTTGCAACGAGCGTTGGATTTGGGTGCCATTATTGTTGACCAGTGCACAGGCAATGACCGCTTCCTGCCACATATCTTGGCGTTCCATCTCAGCCACTGAAACGTTAAACTTCTTGTGTAGTTGATTCATCAGCGGCTTGAGGCGTCCGCGTTTTTCTTTTAGCGAAGCACAACCCGGCAGATGTAGGTGAATGGTGAGAATGCCGACCATTAAACTTTCTGAATCGCGTTATCTTGTGAGGACACTCATGACCTATTGAGGCGTCAATATACCGCACGAAAATATTACAAGTTTGTAGAGCCAGCCACTATTTTATAAACAATTTGGACCTGGGGCATGTAAAACCCCTGCTACAAAAGCGTAACAAGTAACTTATTTCGCGGGTTTATCGATCCAAAGCAAGATCAGCAAGGCTACTTCGGCGGCCTTGGCATAGTAACCAATCATCGCGCCAGGGCTTGCATCAAATTGCATTTCACCCATTATTACCCACAAAATGATTGTTAATAAGGTGTACCCAAACAGCACCCACCAGACCAATTTGTGACGACTCTGGAAGAAGGCGATCGGTAGGAAGTAGGCCCCTAAGAGACCCAGATAACCCAGCCCGTTTAGGGTGAATCCAATATCCGGGATCAGTTTGAGATGTAAGACAGCCGTCGCTAGGGTGAATAGGATGATCCCATAATGTTTGATACTAAGGTTTTTCATAATGCTCTCCTTCTTATAAGGTTAGGCCCAAAACTGAATATTTGATCATACCATTCAAAGACCAACTTGCATCAAAGTATAATTTACGGGAACCGAATTTAGATTTACAATCTTATCCTATGGACACTGAGAAAGCCTACAATTTGGGCCTCGATTACCTGTACTCTTACATTGATTATAGTCGCAAACCAGTTTCAGACTTAATCAAGGCCGAATTCAACCTTGCGCGCATGCGCGCTTTGATGGCCGAAATTGGCGAACCCGAAGCCAAATATCCCATAATTCATGTCGCCGGCACGAAGGGCAAAGGGTCGGTCAGCGTGATGGCTGCCAGCGCGTTACAGGCAGCCGGATACAAGACCGGCCTTTATACCTCTCCGCATTTATGGGATTTCTGCGAGCGCATCCAGGTAAATGGTCAACCCATTTCTCATGGAGACCTTACCGTATTGGTTGACGAAATCAAGCCTGCGGTCGCGCGCGTTCCTCGTTTGACCACCTACGAGATCACAACCGCACTTGGGTTCCTCTATTTTGCCCGCCAGGGCTGTGAAGCAGCCGTGATCGAAGTTGGGCTTGGCGGCCGGCTGGACGCCACCAACATCGTCACGCCGCGAGTTTCAGTCATCACTTCACTTTCATACGATCACACACTCCTACTAGGTGACACATTGGCAGAAATTGCAGGCGAAAAGGCCGGTATCATCAAACCCGGCGTGGGGGTTGTCGCTGCACCCCAAAAAGATGAGGCCCTCAAAGTTCTTGAAATGACTGCACTGGAAGCCGGTTGTGATTTTAGCCTGGTTGGGCGAGATATTACTTGTAGGTCCCTTTCGCACTCACTGGACGGACAAACGCTTCAGGTCCAAGCCCCAAACCTGCCACCCCTAAAAATAAGGATACCGCTCCTTGGCGAGCATCAGATCGAGAATGCAGCTGTCGCTTACGCCGCTCTCAAAACCAGTGGATTCAATGTCCCTGACGAAGCAATCCAAAAAGGCTTTGCTTCTGCCAAGTGGCGCGGTCGCTTTGAAATCGCGCGCCGTGATCCACCGGTCATTTTTGAGACCGCGCACAATCAAGATTCATTTGCGAGAATGTGTCAAACCTTGAACACATATTTCCCTGAGCATCAAGTAACCCTAATTCTTGGGGCCTCCGAAGACAAAAACCTGCAAGGTATGTTCGTTGAGATGAAGTCTAAGATCAAGAAGCTAGTTGTCACCCGAGCCGACCATCCACGGGCATTGGAGCCGGAGAAAATTTGTCGGGTGGCGGAGCAAGTTGGGATCAAGTTTGAAGCGTTAGAACCCGTCGAAAGAGCCTTGCATCGTGCGCTGGAATTATCTGAAAAAGATGGTAGCATTGTGCTTTCTGCTGGTTCGATGTTCGTCACCGCAGAAGTAGTGACAGCCTGGGACAAGCTAAATTCCCCGATAGAAATTAATGGATAATCACACCGACTGGAACGAAGAAGAAGATAACTTTAATCTGGCGCTCACACAGCGCACAGAAGAGCTTTATCGCATTCCAACCATGGAGTTGGATGAAGATGGCTTGATCACTGCCATGGTATTGCCTTTGCGGGATCTGATCATATTCCCAAAGATGGTCTCGCCGTTGTTTGTTGGCCGAGAAGCCTCATTGTTGGCTGTGCAGGAAGCGCAATTGAATGACCAAACCATCATAGGCTTAGTCCAACGCGATTCAGAGATCGACAAGCCCGGCCCAAAAGACTTTTTGGATTTGGGTGTCGAGATGGCCGTTGGACGCTTGCTTTCGATGCCTGATGGTTCTCACTCCGCGCTCGTGCAGGGACGGCGACGAGTGGAGATTGTGGAATTTCTACAAACCACTCCTTATATCCAAGTGCGTGCGCGCCCTATTATTGAACCGCAAACTCCCGACCGTGAAACCGAAGCGCTAATGCGCTCAGCAGTTGATTTGTTCGAGCGTTGTATTCAACTCGACCGATCGATACCTGAAGAAGCACACCTCTTCGCTCTGAATATTTCCGATCCGGGCTGGCTTTCAGATATGATCGTCACTTCGCTATCTCTGAATTCTAAAGAGAAGCAGAAATTGTTGCTCATAAAAGAGCCCCAAAAGCGACTACAGCATCTCAACAAATTGCTAGCACAAGAAGTGGATGTGCTTGAGTTGGAAGACGAGATTCACGACCGCGTGCAATCTGAAGTAGACCGTAGTCAACGCGAGTTTTATCTGCGTGAGCAGATGAAAGCCATACAAAGCGAGTTGGGCGAAACCGATATTTGGACACGTGATATCAATGAATTAAGACAAAAAGTTGAAAAAGCCAAACTGCCAGATGAACCCAAAGCGATTGCGCTCAAAGAAATTGAACGATTATCACAGATGCCGCCAATGGCGCCCGAAGTGGGCATCATCCGCACATATGTGGACTGGATCGTAGATCTGCCGTGGACAAAATTCAGCGAAGACAATCTTAATGTAAAACATGCGGCTAGAATTCTGCAGCGCGATCATTATGCCTTGAAAAAAGCCAAGGAACGGATTCTTGAATATATAGCAGTCCGTTCGCTAAAACCAAAGAAGAATCGCCAGCCGATCTTGTGCTTTGTAGGCCCACCTGGGACCGGCAAAACCTCATTGGGGCGCTCGATTGCCGATTCCCTAGGGCGAGAGTTTTTGCGCGTTTCCCTTGGGGGCGTGCGTGACGAAGCGGAGATTCGCGGCCATCGGCGCACATATATTGGCGCACTTCCCGGCCGCATAATACAAACCATAAAACGCGGCGGGACCGCCAATCCTTTGTTTATGCTGGATGAAATTGATAAGCTAGGCTCTGATTTTCGCGGTGATCCTTCTTCTGCCTTACTTGAAGTTCTGGACCCCGAGCAAAATTTTGCCTTTAGCGATCATTTCTTAGAAATCCCATTTGACTTATCAAAAGTCTTGTTTGTAACAACCGCCAACTCCCTTGGGCCGATCCCGTCGGCATTGCTCGACCGTATGGAAGTGATCGAATTCCCTGGTTATATCGAAGAAGAAAAGCTGGAAATTGCCACGCGCTATCTAATCCCGCGTCAAATTGAAGAGAACGGCGTAGGAAAAATCGATTTGAAATTTGAGAGCGCCGCCTTGAAAAAACTAATCCGTGAGTATACCTATGAAGCCGGCGTCCGTAATTTGGAGCGTGAGATCGGCCGCGTCTGCCGAAAAATTGCACGTTTGATGGCTGAGGGCAAGAAGTATTCTAATCAGGTTACCCCAAAGGTAATTGAGAAACTTCTTGGACCACAACAATATTTCGCAACCGAAGCGGAGCGACAGGACGAAGTCGGAGTGGTGCAATCATTGGCCTGGACCGAGAACGGCGGCGAGATTATGCCGGTTGAAGTGGCAGTCTTGGAAGGCAAAGGCGGATTACAAATGACTGGCCAATTAGGGGATGTAATGCAAGAATCTGTGCAGGCCGCTTTAACCTATATAAAGTCACGCGCTGAATTTTTTGAGATTGATCTTGAAATTTTCGATCGTTTGGACATTCATGTTCATCTTCCGGAAGGTGCAATTCCCAAGGATGGCCCCTCCGCAGGAATCTCTATGGCAACCGCCATCGCTTCAGTGCTCACCGGGCGACCAGTATATTGTGAAATCGGCATGACTGGTGAAATTACCCTGCGCGGAAGGGTGCTGCAAATCGGGGGCGTGCGCGAGAAAGTATTGGCTGCCCATCGAGCAGGCCTAAAAGTTGTTTTGTTGCCAGAGAAGAATCTAAAAGATTTGGTAGATATACCGAAATCTGCCAAGGCGGAATTGAAGCTTGTCCCGATCACCCACATGGATCAGGTTATCAAATGGGCGCTTTCACCGGAAGTCGTCATTGAACCGCCTAGACCTCGCAAAAAGTCGGATGATCAGGACGGTAGTCAAGAAGACTAAATGACTACTGCTCGATTAAAAAAACTCAACGCTTCTCTCCGGAACTCAAGCCTGGATGCCGTGGCCCTAAATCCCGGCCCTACCCTGATATATCTAACAGGGGTGAAATTCCATTTAATGGAACGCCCGGTCATTTTACTGATAGCAAAAGATCAAGAACCAGCACTTGTACTCCCGGAATTAGAAATCCTAAAAGTGGAACAAATCCCTTATCCGGTGCAGCCCTTTGCATACGGTGAAAACCCGTCAGAATGGAATGCGGTTTTTCGGAACGCCATGCTGGCCTTAGGTCTGGACGGGAAGCGTATCGGTCTTGAGTCAGAACGAATGCGTTTGCTCGAATATAATTTTATAAAAGCCGGCGCACCTAGTGCCGATTTCCAGGATGCAAGTGAGATCTTAGGCTTACTGCGATTGAAGAAAGACAAAGCTGAGATCGAATTGATGCGTAAGGCGGTCAAAGTGGCACAAGCCGCGCTCAAAGCAACCATCCCGCTGATAAAAATCGGGATGACCGAGAAGGAATTGGCTGCTGAGTTGGGGATCCAATTGTTGCGCAATGGCTCAGATCTAGAGTTCCCCTTTTCTCCGATCGTCTCAAGCGGACCAAATTCTGCCAACCCGCATGCCAGCCCCACAGAACGAAAACTGCAGGTGGGTGATCTGCTGGTGATCGATTTTGGCGCGACTATAGATGGTTACATCTCAGACCTGACCCGTACATTCGCAGTCGGGAAAGTAGATTCTGAGTACGCGAAGATCCACAAAATCGTACAAGAAGCCAATGCGGCCGGGCGCGCGGCTGGAAAACCAGGTCTGGCCTGCGCCGAGGTGGACAATTCCGCACGGGCTGTGATCGAAGAGTCTGGCTATGGGAAACAATTCACGCATCGTACAGGTCACGGCATTGGGATAGAAGGCCACGAGCAGCCTTACATACGCGGGGATAATATGCAAATATTGGAACCAGGTATGACCTATACAATTGAACCGGGGATTTATCTTCCCGGCCGTAATGGTGTTCGGATCGAAGATAATGTAGTCATAACTGATTCAGGTTCTGAAAGCTTAAGTGATACAGCGCGCGAAATGCTGATAGTGGGGTAAATTAATTGCCACGGATTTCCAATGTGCTTTGGAGAACATCCTTATGACTACTTATTGCCAATACGTGCTCGAACACCCCGAAGATGAATTCAATAAGAATTATCACGACACCGAATATGGCTTTCCCATTGACGATGACAATCAATTGTTCGGGCGCTTGATCCTAGAAATTAATCAGGCCGGACTTTCATGGCTCACTATTCTTAAGAAAGCTGATAATTTCCAACGCGCATATGATGGGTTTGAGATTGAGAAAATAGCAGATTACAGAGAACCTGACAGAGGGCGATTGCTATCAGATGCAGGTATCATCCGCAACAAATTAAAGGTTAATGCAGCAATTGAAAACGCCCGGCGCATCTTGGAATTGAAAGCAAAATACGGTTCTTTCAGGGGCTGGCTGGACGCGCATTACCCACAAGAATTAGAAGACTGGGTAAAGCTCTTTAGGAAGAATTTCAAATTCGTGGGCGGTGAAATTGTGCGTGAGTTTTTGACAAGTACGGGCTACATAAAAGGTGCACATGAAGTTAATTGTCCCATCTTTCTCGAAGTTAAATCACAAAATCCCCCTTGGACACGGGCCTAGGCACGTCAGATAGAACAAAAATTTATATAATGGAAGCAGGCCATGTTTTCACGAGGGATGCGGACAAAGATCAGGTCTTTGAGGCGGCCTCCAATTTTATCAATCGCGTTGAACAAATTCCTTGAATACCAACAAAATATTAAATAAACATCTCTTCACCAAATAATCGATGAAGAGATGTTTGGAAATCGTATTGTTTAATTTTTAGGCTGGGAATATTATTGAGAGTTTACAGAAATATCCTTATACAACGATGAGGGCTTTGTAAATCATATCCAAGACCTACCCTGACGCTTTTATTCCCATTTTTTCTTTCAGGTGCCGCACCAGGGCACTGGCATTGGGGGAATATCCGTCCGCACCGACTTTGTCGCAATACTCCTGTGTGACTGGGGCGCCTCCGACATAAATAAGCAGGCCATCCCGTAAACCGGCTTCTTCAATCGCCGCAATAAGTGGAATAAACATGGGCATAGTGGTGGTTAGAAACGCGCTCAATCCTAATGCGTCGGGCTTGTGCTCTCTGATAGCATCCAAAAAGGTTTGCTCCTGGACATTGACGCCCAAATCTATCACATTAAATCCTGCACCCTCAAGCATGATATTGCATAGGTTTTTCCCGATATCGTGGATGTCGCCTTTGACCGTGCCCATAACAAAGGTACCCAGGGGTTTTGCATCGGTTTTGGCCAAAAGTGGTCGAAGCACATCCATGGCGCCTTGCATCGCTTTAGCAGCGACCAGCATTTCGGGCACAAAAAATGTGCCCGCCTCAAACTGGCGCCCGACTTCCTCTAGGGCTGGTATAAGGGCATCAAACAGGACCACTAGCGGGTCCATGCCCAGCTCCAAAGATTCGTTCGTTAGAGCAACTACTTTATCGCGCTCTCCATCAATCGTTAGGTCGTATAAGCTGTCGAGAATATCATCTTCTCTGCTCATTGGATTTCTCCTTATAAAATTATTTTATTCACTGTTGAAACTAGATTACAAGTATATAATTTCAATTTTTTTTAGCTATGTCCATCTATCCTATCTGTTGACAATGGATATGAACTGGTCACCTGATTGACTGACAATTCTCATTTGGGATCAGAGCACAAGTAATTGTGCCTAAGTAGTTGGGTTTTGTCCAATTGTTATAATATGGAGTTAGCCCATATTTACGAATTTGCGAATTTGTCAAATGTAAAAAGATTAGCTTTGTCAGCCAATCAGGTAGTTCACTCGTAGTTGACTTTGTTAACTTCTCCCCTTTCGAGGTGCCCGTGCCAGTTTGGGAGCCTCGGCCTGGGCAGCAAATTGCTCCTCGGTAGGTTTCTCCAGGTGTTCTTTTTTCAAGTACTGCGCCAAATCCAGAGGGTAAGCCCCCATCTCGTGCGCTGCTTTGAACATCGCTTCGGTGTTTTCCGGGGGTACATCTGAACCGATGTTGTGGCAGGGAGCTAGGATATAGCCACCGCCGCGTCCCAAATCATAAAGACGCCTGGTCACGTCATACCGGACCTCCTCAGGGGTAGCAAAGGGCAGCATCTGTTGTACATCGATTGCGCCATGGAAACATAGCCGTCCATGGTATAGTTCCTTTAGAACGGATGTTTCCATCCCTATTGCTGATGTCTGAATCGGATTGAGAATATCCGCGCCCATGTCGATGATATCTTCAATAACCGGGGTGACCGTGCCATCGGTATGGTACATGAATTTCACATCTGCCTTGCTTTTGATGTGGTCAATCAGTTCGGCCATGCGCGGCTGGAGCATCGTTCGAAAAGTGGTGGGCGAAATCATCATCGAGGATTGCCCGCCAATGTCGTCGGTGAAGTACACCATATCTACGTACGGCCCGACATGTTTCAAGAACTCCTCCCAAAATAGCTTGTACATTTCAAGAATTTTATCCATAAGAGCATTGGCAAAATCGAGGTTGTTTGCCAGGTCTGCAAACATCATCTCGTAACCACGGATCTGGAAAGCTTTTGTCAGGATGCCGCCTTTGATTGAGTCGGCAACCAGCACGTAATCTGTATTTTCATACAGCCATTTTGCGCGTTCGGCCAATCCTTCCCAAAGTTTAGGGTCAGTTGGGTCGGGCCAAGGGTGATTTTCGATATCGGCAATGGTCTTGGCCTCAGACAATGGGGACGAATACACGCTGTATGCGTCGATCATAAACTGCCACTCGATCTTCCACATATCCATGTAGATTTCGTCTGTTACGTCGACCACATCGATCCAATTGGGAGCTATCCAGCGAAAATCGACGTTTAATCGATTAAGCAGCGCTTCATCCGGGATAACGTTTTGCACCATGCGATCTAGAATCACGTCTTCGTTCTTTAATTCGGGGTCGTTTAAGTGGTTTTTCAGATTTACGTATGAAATTCGATGAATCGAGGCAACATGGCTGCCCAAATCCACCGGGACCCGGTCCGCTTCCTCAAAATTTGTAATCTTTTTAAATCGTTCGCGTCTGTCCATCAAGAACCTCCTTTTTTAGGTTAAAGAATACTGGGGTAATTCCGAGTAGTCCGCAGAATTGGACCAGTTCTTCGGTGTATCTGCCATCTACTCCTAAGATATGGTTTGAGCCAAACTCCGATATAAGCAAATCAGAATCCGCCTCCAATTTAATAAAAGCGGTTGGGAGTTGGTGGCTGCCGCGGGCCTCGACAAACTTGTCATATTCCTTTTTGGAAATTTTGACCGTTTCGCCCTTGATAATTGCCATACGGTACTCGCCATCTACGCGGTACAACCGGGCCAGAGTCAGCTCACCAGGATCTGGGTTGAAATAAGTAATTGCGCCGCCACCGGGCCGGTTTGCAGCACGAAGTTCAATTTGTTTAAGGTTCACTTCGGGGTTAGCATCCCGCTTTGCATACCAGGTACAGAATGCACCACAGTTGGGGAAATAATAGGTATCGTTGTCATCGTCGATATAGCTCACATCCATAAACAGGACAGATTTTCCACCGGAAATCTCTTTGAGAATTTCCATCGTCAGGGCAGCATCCCCATCAGCCTCACAGGACATCATTATTGGGTCGCGCATCCCATCGGCGTCATATGGACCGGGGAGCAGGGCCGCGGAAATACATTGCGGAACGAAATGGGTGGTGAGGTCGGGCATACACTTGATTGCGACAAAATCCAAACCCATCTCACGGATGATCTGCATCGTGGCTATGTAGCAACGAACCTGGAACGCCAGTTTTTCTGGTGTGAATTTGTCATCGTTGTATTCGACCTTACCCACGGATGAAGTCAGCCAGGTCATCATTTTTTCGGTGTCTTTGTCTTCCACCAAATCTGCGCGGCGGATGATCTCAAGCTGGTCAATGTGTTCGGTGTCTACACCAAAAAGCTTTTTCCATTGCATTGGGTCAAACGTACCCGTGTCGATACCGAGTGAGCGTCCGCCGAAAAGCCCGAACACTTTGCCAGGCAACCTGACTTTTGTCGCCGCTGCTCGGAAGTATGGCAGGATTTTGTGTATTAGCTCATCGTTGAAATCTTCACGGATTCTCAGATGGGAATACCCTATCTGGCTCAGGGTCCCACCTGTGCCCAGCAGCCCAACGGTGCTGTGAGTACCGGGATGCTTGTTACCGATAACCACAGTGGGCAAATCCGCCCGCATGATCCCGCGTACCACCAGGTTCGGCGAGGTCCAGCACGGGAGATGGGCCACGAACACTTCTATGCCGGCTGCTTTGAGCTTATCAACCTGAGTATCGATATCATCCTTTGTGCGAGCAACGGATTCCGGTACAACTAGCTCGATAGGCAGTGTTTTGAAAAAGGTAATAGCCTCATCGTGACGTGGGATGGTCATCTTCTTAAAGACGTGCTCCCATTCATGTTCGCGATTGTCACCGAAAGTGATAAGGCCGATTTTTGGAAGGGTCATTTTACTTCTCCAGTCGCCTTGGAAAGGCTTGAATTGATCGCCCACCATCAGGGTAGATGGTCTGGCCTACAAGAAACGCAGCCTCTTCACTGGCCAGGAATATGATAACACGGGCTATTTCTTTAGTGGTGGCTATTCGTCCAATAGGGAGGCGGTCCATTAATTGTTTTTTCTTCTGTTCATTGTTGACAACGCGCTCCATAAGTTCCGTCATTACAGGTCCTGGAGCGCAGCAATTGACCTGAATGTTGCGATCGACCAATGATAAGGCCATGGCCTTGGTGAGCTGATTGACACCCCCTTTGGCCGCGCAATATGGGATCTGATTGGCAAGAGCAAGCTGAGCCATGACGGAGGAAACATTGACGATGGCGCCTGGTTTGTCCTGGTCAACCATCACCCGGGCCGCAGCCTGACTAACAAAGAACGTTCCTTTGAGGTCCACACTCATGACCCAGTCCCAGTCTTCCTCAGTTATATCAAAAAAGTCCGCGCTATGGTTAACCCCAGCGTTGTTGACCACGATGTCTACTGTATCGTAGGTATCCACTACCTGCGCCACCATCGCATCTACCTCGGCTTTCTGACTGATATCTACTTCAACGTACATCGCAGTGCCGCCATTGGCTTGAATGTCTGCGACAACTTTATTGCCTAGTTCCTTTGTACGTCCGACCACAACGACCTTCGCGCCTTCTTTTGCAAACTCGTGCGCACACGCTTCCCCGATACCCTTCGTTGCGCCGGTAATAATGGCTACTTTGTCTTTAAATTTCATCGAAACTTTCCTGGTTTGATAATTAATAAACTAAATTATGAAGGTTAGGAATCCAGGAATGAAAATATATTCCTGGATTCCTCGTAAATCTTTTTATACACTAGAGCTTGTTGACCAACACAAAATCATTAAAACCATTTGTATATTTATTTTACTCAAATTACATCACTGGTGGTTTTTCACCAGGTTTGTAGCGCGAGCGAATGTCTTCGATCAGATCTGCGACGTGGTCGACCAGGCGGGTAACGATCTTTTCGCCCTTCTCAACGGTGGCTTTGGTCGCATCACCGATGACACCGGTTTTCAATCCCGGATCCTTATATTCGGGGCGGGCAAAAGTACCTTCGAAATGGTACATCATGCCTGGCTTGGCGGGTGCACCTGGGGCGATGATAAATTTACGGTCGATGAGGGCTTCTCCGCCGCCTTTCGTTGCTTTGCTCATATCAACGAACTCAGGGAAAAGATAAAGCGCGACGGACGTTTCGGCCTCATCAGCGTGCCACATCCAATCGTCTAGCACGTCTTTGTTGTCGCGCAGAAAATCGTACCAGTGCAGGGAGAGGGTGAAATATCCTTCAAGGCCCAGTTTGTGCACAGCCACAATAGTTGATGATACTTGACCATGTGCTGAGAGCAAGATGAATTTATTATAGCCTGTCACAGCTGCGCCGCGCACGATATCTGTCACTAGCGCGATGTGAGTTTCGTAGCTCAGTGGTATATTGGCGGGCATTTTCCAATGATGATAAGGGTGCGATCCGTACATCGGGCAAGGTAGAATCATCACACCCGTTTTGCGGGAGATGAGTTCGGCCATTCTGATTGCATTGTAGCTGTCATCCCCGTTTGGACAGTGAGGACCGTGTTGCTCGATTGCCCCGAGTGGCAATATCGCTATATCGTCTTTTTTTGCATGCTCGACAACAGCACCCGCTGTCATCTCTTCCCACTTGAATGGTTTGTTTTCAGCCATATTTACTCCTTTTCTACATATTGAATTTGGATTTGGGTGGAACTTTTTGTTATAGTCCGACAGCTCTAGTTTGTCGGTTGCTCGACTCTGATTGACCGTCGCGATCGGCGGCCCCCCGTTTCTCCTTCGGTTACTTTGGATTTGTTATGTGCGATCCAGGCCTGGCAGTTATCATCGTGGTTCATGAAAACATCCCCGCCTAGAATTGCCTTGTACATTTCTGGTTCGAGCGGGTTGGTGATAGCGCTGGTCAGCCCGGCCCCGATCGCCATTGCAAGAAATGTTGCGTTAAGCGCCGGCCGAGCCGGCAGGCCAAACGAAACATTTGAGGCACCTAAACAGGTGTTGACGCCCAGCTCATTGCTGATCCGCGAGATAAGCTTGAACAGGGTCGGCCCTGCCCCTGGGATGGCACCGACCGGCATAGCCAATGGGTCGATTATGACATCCTCCCGGGGAATGCCGTAGGATTCGGCGCGCTCGACAATCAATTTTGCGACGGCAAAGCGGACATCTACGTCGTGGGAGATGCCGGAGGCGTCATTTGCAACTCCGATCACTGCTGCCTTATGTTCCGCAATAAACGGTAAGATGACCTCCAACCGATCCTCCTCGCCCGTAACCGAGTTTACCAGCGGTTTGCCTTGATATGCCTTCAAACCTGCTTCCAGTGCGCCAATAATGGATGAGTCTATAGATATGGGTGCATCTACCACCGACTGAACAACTTGAATCGCCTCAGCCAGGATTCCAGGCTCATCGGCCATTGGTATGCCGGCGTTTATGTCGATCATGTGAGCACCGGCCTGCACCTGAGCTATCGCATCTTGGCGCACCCTGTCAAAGTTGCCTGCGGCCATTTCTTTGCCCAGCAGCTTTCGGCCGGTAGGATTGATACGTTCCCCGATAATTACGAACGGATGATCGGGTCCGATTTTCACGGTCTTGTTTGGTGAGGTGATGATTGTTTCCATTATTACTCCAATTAGAAATATGTATTTAGGTCAGATATTTTCCGAGACGCCCATTTTGGTTCCCAACGCAACTAGGTCTTCGTAGAGTTGCGCTGAAATGGGGATTCCGTTTTTTATGCGTTCTTGTTGAGTCTTGTGTTCTATTTCTCCGGGCTGCATCATTTCCCGGCTATCGTCCCACATCGGGGATGTTTTGATAGTTTCCCGGAATTCTGCCATACGGGTCTGCATCTCATCCCGGCTCATCAGGATAAGGGGATTGATGACAATCATAAAGTGCCCGGTAAGGCTCGGATCATTGGGATGTTTGTACATGCTCTTGATCCCAAATTGAAATACACCACCGGTGATGAGACCAGAGAGGATGTCGATTACGTAGGAAAGCCCAAGCCCCTTATGGCCGCCGACAGGTAGCAAGAACCCCTCAAACCCTTTGTCCGGGTCATCCGTGGGGCGCCCGTCTTTATCAGTGGCCCAGTCGAAGGGAATTTTCTCGCCCTTCTTGCTTGCAAGCAGCAATTTGCCGCCAGCGACATTTGATAAGGATATATCGAATACAAAGGGAATGTCACCAAAAGTTG
This sequence comes from Anaerolineae bacterium, assembly GCA_030123675.1. GTDB lineage: Bacteria > Chloroflexota > Anaerolineae > Anaerolineales > Villigracilaceae > JAABUE01. The sequence goes on along the minus strand of JASJYH010000006.1, from coordinate 19,707 downwards.
GGACAGCAACCGCAAGTGGATTGTTTCCGGTAATTGGGCGGCTGCCCCCTGGGGCTACGACATTCGGGATCACATTCGTCATAACCATCCCGATCATGTCTCTTTCCGCGGCCATCTGGGCATACAGACCTGCTGCCCCAAAGTGGTTGCTGTTTGTAACTCCAACTGCACTGATATTGTACTTTTCAGCCAATTCAATGGCCCGGTTCATTGCCGCTTTTCCAACGACGTAACCCATGCCATCATCCCCGGTCATTGTCTCAAGAGCGCCCCCACCGCGGACCGTTTCGATTTTAGGAGTGGGATTGATAGCCCGGGAGGTTAAACGCTTAAGATAATCGGGAGCACGCAAAACACCATGTGAATCCACGCCCCACAAATTGGTTTTGACCATTGCTTCCGCGCACCAGCTGGAGTCCTCAGCGTTCATGCCTGTTATGGCAAATAATTCGGTTAAAAATTTTTCAAGTTTTTTATGGGTTATATTAATGGTTTCAGGCATAAGGTTAATCAATAAAAGTAGGATGTCCCGGAATGCGCACGGCCAGTTGGTAAAGACTGGTACTTGCTGTGAGGTAGATAGTACGAAAATCATCGCCACCAAAGACAAAATTTGCTGCCGTTTCTGGAGTTGGGATCAAACCAAGCGGACGCGCTTCTTGAGTAAAGACATGGATGCCGCCGGGTCCACAACAAAAGATGTTGCCTTCCTGGTCGATCTTCATGCCATCTGCGACACCAGGAGAATCCCCAGGGAGATCGGTAAAGTGACGTCCGTTTTCAAGTGCACCTTCGTCTGTTATATCGAAAACTCGAATGTGTTGACGGGTACTATCGTTGACATACAGCCTTGATTCGTCCTCCGAAAAGCATAGGCCGTTTGGTTTTGCAAATTCATCTGTAAGGAGGGTAAGAGAGTCAGTTTCCGGGTCTAGCCGGTAGACCCCACTAAAAGAAAGTTCGGGCTCGCGCGGGAGACCATATCCTTCACTTCGGCCTGAAGTAGGGTCTGTGAAATATATAGTTCCATCGTTTTTGACTACAACATCATTAGGGCTGTTTAGCTGTTTATCCTGGTATTGCTTCGCCAAAACTTCCAATTTATCGCTTTTTGCGAAATCAGTGCGTGTGACTCGACTGGTCGCATGCTCGCAGGTGACTACTCGTCCCTGGCGGTCGTACGCATTCCCGTTTGCCATATAGCTATTTCGGCGTAATGTTTCCAGGCCATTTTTCTCAGACCAGCGGAAAATAGAGTTACCAAGAATATCGTTAAACGTCACGGTGTGCTCAGTGGGGTGCCAAATAGGACCCTCAATAAACTCAAATCCCGAAACAATGCTTACAAACTGAGCATCTGGGTCAACGATCTGGTTAAGATCAGTCCTTAGCGCTTCCAATTTTAGTCTCCGGAGGGAACTTTGGCAGAACCACGTATCATGAGTTCGCCAGGTAGAAGAATTGTTTCCCCAATGGGTGATTCACCATCTGGACGGGAGAGCAATTCCGCAACCGCTTCAACCATTTCATCAACCGGCTGGCGAATCGTAGTGAGATCAAAGGCGGGCATTCTGGCTACAGGAATATCGTCAAAACCAATTACAGACAGGTCTTCTGGGACTTTGATTCCCAGTTCATATTTGGCGGTATCAAGCAGACCCAAAGCCAGAATATCTGCGGCACAGAAAATCGCGTCTGGTGGATCATCGGTGTCTAGCAAACGTCGAGCCGCCTCACATCCCGAATCGTAACTATAATAGTCGCCTTGTTCCAAACTTACATTTGTAAACCCACGTTCCCGTAACCGCCGGGTGAAACCTTGTTCACGCATCGAATTGGTTGAAGAATACTCCACCCCGGCAAGGTATGTAATTTTTTTATGTCCGGCATCCAATAGAAAATCAGCCACAATCCGCCCACCATCAACATTGTCACAACATACCGCATTCGCACTAGTGCCAGGAGCAAGTCGATTTATTAATATTATCGGCCTCCCAACCCGGGTGGATTCTTCAATGATTTCACTACCGGGCATGGTAGAAGTAATAATAAGGGCATCCACTTGATACCCAAGTACTCGAGGCAAGATTTCATCTACTGAGCTGTGCTCAGCAGAGACTGTAAAAAGTAAAACTTGTTTGCCCATCTGCTGCAGTCGGGTCGTGAATTTTTCAAGGACTTCCGGGTAAAAAAGACTGACCGTCAGATTTGCCATGACTATCCCGATGATATCCGTTTTCTGTTTGCTGAGGCCACGGGCGATTACGTTGGGGTTGTAGCTAAGCTCTTTGGCCACCTCCAAAATACGTGCCCTAGTCGCTGGTGCAACGCTGGAGTTTTCATCGTAAGCACGAGAAACAGTAGGTTGAGATACCCCTGCTGCCTTGGCAACATCTATTGAGGTTACAGGTTTTTTCACCATCTCTTTGATTAAGCCTTCCCTTCCCGAACCGCTGTAACGATTTGCTTGGCCATATTCCCCAATAAGTATGAATCAGCCATTACAGTGATGAATTGAAGGCTGCGGGCAATCATGTCACGAGCATAACTAGGATCGCTAGTATAAATGCTGACGATAACATCATACTTGCGACAGGTGCTGATAATTGTTTCTAAAATTTCTAAAAATTTTGGTTCAGTATTGTCCACGCGGGATTTCATACCGAGGGTTAGGCTCAGGTCGCCTGGGCCAATATATACAGCGTCTAATCCAGGGGTGCTGACAATTTCTTCTAAATTATCAATTGCTTGTGCAGTTTCTACCATTGCAATTGTAAGTACTTCATCGTTCGCATGATCACTATAATCAGCGCCACCATATAACCGGGCTCGTGTTGGCCCTAAACTGCGATACCCATCTGGGTGATATCGACACGCGCCTATAAAAGCCTCACACTCCTCACGGGTGTTAATCATAGGGCATATGATGCCATAAGCGCCCGCATCGAGCAGTTTCATGATAATGGCCGGCTCAAGCCAGGGGACCCGCGCGAGTGGTACTACATCGGTTGTTGAAATGGCTTGGAACATAGGTACTGCAGCTTGGTAATCGACCAATCCATGCTGCAAATCCACGGTAAGACTGTCAAAACCCTGGTGGGCCATCACTTCAGCGGACCAACTGCTGGGTATATGCAGCCAACCATTGATCGCCACGTCGCCTTTCGCCCAAATTATTTTCAAATTATTCTTGCGCATATAGTCAGCTTAGTTCCAATTTTTCAAAACGTTATGAATACGTATACAAAGTTTACGCCGAATCCCCATTTTGTCAATAGTAAAATTAAAATTGCTGGCTAATAAAAGTGAAAGGCCAGGGTTTTCCCTACTGTTACTGTACATTACCATCGAATAACATATTTTTACCACGCATATTTATGTAAAAGTTATTCAACGTATAACGCTTATATCGCAAAAATTATAAGAAATTCATTGTCAAAATCCCCACTCACCGATAAATTGTTAAGATACTTTCCAAATTTAATCAGGACTTTACTGCTGTAGCTGACCGATCAAGGAGATCAACCCCAAACTGCAGAAATAGGTCGGGAAGGTCGATCAAGACCCAATTCTCTACAAGCCATTCAGCCTCTCTCCGCCACCAATCCATAATGCGCATCGTGACCTTTTTTCCAGTTGCTGGCACTCCTAAGTAGCTACCAGCGTGGGTGGCAACCATGCTTGGCCAACCTGTGGAGGCTGTGTAATGGGCCTCCCCAAATCGGGCCTTGTGATTTCCTCCGACCCGGTCAGGAAAGGCTTTTAAAAATGGACGTTGGTGATGGTCCTCAAACCCTTTCAAACCGTGCGTTGTCCCAATTCCGCTGGGTCCATACCACCTCAATTTCTCATTATGCCAATAATTGTGCTGGCCCATACTTTCTAGTTTTTCTTGGTCATATTGCTTGAGTCCCTTGAGCATGGCTTCGACAAGTTTCAAACTCTTTTGGGATTCATCGGCATCTGATTCAACGAGTAGGACCCCATTTTTAGTCGCAGGTCCCGGAACAAGCCCTTCTATCCCGCTATAATTAAGGGGTAAGGCTGGGTGACCAATCTGGCGCATCACATCCAATAAGTCAAACAGGACGTAAGTTTCAATGATCTTGCCAGACTTCAAAGCACAAAATTCACCATAGCGAATGTTTGCGCTCTTGCCTTTGGTTGGAATGCCAAGCCAATCAGTGACAAAAGTTCCGTTCAGGTACCCAGTTGATGTGACCCAATTCTTATTATAGATTTGACCTGCGATTAGGATATCGACTTTCCGTTTGAGATCCGGAACAGCTTGCTTTAGTGGCGCCCAAAAGCCCTCAAAAAGCTGATTTGTTCCCTGTAACCGATTTATAGGGTGAGATCCATTCCAATCTGTATTTTTATCATAATGTTCGACTATGAGTTTTTTGGATTGATCTAGATCTGCATTGTCCAAAGCCTGCCAAAATTTCCAAAGTGTGTGTTTGTTTTCCAGATGGAGGCTTGAGGACATGCTTAGTGTAATATTCATCTATTGGATTTTGGGTTGTTTTTCATCTGTAGGCGCTTTTGGCTTGGCCTGGGTTTGGACAGCATCTTCGGGCACAAAGAGAGATACACCACAGTACGGGCATTTCACAACACCTTTCCCAACCAATTCACGAATTCCACCACAATTCGGACACGTATTTGAACCAATAAGGGCGGCATCTTTTGAATAAAATTCGAGTTTATCCCAGTTGATGAAGCCACTGAACAACCCCATAGAAACCAACTCGTAAATTGCATTGGTAACTTCTTCGCGCGTCATTTCCATCTCAACCATGATGCTACCAACTGAAGCATGACCTTGGGTTTGTATGAGGCCCAAAATACTCTCTTTCTTGCGAATTAGCTCAGTCTCAGCCTCTTCTTTGCGTCCGCTAATAAACAGGTACGTGCCGACCCCGCCAAATAAAGCCAACGGGGCAATACCAAAACAGCTAATACCTAAAACAACAGAGGTGATCTCATCTGTGCGCCCCGAAAAATAACCGAGAACTACAAATGCAGTTGCCAGAAGAAAAATGACAATCCCAACGACAATTAAGATTGGCCCCATAATTTTTCCATTTCCCATAAATCGCTCCTTTATGGCAATCGTTTAATTCCGCAATCATTATGCGATATTGGTAGAAACCAAATAATTGACCTAATAATTTTCGATGAAGGTGTTAAATCGCAACTAATCCGACCTGAATTGGACCGTTGAATTCTCAAATACCTTTAACCAAACCCGCTCGAACCACCGCCGCCACCACCACCGCCACCAGAAAAGCCGCCTCCCCCACCGGAACTTTGGGGGGCACTCGTAAATATTGAAGAGGCCGAATCTAACATCGAGAACAAGCCATCACTCATTGATCCCAACCCAGCAAATACCTGGCCAGAAGCTTGATCGAGAGTTGGCAAACTACCCCCAGAACCGCTCGATTGGCCCCTAGGCCGTGTTACACCACGGCCTCGACTGCCAGCTCTGTGGGGTAGCGGTTGTGCTGTAGGATACATATGATACCAAGTGGGTATTGGGGTATCAACCTGCGAAAACTGCCTGACGAATCGTCTTTCTAGGCCAAATGCAATTGCGTAAGGCAGATACTTTTCAAATTGGTCAGTGGCACCCTTAAGCTTCGAATATTTTTCGATGTCTTTGAGATAATTTTTAAAGGAATTCCAGATTGCAGCTTGCTTGGCTCCATGATGAGTTTTACGTGGCATAACCCGCCCGACAATTGCAATACCCAGTGGGAAAACCACTATGGATGCTGCCAGGCAAATCGCAGCAAATGAGTATTCCGCGAGCCACGAAAAGAGTATGAATCCAACGAACCCGAATATTATTAGCCCTGCAATTCCGCCACAAGTATAACTGCTGCGTACCTTTTCCGGGTTTGTTGGGAAATATTTTTGGCGAGTGACTTCCTGATACATTAATTTTTTTATTTCAGGGAGAGCGCTATAAAACTTGTTTTTAAGATTTGAAAGTTTCTTTGATTTTCGACTACCAAATAGCGCATATAATAAGCGTTCCTCATAAGCTAACAGTGTACCTTGCCCACCTTCTAAGCGCTTGAACTCAAAGTCAGCCCTTTTGGTAAAACTTGGTTGGTTGGTCTCTGTTATTTCCATAAACCCCCTACGAGACAAATCGACAACCGTTGCCAGAATGTCTTCCATATCGGCTCGTTCATCGAGTAATATGCCCACGATTCCGGGCGGAATATCCGAAGGGGGCCGCGGGATAAACTTTGCCCGCACACCTATTGGCTTGTCTCGTCCAAACGTATACCAAATTAGATACACTGCCATAACAGACAGAATTAATATTACTGCAGCGCCAGCAACAATCAGTAAACTATAAAAGCCGGCGTTATCGTCTGCCGCTTGCCAATCGGGCGCTGAGGATGTCAAAGTGCCGTGAGGGAAGCGCACACCAATTTCCCATTCATCACCACTAATAAAGGGTCCACCTTGAAACTCGACCGTACTTCCATTGAGGATGCGGTGGTCTGATCCCGTAAACTTCAAATTCTCAGCAGCAAAACTACCTGGGAGGTGTACTTGCACGTGGGAGGACAAAATAGTATAGCCGCGATCTGATTCAATAAATTTCCAAAAATAACGATCTAAATCATCGTAGATTGCGATGGAGCCTTGAACGGTGTAACGCAATTCGAATGTGCGGATTTTGTTTGTGGTGGGAGAGAAGCACCAAGTGATTCTAGACGATTCGGAGGTTTCTCTGAGCGAATATACATTCTCTCCGGTGCTGCTGTTTTGATAAGAGAGTCCATTTTCGGTTACGCCCCAACTGGAAATTCCAGTAGTTTTGTTTAGAGGTATATCTCGGAAAGCAAAGGTGAAGCCCGAGCCTTGAAAATTGACCACCCATGTTTCGACATAATCTACAGTCCCGTTTGAATTTATAGTGATGTCAGCGTTCCGGGCGTTGACGACAACAGAGCCGCCCACCGAGGACGCTGGCGGACAAGAACCAGCTGCGAGAGCAGAACCTCGGGCAACTAAAGAAAGCAACACGTTCAGTCCTATAGCTGTCAAAATCACTCGAAGTTTCATGATTGGCTCCAAATCCTTATATCTCTATTTCTTAACATTCGTCCCTTTTCGCGAAGATTATCAATGTAGAGGGGAATTGTCGTGTATCATCCAAACGGATATATATACTCTGTCCCTTCCAATGCGTTAGATAAACGACCGTGATTCGAAAAGAAAGATGAGTATTTGATAGATCTCACTTGGATGACTGGTTGTTTACCAGCCAATCACTTACAGACTCACTGTTACGAAATTGGCTACGAATCCGGCCGAAGACGTCTATTCCCAATTGGAGTAATATATGGATAATGTCAATCGGAACCCAATTCTCAACAATTTTGTCAGCCTCTATTCGATAAAAGTCCATAGTCCGCATGGCAATGGATTTGCTAGTGGGAGGCAACCCAAGCCAGTTTCCTCCGGTGTGAGTCGCCTTCAGGCTGGGCCAGCCGCCTGTTCCCGCGTAATTCCCATCCCCAATACGAACATAATGTCCGCCGGGTTTTGGAGCTCCTTCACGATCTGGAAACGCAACCAAGAAGGGAATCTGGTGAAAATCCTCGAACCCTTTTAGCCCACGAGTCGTACCTATTCCGGATGGTCCATACCACATCATGTGGGGATGCCAATATTCTACCATTTTCATCTTGTCTAAGACTGCCCGCGTAGGTGGAGTATGGTCATAATGGAATAATCCTTGGTGCATGTTAAGGGTTGCTTGGATTGATTTTTTAGAGGTCACAGGATCTTGTTGTGATAGCAGCACGCCATCGTGTGTTTGCGGGCCTAGCCACCGACCTTCTGTCCCAAGGCTTGGCGCGATCGGCCAAAAGCCTGTTTGGCGCATTAAGTCGAGGAAATCTAGAATTATATAGGATTGAGCAATTTTCCCCGCAACCAAGCGATGATATTCGCCGTATCGCAGATAAATCATCCCATGGGTAGGGGGAATTCCAAGCCATTCGTTTTCAAATGTACCGATATAATTGCCCACCGCTCCGACCCAATCAGCATCATTATAATGACCGCCCAGCAGGATATCATCGCGACGTTCAATATCGGGTAGCGCACGACGCAATGGGCGCCAAACTTGCCTATCAATATTTTCCGCACCAACAATTTCGTTCAATGGATGTGATCCGTTCCAGACCGCATCCGAATGATAGGCTTGAGCCACCACTTTGTTGAGCTGTTTGTCTGGTACATCCACCAGCTGCTGCATATGGGCAAACAGGGCTTGTTTGTTTGCTAAGCCACCATTGCCATTATTGCTCATCAAAGAATTCCGGGCCCTTCGACCCGATGAAATTCAACACCTTATTTACGTCGTATCCTAATTGCTCCAGAAAGCCTAGAATATCGATCAAGACCCAATTCTCAGCCAATTTTTCTCCATCAACGCGCCAAAAATCCATATACCGGATTTTGACGTGCTTGCCACTGGCCGGAATGCCCAACCAGTCACCAGAGTGAGTGGCGTGTTGATAGCCCCATCCCGCTACGATGTCGTCTTCGGCTATTCGTATCTCATCCTTGGCATCTTTATCGGAAAAGGCATGCAAAAAAGGGCGCTGGTGCTCGTCTTGAAAGGCTTTTAGGCTGGGTTTGGTGCCAATCCCTGCCGGGCCGTGCCAGATCATATCCTCGTGCCAGAATTCTTCCTGACCTTCAATGACATGCTCATTAAGGGCCGCATACATGCGGGCAACCAGATCTTTGCTCTTTGATGATGTCATGATAAATATTGGCTCCTTGTTTATAGATAAATAATAATTTAAATGTGTTTCAATAGATTATTTATTATCAAGATGATCATATCATTTGACTTCAATCTCGTAAATTGCGAGCAAGTTTCGAGATCATTCTGATTGATTGGTTCCGAGGGCAATCATTCATCTTGATAATTGGGTATAGTGTTTTATATAAGCATTCGTAACTACAGCTGATATAAGCAGCCCAACTAAGAGCATCAAATGATATTACCTAACTCTGTATTCGGGCGCCAAAACTAAGTAGTCCTGAGCTTATATCAGAATGAATAAACATAATTTAATTAAAGGACTAAAACGATTTCGGATTTTATAAAATATTAAAGAATTACTCCTCTACTGTATCAAGAATTGGTGGGGCAATTTGTTTTAGCAATGCGAATTCATCAAAAACCGTCCACTCACGCACAAAACGCCCATCTTTGACGAGATGATGACTGATACCCCATAGATTAACCCGTTTGCCAGTCGGATCACCATAGCCTGTGCCGGTATGGGTCCCCTGGAGAATCCAGCGCGTAGCTACGCGATATCCTTCTTTCTCATTTCCCTGCAAGCAAACGTGATCGACGGTCATGGTTAGATCAGGGAAAGCGGCCAACATTCCAAGCACATAAGCTTCATAATCACCCAGGCCGTGCAAGTGGCGGTTTGTTGACACTCGGCAGTAATAATTTTCCACATAAAAATCTTTGATGCGGTTGAGCATACGCCGGTTCCATATCTCGTGGATGGCGGTCCGTACAAAGGCCTCCTGCTCAGGTGTATCCTTCGGCAAGTCAATCGGTTCTACCATGAGTTGGCCATCGAGGCGTGGCGTTTCGCCATAAAAGGCTGAATCTGGTTCACCTAGCTCTTCTTGGCGTGCAGCAAATTTTTGGGCCAGTTTATATTCGTCAAAGCCAAGTTGGCGGATCAAAGCCAACTCGTCACGCACGATCCATTCTTCCACAATTTTATTACTATGCACAATGGTATGCACTATGCCTTGGCGTACGATTTTGCGTCCCGTTGGCGGTCCATAGATACTGTGGCCTGTATTATGCCCTATCCAAGTAATGCGGTGCGAGGCTTGAAAGCCATCTTGATCATTACCCGACCAGATCACATCGTCTCCTACCAAACGAACATCGGGAAAGGCAGCTAGCGTTTTAAGTGTTCCTGCAACCACGGCCTCGCGTCCATAAATCGTGCCATCCGAAGTATGGATGGCAATGTTTTGTTTGTAATGTGTATATATTAAGCCAACGCCCTTATCTTCCCAGATCTTGTGGGTACAGCGGATTATATAATCAACAATATCCACATAATCCTCGTCAAAGCCCTCCAAACTCTGACGTCGCCCGCCTCTAGCTGCGCTCATAAAATCATCGATGCCATAGCCAGCATGTGTACTTGAGATTTTTATATCTTTTTCTTGATCTTTTTGATTCTTTTCAGCCATTAATTCTCCTTATGGCGCCTCAAACGCCCAACGGCCTGCCGCCGTCTACGGGCAAAATACTACCAGTCATAAATGTCAAACTGGTATGTACGGCCAGCACAGCTCGGGCTACGTCTTCTGGAGTAGCCAAGCGCTTAAGGGGTGTACTATCAATCTGAGACTGGAGGTAGTCAGCATCGAAACGTTTGGCATATTCACCCATTACCCAACCCGGGGCTACAGAAACGACGCGAATTTTGGGAGCAAGTGCCCGCCCAAGGGAGCGAGTCAATGAATCTAGGGCTGCTTTGGAGGCGCAATATGCTACATTGCTACCAACTCCAGTTATACCAGCGATCGATGAAATGTTGACAACCGTGCCCCCATCCTCTTTTTCCAGTAATGACTTGAGTGCTCGGATCATAGCAAAGGGTCCACGCCAATTAACGCCAAATATGCGGTTGATCCATTCATCTGTCATACCCTCCAGGTCGTCGTGAGCTACTGGTGTTGTTATGCCAGCGCAATTCACCAATAAGTCTAATGAGCCATATTTTTCTTTGACTTTATCGGCCAACATTTGGCAACTGTCACTGTCATCCACATAGGATTGCACGAAAATGTGATCTTTGCCTTCCAAGCCATCCAGGATTGGCTGCATTTTGGGTGGTTCCAATATATCTGCAAGTACAACCTTTCCCCCCGCCTTTGCAAAATCTTTGCAAATCACCGAGCCAATATTTCCGGCGGCACCTGTCACGACAACGACTTGATCTTTCAATGATATCTTTTCCACCTTATATCCTCCAAGCCCAATTAAGGGATTCAAGTTTTGTTAATGAGAACAAATTAATTCTTCGAATACCGTTTTACGCGCAAATCAGCTTGTGCTTTGTGGGCCATAAAATTTTCAAGGTCGCACAAGCGTGAACAATATTCACCAATCATTACACTGGCCTCATCCGTCAAAACTTTTTGATAGGTAACCGTCTTGAGGAACTTGCCTACCCATAAACCACCTGTATAGCGTGCTGCCATTTTCGTTGGTAGGGTGTGGTTGGTGCCAATGACTTTATCACCATAGGCCACATTCGTGCGCGGGCCCAAGAACAAGGCTCCATAATTTCTCATGTTTTCCAAGAAATAATCGTTATCCTTAGTCAAGACTTGTACATGTTCGCTGGCGATGCGGTCTGCTTCTTGACAGGCTTCTTCCAGGTCATCAACCAGAATAATTTGACCGCAATCTTTCCAGGCTACACCTGCGACGTCGGCTGTAGGTAGGGTTTTAAGTTGCTCTTTGATTTCATCGATCGTGGCATGGGCCAGATCTTCATTAGTTGTGATTAATATCGCAGGTGTTGTGGGCCCATGTTCGGCCTGGCCTAACAAATCAGTGGCAACCATCTCTGCATCCGCTGAATCATCCGCAATGATCAAGACTTCTGTCGGCCCGGCAAGCAAGTCGATGCCAACCCCGCCGAACAATTGTCGTTTGGCCTCAGCGACATAAGCATTTCCTGGGCCTACCAAGAAGTCGACAGATTGCATGCTTTCGGTTCCCATAACCATGGAAACAATCGCTTGGACACCGCCTAAGATGTAGATATCGTCTGCACCACCTAAGTGCATTGCTGCGACAGTAGCTGCGGGAATCTCACCGTTGATGGGTGGTGTACATGCCACTACTCGTTTGACCCCTGCTGCTTTTGCTGTGACGACGCTCATATGCGCAGAGGCGACCATTGGGTACCTGCCTCCGGGAACATAACAACCAACACTGCTGACCGGTATGTTCTTGTGACCAAGAACTACCCCAGGCAGGGTTTCTACTTCAATATCCGTTAATGCGGCTTTTTGATGTAATGCGAAATTTCGGACTTGTTCCTGTGCAAATTGGATATCCTCAATCGTTTGGCTAGGTAGAGAAGCGAGAATTTCTTCACGTTCTGCCCCACTCAAGCGAAAGCTCTTTGGGTCCCATTTGTCGAATTTTACAGAAAATTTACGCACGGCTTTATCGCCGCCCGTACGGATGTCATCTATGATGCCTTCAACTGTTTGGCGCACTTTCACATCAGCTGCGAACGAGGCCTCCTCACTAATCCCTTCTTTAATAAAACGTGCCATGCTCTTTACCTCTTTAATTGCCTATTTATTGATATCTGTTGTGATCCCTCAGCCCTAATGGCAAACATAACCGAGATTAGGATGAATAGCGCAATAGACTGCTGATGATTCAAAACCGCAATCTAAAACCTGCCAGCACTCAAATGAAACTTACGATATTGGAAAATCCGATATGCGGTCTGTAAATAATTGGCGTTGCTGTCCACTACACTTTATGGAGCATAACGGCATACAGTTTATCATAATTAAACAGTTTGATCATGTAAATATTTTATCTGCATATTAAAAATTTTTTTTTGGAGTTTACTAAAGAACCTTTCAATTTGCTCGTCAGAAGTTGAGCATGCCCTAACTCTCAAGCGGCATTTGGCGCTTGCAAAAGTGGGATTTTGCTTTGGCCTAATACATCAAAGATTTTTGTTGATCAACCTTTTTTTGTAAGCGATCAAACAGGTCAATTCCAATCTGGCGAAAAACATTGATCAAATCCACAAATACCCAATTTTCAACGATCAGATCACCTTCTCTAAGCCAAATATCTATACCATTGAATTTGATACTTTTTCCGGTCGCCGGAGCACCCAGGTAATCACCGGTATGATTAGCAATAACACCTGTCCAACCGGAGGCACCCATAAAGGGGCCTTCGGTAAATAACGAATCGAGGTCTTGCACTTGCCGATCAGGAAAGGCGCGCAACCAAGGTTTTTGGTGATTATTTTCAAATTCTTCAAGGTTATGATTGGCTCCTATCCCACTCGGACCATACCACGATACTTGCTGATGAAAAAACTGGTCCATGCCCATGCTACCAAGCGCCGACTGATCAAAGTTATTCAAGCCAGTGTAAATCATATTCCGAATTAATTTCATACTTAGGTTGGTTTCAATCTCATCTTGTTCTTCCATCAGGATGCCCTCAAACGTTCGAGGTGATGGCCACACACCTGGTTCGCCTTTATCAGGCGGTAATACAGGAAAGCCAGCCTGCTCCATAACATCTGGAATATCTAGCAAGAATTGTATTTCTACAATCTTACCGGCATTTAGTCGGCAGAATTCGGCCCAACGGATTTTCGTTTCTTTTCCCGAAGCCGGAATTGTGAGCCAATCTTGTTGAAAGGTACCGGTAAAATGACCTAATCCGCAAACCCATTCCTGACCGTCGAAATGCCCGTCAGCTCGGCCATTAGATTTGCCTCCGAAGAAGATATAGCTTTCTCGCTTAATGTCAGGGAAGGATCTTAAAAGCGGCTGCCAAAAATTTATGTTGACTGATTCGATCCCGTGTGAAAAATTAATAGGATCAGGGCCTAACCAGGATATGTCTTCAATGACATAAGCCTGTAAAACATTTGATATATTCTCGGGGTTTGAATCATTTAGTTCTTGCCAAAAGTCCCAAACCCGTTTTTTATTCTCTTGATTGGAATCGGACTTTGAAGCATTTCCGTTCACCCCGGAAACAATCTTGATACCAGCACTAGCGCCTATGCGAGTTGCGCCGGCTTGCAGCATGTCTTGGGCTTCGTCAAAGGTGTGTACACCGCCTGAGGCTTTCACACCCATCTCAGGGCCGACGACCTTGCGCATCAAGGTGATATCTTCCACAGTTGCTCCGCCTCCGCCAAAACCTGTGGAGGTCTTCACAAAATCGGCTTCTGCTTCTTTGGCGAGCAGGCACGCTGCTATTTTTTCTTCCTGGTTGAGCAGTGCGGTTTCGAGAATTACTTTTACCAAGGCACCTTGCGCATGCGAAACTTGCACGACCCCGCGAATGTCTTGTGCGACCGTGTCATAATCGCGGGATTTAAGTGCCCCGATGTTGATCACCATATCAATTTCTGTGGCGCCATCATTTAGAGCGTTTTGGGTTTCAAAGGCTTTAACCTTAGGAGCGGAAGCTCCCAGTGGGAATCCGATTACCGAGCAAACTTTGACTGGAGAATTTCTTAATAAATCGGCGCACAATGCCACATGGGTAGGATTTACACAAACGGTAGCAAATTGATACTTGCGGGCTTCGAAGCACAATTGGGCTATTTGGTCCGGGGTAGCATCCGGCTTCAATAGGGTGTGATCTATCATCGCGCCGATCCTATCTTCTGGAGGAATGCCTCCTAGTGAAGATGTAATCCGCTCTGCGCCCGCACTGACTACCTTGCCGACGCGGTCGAAACAGGTTTTTACACAGAGGCCCTCGGCACACTCTTCCGTGCAATGATCTGCCAGGGAATGCGTCTGGATGTTCTCCTGTTCCTCGAGTGCAATCAGCACCTCGCGGGTCACGATCCGAACGATTTTTTCTACTTGATTTGTATCCATCAATTTATATTCTAGCGTATTAATTTATGGCACGAAGCTTACTTTAACGTTTAGCTTTCACTGATAAATATATCAGATTTAATCATCTCAGTCACAAATTCAACTTACTAATGCTTGTTATCCAGAGCAATTATTTTGTCAATTCGGCGAGCATGCCTTCCACCGCCAAAAGCCGTTGTTAGCCATGTATCAACTATTCGGATGGCCAAATGCGGGCTGATGAGACCAGCACCGAGAGTCAGCACATTGGCATCATTATGTTCACGAGCGTTGTTGGCGGTGGCCTGGTCATAACACATTGAGGCCCGCACACCCGGGATCTTATTGGCGGCCATGCAACTGCCTATGCCGGCGCCATCAATCATTATTCCACGCCAAGCTTTGCCTGCGCTAACTAGCTGGGCCACTACCCGAGCAATATCTGGGTAATCAACAGATTCGTGCGAGTGGGTACCGCAATCAAGCACAGTGTATCCAGCCTCAAAAAGATATTTTTTTAGCGTTTCTTTAAGTTCAAATCCGCCATGGTCTGCGCCAAGAGATATCGGACCGCTGCCTCTTGAGGGAGGTAGATCCACTTTATGGTGATATGAATCATCCGATGGGGATGTTTTTTCTAGTAGACTCGTCCTGGAGGTTGTCATCTGACGTACAACTCGCTCAACAATGTCTTTTAACTGATCATCTGGAGGCAATTCCATGAATTGCATTCCTCCCGTACTTAGGTCGTGGGATTTCTAATTGAGCATTGATTGGTACAATGTTGTAGCTGCATCAACGTCGAAAACTCGTGGGTTTGTCGGGGTGTTTCCATCTTCAACGCTATATTTCGCTAATACTGGTAGGTCAGCCTCTTGGAATCCCAACGAACGTAAGTCATCGTGAATTTCCAAATCTGCATTCAAGGTGCGCAGCGCAGCGACAACCGAATTGGCGGCTTCTTCATCCGACATATTGCTCGTATCTGTACCTAACATGCGCGAAACATGAGCACATTTCTCTGGTTCGGCCACCAAATTGTACCCAATCCCATAAGGGAAGCAGACTGCAATACTCAAGCCGTGCGGCAAATTGTAAAAGCCGCCTAATGTCTGCGCCAGTGAGTGCACAACACCCAATCCGGCGCTAGAGGCAGAAATCACAGCGATAGTACTCGCCAAAAGCATGTTGCTACGTGCTTCCAGATTATCCCCATGTTTGACCGCCTCACGCAAATTGGCTGCGGCCAACTTGATAGCTTCCACTGCCAAGGCATCCGAGATTGGGTTGGAGAATTTGGCGATGTACGCTTCAAAGGCATGACACAATGCATCCACTCCGGTTTGGGCGGTCAGGTGGGAGGGTAATCCAAGAGTCAAACTGGGGTCAACCACTGCTAGTTGCGGTTGAATGGTGGCACCAAATAAGGCCTTCTTTATTTTTTTCTCAGTCAGATTAACCATTGCAGCACGGCTGACTTCAGCCCCGGTTCCGGCTGTGGTAGGTATACAAATCACAGGTAGGGGTGTATTGGGCCAGGCATCCAAAACCTCAACGTAGCTTTCGACTGTCCCGTCATTGTTAGTCATGATTGCAATCCCCTTGGCTGCGTCCATGGGACTGCCACCACCCAAACCGATGATCATGTCAGCCTGATGATCTCTGGCAGCTTGGCCACCCACCACGAGACTCTTGTCACTAGGGTTAGGTTCAATTCCATCAAAAACGGCCACATTAATCCCGGACGCATTCAACGACTCTTTAACCTTCTCCAACAATCCGGCCTGGACGATGCCTTTGTCTGTCACGACCAAGACATTTTTCGCACCTAGCTTTATAGCTTCTGGACCGAGTTCCTTTATTGTATTAAACCCAAATAATACCGATGTTTTGGCATCAAAATTGAACATGCTAATTTCCTCTAAAATTTCTGTCTCAAATAGGCCTGTATACTAGCCTAACCCAGGGTGAGTAATTTTCAATATTTATTTTGAAAAATCAAACTATTGTGAGTGTTACGGACCGATACTGCCCGGCCACACGACCTGGACAATCTACCCGCATCAAGAGCGACAACCAATCCGTGCAACTTTTCCAAGTTCTGTTCGGCTGACATAAAAATGCTCCATCAACTGATAAATGTAATATGCCACTGAAAAATGCTATCCTTTTGTCTGCGCCAAAGGGTCGCTGCCAAGCTGTTGTAAAATGCCGAGCATATCAATCATAACCCAGTTTTCCGCCAGTCTGTCACCCTCGACTCGCCAAAAATCCGAAAACCAGCCTTCTATCTTCTTCCCCGTCGGCGGAATGCCATTCCAGTCGCCTTCATGCGTGCCGGTAAAGTAGCCTGTCGCTGCGACTAAATCCCCTTCGGCCAGCTCAATCACATTTACGGCATGGTAGTCTGGGAAGGCTTTGTAGATCTCTGCTTGGACATCGTACTTGAACGAATCCCGACCGTGGACATCTCCCCAACCGGGCGGGCCATGCCAGATCATATCTTTTGTCCAATACTTGTCGTGTGCTTCAAGGTCATACGTATTCAGGGCTTCATACATTCGGTGCATTAGTTCCAAATTATCTTCTGTGGACATCAAATATCTCCTTTAATCAAGTTAATATCATAATATTGCGCAACGGGAGCGCGATTCTATTTTTCATGAACAGGAGCCGGTTTCATTCGATTAGAAACTCCGTCTTAATTAACCGCATCTATCTTTTGAGATAAATTGTCAAATATATCAATATCACACTGTAAGAACAAATCGATCAGGTCAACAAGGACCCAGTTCTCAGCCAGTAGATCGTTCTCGCGGCGCCACCAGTCCATCACGCGCATTGTCACCTTTTTGCCAGTTGCCGGAGCGCCCAAGTAAGTGTCGACATGTGTTGCATAGATAGATGGCCACCCAGTTATTGCAGCATAACAGCCTTCACCAAAACGAGACCGATGATGTCCACCTTTGCGGTCAGGAAATGCTTTCAAAAGTTGCATTTCGTGGCGATCTTCAAATTCACTCAACCCGTACATGGTTCCAATACCCGCGGGCCCGTACCAGTGCATATCTTCACGCCAATAGCTACTCAATCCCATACTTGCTTTGTCTTTTTGGTCATAACTAATGAGACCAAGCAGCATGTCGTCAATTAAATCAAGGGACTTCTTAGATTCAATTGGATCTTGCACCTCAAGCAATATACCATCCCCTGTCAACGGTCCGGGAATCCAGATCTCTTTGCCCGCACTAGGCGGGAAAATTTCGAGGCCAGCCTGTCGGAGTAGGTCAGGAATATCCAGCAAAAGAATGATTTCGGCGATTTTCCCATCGTAAATCTTACAGAACTCCCCATAACGCAGATGAATTGAGCCACCGGTTGCCGGAATGCCCAACCAATCGTGAGAAAATGTGCCGACAAAGTCACCCGTGCTGGATACCCAGGTGGTGCCATCAAAGCTGCTGCCACCTATGAAAATATACGGTCGCCGCACCATATCAGGAAAGGAAGTATAGAACGGTTGCCAAAATCCAGCAGCGATACCATTGGGGTCAGCCAACTGGTTTATCGGGTGAGGACCGTCGAAAACTATGTTGGGGTGGCAATTGGCCTTGAGCAATTCATAAGCGCTCGCGGGCTTCCTGTTGATCCCTTGCCAATAATGCCAGACTAACGATTTGTTTTGTTGGTTCGTCAAAGGGTTTTTTCGATTGTATCAATAATGCTACCCTTTGATCGCTCCCGCCGTCAAGCCTTTCACGAACTGCTTCTGGAAGAGGAGTACCACGATCACGAGTGGAAGAGCAGAGATCACGGCAGCCGCAGATTGCCTCGGAATTGAGCCTGGGACAGCGACTCCCCCAAGATAAGCAGCCATCGCAACGGTGAGAGTCATGTTATTTTGGGTTAGTATTCTCACCAGTAAAAATTCGTGGTAGGACACCAACAGGGTAAATAGGGAAATGGCAAAAATTCCTGGCCACATGATCGGGACGATCACCCTTATGAAAGCCCCAAGCCGTGTTGTGCCATCGATCATAGCCGCCTCCTCGAGATCCGGAGGGACAAGCATAAAGATGGATCGCATCATCACCATGGTAAAGGGCTGCTGTATCGCTACCAAAGCCAGGATCACCAGGAAGTACGAGTCAAACAAACCGGTCTTCTGGCCCAATTGAAAGTAAGGCAGCAAAAACCCTAGCCGGGGTAAGGATCGGAGCGCCATTGCGCCAATAAAAATTACCACAGCAATGCCTCCCACATAACGGGCCATCCCGTAGCCCGCGAGGGCACCAATGGTAACTGAGATAATAATTGTACCTACGCAAATAATGATCGTGTTTAAGAAGAAATTATAAAATTCGGCGGTATCCACGAAACTGGGAATAGTCCACAAGACGATCGTTACGATCCCCACGCTGACCCAATTGAGCCAATTGAGAATGGGGTTACGCTTGGCAATAAACGCTAGCACTACCAGCACTACGAGAATTGCAAGCAGAACATATACGATCAAAGCACCGTTTTCCGGCACCTTCTCAAGCAATATCTTTTCGTAACTCGCGAGGGTTGGCTCAAAGGTAAACTTTGGAGGTCTTGCATTTGCATCTTTTTTGGTTTTAAATGAATTCATCAGGGTCCAGACGAAGGGGAGAGTGCTATAAACAATTATGAGAAACATCCCTATATGGAGAAATAGACGTGAAAGAGGGGTTTTAAACGGTTGCATATTAACGCTCCTCGATTTGTTCCTTGTACATGAAATATAAGAAGGGGATCAGCCCTACCATAATCAAAACCGTCGCGATGATGGCCGTGGCGTTGGCCAACCCCAGACGCTTTACATTCATTGCAACATTGAAGTTGAACGTCATTATCGTATTGGCATTATATATCGGATTGTTTCTGGTCAGGGCAAAGACATTATCGAATAATCGAAATGCGTCCATAACCCCGATAAGTGCTTCCAAAATAATGAGCCCCTTAATATGTGGAATAATAATATGACGA
>JASJYH010000069.1 GCA_030123675.1 Anaerolineae bacterium | reverse complement strand
TCTACTGAATTCAAATAGCGTTTTTCGATTGAGCCATACAGCCAGTTACCCCAAGCAGGTCGCTGCTCGGAGCAGCGCAGATGGTGTACCAAGCTGATAACCGGATATTTCCTGGGGCGAGAATTAGCGGATAACAACGAAGGGTGATTCAGTTCATCTTGGATCAGCAGGTCTAAGTCCGGTGGGAGCCGGAAATGGAAATTATCAGCCAGGTGGGCGGCGTAGTTTCGCCATGGCAAGCTGATGATTTCCACTTTGTCTCCATTTTCCCGAAGATAATCCACCAGTTTTCTGTCATAGAGATAGCCCCCACTGAGAGTATCCAGAGAACCATAGATGACAAATCCAATTCTCATCGATCCAATCTATATGCCGCCCAAGCGATCTCATTTTCCCATAACACCACTTTTAACGTAGTAATATTCGGCCCACTGATTAGTTTATTCAGGCTAACTGCCAGAATGCGCGCAAAATGCTCAATGGATGGATTCAGGCCCTCGAATTCGGGCTTTTCGTTGAGCATTTGTTCTTTGTAAAAGCCTACAATCTCATTGAGATGAGACTCCACATCAACGATATCGCATAGGTAGCCATGCTGGTCGAGCTTTTCCCCTGATAGCTGCAATTCAAGAATATAATGGTGTGAGTGGGGGGAATTTTCAGGACCCCAATCGCCCCCGATCAGAAAGTGACGAGCGATGAAGTCGCGACGAACAGCGAGGGTGTACATGGGTGCTCCTTAATCACATTAGAAAACTAAAATATTAGTTTTTTTAATTTTACTTATTCTCTTTGTGGTTGAAGATTATTTGTATGGTTTCCTGTGGGTTCTCATCTAAAAGTTGATAAGCTTCTTTGGCAGCCTCTAGTGGGAAATAATGCGTTATCCACTTTTGCGGCTGGATGCGTTCTAAGGCCTCCCAGGCAACTTTGAACCTACGAGTTTTATCCCAGCGACCACTTAGCCCAGATGCAATTGTGCTAACCTGAGACGAGATGAGTTTGATCCGGCTTCGGTGAAATTCACGACCTAGATCAAGTGTGGCTTCCTTCACTCCATACCACGATCCAATTACAACCCGCCCATCGAAGCCGGTATTCTGGATGGCAGTATTAAGGGCTATCGGCGAGCCGCTGACTTCGAAAGTCAGATCTGCTTTGCCGCCTAAGGCGGATATAATTTCTGCATTCAATTTCGGTTGGGTGGCATCCAAACACACCGAGACACCCAGTTTGGCAGATTCGCTGCTCCTTAAGGAGTAACAATCGGTCGTCACTAGATTTTCAAGCGGGAATCCAGCCAATAACGCAGTTGTCATCAATCCGACCACGCCTTGTCCCAGTACAAGGACACGTTCCCCCAAAATCGGTGCCCCATCCTGCACCAAATTGACCGCTGTTTCCATGGTTGGGAAAAAGCAGGCAGTTTCTGCCGTTACTGATTCTGGGAGTGGAAAAAGCGCATCCAAACCGGCAACGAAATGTGAGCTATGTGGTTGAAAGGAAAACACCATCTTGTCCAACCATTTATGGCGCATACCTTTGCTAAGCTTTATTACACGACCAACGCTTGCATATCCATACGACATGGGGTATTCCAATTTGCTGCTCATTGGGTCGTGGGCATCAACTAGTCCTTTGGGAAATTGCCCACGATAAACGAGCATTTCCGTGCCTGGACTGATCCCAGAAAAGACCGTCTCAACCAGTACTTGACCTTGTGAAAGCGGGGGTATCGATGTATCGCGTAGCTCAACCTGACCAGGTGCAGTGAAGTATAGTGTTTTGGCTTTCATACTCTAATTTCAGTAAACCACAGATTCAAATTTTGAGTTCTTCATAGTATTGATTTTAGTCGCTTTTTCCCTAAAATTTCTCCAACCCCCCAACGGCTTTAGTCGTACCAATGGCAACCGCTATGGTTTGATGAATTTAACCACAGCGGTTCTACTTTTTCGCCGTTTTTTGGACTCTAATTTCTTGGCCGGCTAACACCAATCCCAGCCCGCCGTTTAATACGTCACGCGCGCGTTGGAGCAGTGTCAGGCTGATGGCGGCTGAAGCAGGCTGACCAAAGGCACCCAAGACAAACACCTGGCTGGCCTCCAATGCACCCAAGCCTCCGGGCAGCGGCATAAGGAAAGCCAATTGTAATGCAGTCAGGGCTGCAAACACTTGTAGGGCACTCAGGCTTATGCCCAAATAATCGATCATCAACGCATATTCCGCAATGATTCCTGCTACCGATAAGAGCGAGACCCCAATCGCGGCCAGCATTGCACCCAGATGACGTTGACAAAACGTGGCTGCCATACGCTCGGAGACTATGATCAATCGGATTAGCTTGTTTCTTTGGGTGAAAAATGGCTGCCAACGCAAAACTGCTGAAATAGGATAACGACCTTGATAGAGCAGGATGAGATGAATGAGCGGCCAGGATAATAATGCCAACGCGATCAAACTCCCGATGGGCCTACTATCACTTTCAGGAATTAATCCTACCCTGAAGGCCGCCCAAGCGCCCACTGCCAGTAGCAGAAAGTTGACCAGGAACTCTAGCAACTTATCCATAACGACAGATGCGGTTGCACGAGCGTAGGTCAAGCCATAATTCTTTTGTAGAAAAATGACCTGTAAAGGCTCACCTCCCACTTGTGGACCGGGCGTAAAATAACTGACCCCAAACGCGGACAAACGGTATCCAACCATTGGCAGTAATGGCACCTTGGGATTGTTTACGCGGACAATGATCCACCAGCGAGCAGCCATCAGAACTATGACAACAACGTTGATAATCAATAACAGACCAATTTGCCAACCCGTGAGTCCTTTGATGGTCTCCCAGATGTCAATAAGGGATATATTGTGTAACGCCCAATAGAGCAGCGCTAAGAGGATCGTATACAACAAAACAGCACGAAGAACATGGAGAATTTTATCCCGCCGTGAATTTCGTGATGTTGTATCGATTGAATTAGATGGTTGACTCACCGGGTCCTGTAGGTGGATACTTTACCAGACGCTTCATCTCGCTCAGCACAGCTTTGTGGAGTGTTTTTGTATCTTTGCTGCCTAATTCTGCTAACGTGATCGGTCTCCCAATTTGGATGCTGACATTCAATGGTTTCTTATTTAATATCACATGTGCCAGTAATTGTAATGCTGCGGCCAGTGTTTCTCTTTCTTCCCTAGTCTTTTTAATATATGTTAGTGGATGTCGAGCCGCCCTATTCCAAATTACGCCCCGAACCAAAATTGGCAAAATTGTCGTTTCGGGTGCCAGGCGGGCAAATATTCCGACAGAGTCTGTCCAACCGTTTAATGCTTCCGTTGCGCCCGAATAAACATTAGCATCCGGTTCGATCTGCCCTGAGGGGAAGGTCAGCACCGCGCCGCCGGCACGCAAATGTCCGCTGACTTGGCGCACAAGCGCCATGCGCGCAGTTGGATCGTCAGTGACGTAGTATAGGCGCTTTCTGGTATGGGGCAAAGCTTTTAGTAAGGGGCGATATTCGGCAATGATCTTCAAGTCTGAACGATTAATGGCTGAGAACAGGGCCAAGGTATCGACCATGCCCGGGTGATTTGACAAAGCTAATATAGGGCCAGCAGGCAAAGGGTCCGTATAGAGGCGCACATCCCGAACATAATGTCGTAATGTAGCGCGGGCCGCAGCAGCTAAACCCATCTCTCCTACCGCATTGTCAAACTCTAGGATTTGATGTGCGAACTTTCTGGCTGCTTTTCGAAAAATGCGACCCAATACCCGAGCGAGAAAGGGTCGGTTTTCCCATCCAAATGATGTGACCAAATCGTTAAGATTAATTTCTGTAAGTGCTGTAAAAGCATCCAATTTTATTCCGGTTCGATCGAAAAATGGAGCGGGTAGCCCTCCAGCCCGGCGGCGAAATGGGCGTTGTTAATCCGTTTTTCTGCTTCGCTTTTGGGCAAAATTTGGATAACTGCTTCCCCTTGCGTATGCGCAATTAACATGATCTCGACCGAGTCAGGCTGAAGTATATTAAAGATATTTTGCAGGATATTCACCACGAAATCCATCGGGGTAACGTCATCATTATGGATGATGACGCGGTACATCGGCTCAAAGGCCGTTTCTTGTTCTTCTTCCTCGATATGTTCAATCTCTGGGGTTGCATGACGTTCCATATGCTACGCAATTTGGTTGAGTTGCTCAAATTCGTGATCAGTCAAAGCGATATCAACTGCAGCCATATTTTCAGCCTGATGCTGAGGATTGAATGACATCGGGATGGTAATCACGCGTGCTTGGGAGACCAGCCAGGCCAGTGCGATCTGGTAGGCTGTGACAGAATGCGCGTCTGCAATAGACTGCATAATTGAATTGACGTGCAACTGCCCTTCTTTGATGGGCGAGTAGGCCGTCAGCAAAATGTCGTTCTGTTGGCAATACTCCAACACGCCATTTTCCATATAGGTCCGGTCAGCAAGGCTATACGGAACTTGATTGGTAAATATCGGCGTCTCAGACTCGGCTCGGGCCTGCTTCAGCAAATCCACATCGAAATTGCTGACACCGAGATGCTTTATGCGGCCCTCGCGGACAAGTTGGTTCAGCGCCCGAAAGGACTCTTTAAGCGGAATGCTGCTTGAGGGCCAATGGATGAGATACAAATCAAGATAGTCTAAACCTAGCCGATTCATGCTGTTTTCAAAGGAATTTAGAAGGTCTTTGTAATCTATGTTATCTGGATGTACTTTTGAAACGATAAAGAGGTCCCCGCGTGGAATGCTGGCTTCTCGGACAGCCTGACCGATTAGTTCCTCCGCGTGACCATTCGCGTACATCTCGGCCGTATCGATATGGGTATACCCCAATTCCAGGGCCGAGTGCAGCGCTTCCAATGAGCGTGCATCCTCGGATGGGTTCGGAGACAATTCTCCGCCGATCTTCCAGGTCCCAAACCCGATTTTTGGGATGCGTTCGTTGTGTAAAGTTTCGTATATCATATATGTAATTCTAGCGCAAAAAGTCTACTTTTCATACATTGGATAATGTGAATATCAGTTAATTTGTACAAAGTGTAATTAATGCTGGTGGTAGAATCTTAAATATGTCTATGGTCTTTGGAGCGCTATGTCTACAGCTGTCATAATTGATGCGATTCGCACACCGATCGGTGCCCTGGGGGGGGTACTGGCCTCAGTACGCCCGGACGATCTAGCTGCTCTCGTTATCAAAACCATTGTCGAACGAAACAATTTAGATCCCGCCTTGGTTGAAGAAGTGTACATGGGATGTGCCAATCAGGCCGGGGAAGACAACCGCAACGTAGCCCGGATGGCTGCATTGTTAGCAGGACTGCCGGTCGAAGTTGCGGCGGTTACCATCAATCGACTGTGCGCCTCGGGATTGAACGCTGTGAATCAAGCGGCAAGGGCGATTAAAGCGGACGAAGGTGATGTTTTCATCGCTGGGGGCGTGGAATCCATGTCACGTGCGCCCTATTCGATTCCCAAAGCCGGACACGCCTATCCATGGGGTAACCTGACCGCTTGGGACACGACAATTGGTTGGCGATTCCCTAATCCACTAATGAAAGAATTGTACGGTACCGAGCAAATGGGGGAAACAGCTGAAAATATAGCGGAGATAATGCCTGACATTACCCGCGAAGAGCAAGATGCGTTCGCCTTGCGGTCGCATCAACGTGCGATTGCAGCAATCGATAATGGCAAGTTCGCCGAAGAAATAATTCCGGTAAGGATCCCCCAACGCAAGGGAGACCCACTGGTTATAGATACCGATGAACGCCCCCGCCGTGATACCGACATGAAATCGCTTGCGCGATTAAAACCAGCTTTCCGTAACAAAAACGGGAGTGTCACTGCTGGGAATTCATCTGGGCTAAATGACGGAGCCGCAGGTTTATTGCTAATGAGCGCAGAAAAGGCCAATGCATTGGGTCTCACACCATTAGCTCGTGTGGTTTCCTCCGCCGCCGTCGGCGTGCCACCCCGCATCATGGGCTTGGGTCCGGTCCATGCCACCCGCAAGGCCTTGAGCCGCGCTGGACTAAAATTAGAAGATATCGGGCTAATAGAACTTAATGAAGCTTTTGCCGTACAAGCATTGGCAGTTATGCAAGACCTTGAACTTGACCAAGAAATCGTGAATGTTAATGGGGGCGCGATAGCGCTTGGGCATCCGTTGGGTTGTTCCGGAGCACGCATCCTGACCACGCTATTGCATGAGATGAGACGCCGAGGGGATGTAAAATATGGTCTGGCGACATTATGCGTGGGTGTCGGTCAGGGGGAAGCCACGGTCGTTGAGTGGCTGGGGAACTAAGCCGATCAGGGGATCTATTATGACAATAAGCTCCCTGTGAAAGGAGATTTGCAATGGCTTGGAAACTTATTCTTATAATTTTTGGATTATTTGGCCTGTTGGCATGCACTCCAGTCAGTACGGCTCAATCTGTCCCTGAGCTTGCTGCCAGCAGCCCAACCATTGCCTCCGTCCCCATCTCAGCTCCAATTGTTAACTCAGCAAATATCCTAAATTTGCATATGTTTAATGAACGAGATGGCTGGGGTATCTCTGAAAATTCTATTTTACGCACAATTGATGGTGGAGTGACCTGGTATAACGTCTCGCCACAAGGGCTCACAACCTTCGGCTACGGGGTCCCAAACGCCTTTTTAAACGCCTCGCAAGCCTGGGTCATTGTAGTTGAGGCGGGTGATCCATATGGTTCTGGAACCCTATACCGAACCAATGATGGTGGTCAATCCTGGACAGTCTTCCCGGTCCCTTTTGGAGGTGGCAATTTAAGCTTCACAGATGATATGAATGGTTGGATGATGGAGAATCTAGGCGGTGGGGCCGGCAGCATGGCCATTTCTATTTATCGCAGTGAGAATGGTGGCGCTACCTGGTCACAATCCTTCACAAACGATCCAAGCCTTGAGAATACAACCGACAGCCTTCCTTTGCATGGGATTAAATATAATCTGACCCCCCTAAATTCCCAGACAGCTTGGGTGGGCGGTGTCGTGTACGCACCCGATACGCTTTATCTCTATAAAACCAGCGATGCCGGACGGACATGGGCGCTACAATCCCTGCCTACAGCACCAGGTATGCAAAACACTGAGATTTCGATTGATTCAGGGCCGATCTTCAGCTCCCAAAGTGATGGCATTCTTCCTGTCCGATATTTTGGTGAAACATTCCGGACTGGGTTTTTCTCCACACATGATGGTGGCGGGAGCTGGGAATTCATAACCGCTATGCCGGGAACTGGCGCTGTAGATTTTGTCTCACTCTCCGCTGGCTTCTTCTGGACAGGCGAGCAGTTTTTCAGCACTTCAGATGGCGGTCATAGTTGGACAAATATCAATTCGGACGTGCTGTTTGGCGAGTCATTTGTTGGTATGGATTTTGTAAGTACCCACACGGGTTGGGTCTGGACTTATGACCCTACTGGCCAATATGGTTTATATCAAACAACAGATGGCGGCAAAACATGGATACCTTTAATAAATTAACTGAAAGAATGGTATGGCCCTTGCTCCTAACCGGTCTGCTGCTTTTGGGGGCTTGCGCTAGGAGGCAGACTGCAAACACGGATCAAGACCAGCTCGAGCAGCCAACCGATATATCAACGCAACCCGCATCTAAATCAGGCCCCTCAACACTTGAAATCCCGGGTATTTCCATCGACCAATTAAGGAATTCTCAATATCAGCCCGGCTTTGTGGCTCAGATTCGGCTCGTCCAGCTCACAGACGGACAATATGAAGAAGGCACACCTGGTGGCACAGATTATCTCTCTATAACCTTAAGCGACCAGATCACTGGCGGTGATCTAAATGGGGATGGACAAAATGAAGCTGTTGTAATCGTATCTGAAAACTACGGTGAATCTGGCAGCTTTGTTTTTCTGGTAGTGTATGAATACCGGGGAGGCGAGCCAGTCTTTCTAAGCTCCGTTTTTCTGGATGACCACCCTGAAATTAATGCATTGACGGTGGAAGACGGACAAGTTTTTTTAGATATACAAACACATGCTTCTGATGACGCTTTGTGCTGTCCGAGTTCTCAATCCCTGCGGCATTACAAATTAGATGGAACCAATCTAATATTGAGCGACTACAGCACAACAACCTCGTCTGATGAGCCGCGGGTACTCACAATTGAAGCGCCCCTAAATGATATAGAAATTTCCGGGATCATACGGATCAAAGGGAATATAACAATTTCTCCTTTTGAGAACAACCTGGTCTATCGGGTCTACGATCTGGGAGGTGTTGAACTTTCTGCCGGGCCGATAACCGTATATGGGGCCGTTCTCGGTGGGCCTGGCAAATTTGAGAAGGCGATTGATCTAGGAAATATTTTGACAAACACATCCATCCGCATTGTTGTTGAGGATATCAATATAGCCGATGGATCAATTTTTGCAATGGACTCGGTAATATTAAAGATTCGGTAAGCAACGAAAATGTTGTAATTGGGGAAACCTATTGGGTTTGGGCAGCCCTTCAAATCCCATTCACGTGATTTAAGGATTGCCTATTTATACAATCAGGATAGGCATTTTCTTAGAAGCTTTAACCGCAACAATTTTCCAAATTTGCTCTTAACGGACAGGGTTGTAAATTAAGTCAATCCCCTTTATAATCCGACTTACATTTCTAAAATGGAGTCGATAAATTTGATGGATCAAAATGAGACCCTGGCTGGGCAAGGGGATGAGCAAGAAAAAGACCCGCAGGGCGAGCCGATAAATCAAAATAATCAAAGTATGGAAGCGTTATTAGACAATGGTGCTTTCAGTGTTGAGCTACCCAAATCTGGTGAAATCCGGCAAGGAACGATAGCCAGTGTTTCATCAGGTCAAATTCTGGTAAGTATCGGTGCCAAATCAGAAGGAATTATCGCGAGCCGTGAACTCGAAGTAATTGATGCTGAAGAGCGTGATGCCTTTGAAGTAGGGCAGGAAATAGCGGTATTCATCATCAGCCCAGAAGATTCAAATGGAAATGTTGTTCTTTCTTACAAGCGAGCGCAAGAGCAAATGGCTTGGACCTCGGTTGAAAAGCAGATGGAAGACAAAGAAATTATAGAAAGTAAGGTTATTGGGTTTAACAAAGGTGGCCTAATCGTGGGGATTGAAGGTTTACGCGGATTTGTACCTGCCTCTCAACTCAGCGCAGTACGCCGCAGTCAAGCTGCAGGAAACACCCCTGAGCAACGCTGGTCAAATATGGTTGAAGATCAAATTTCTGTTCGCGTGATTGAGGTTGATAAATCTCGTCGCCGCCTGATATGTTCAGAACGGGCTGCAACCAACGAATCCCGTCAATCAATTAAGGAACGCGTCATAGACGAATTAGCAGAAGGCCAGGTACATACTGGAAGAGTATCAAGTCTGGCTGATTTTGGTGCATTTGTTAATATCAATGGCGCTGATGGCTTGGTCCACCTTTCCGAGTTATCTTGGGATCGAATCCAGCACCCAAATGAGCTGCTTGAAGTCGGACAAGAAGTGCAGGTTAAAGTCATCAATATCGATAAAGAAAAGAAGCGCATTGGATTAAGCATACGTGCACTTAGCGATGATCCTTGGCATTCGCGAGCTGAAAAGTTCAGTGTTGGTGAATTGGTAGAAGGATTGATTACGCGCTTGACAAAATTTGGGGCATTCGCCCGTTTAGAGGGTGACATCGAGGGTTTAATTCACATCTCAGAGATCAGTGATACACGCATTGAGCATCCGAAAGAAGTCCTAAAAGAAGGCGAAACAGTTGCACTGCGCATCATTCGAATTGACCCCGACGAGCATCGCATTGGTTTGAGTGTACGTAAGGTTGATTCTGCAGCGTTTGCAGATAAGGATTTCAAACTATTAGCTCAGGAAATCGATCAACTTGAAGAAGAACCGGAAGCAGTGATCGAAGAAAATGAAGTCTTAGGTGCAGAACAATCCGCTACAGAACCAGAGGCAATATCTGAGCCTGAAAGTGAATATTCCGCCGATGATTCACAGGCTAAAACTGAAGATGAACCATCCTCTGAGACCAAAGAAGAAGCATCCCAAGAAGAACCGGAAGCAGTGATCGAAGAAGTTGAAGAATCGGGTCCAAAAGAAACTGCTGAAGAGGCAAAGGAAAATACTGACTCCGAAAGTGAGACTGTCTCTGATGAGTCTGAGGTTCAACCTGAAGAAAAAATATCCATTGAAGCCTCCCTTGAAGCTGAGGTTGAGCCGTCGGAAGAAAAGCCACCCACCGATCCAGAAGTCTAAATCATAAAGCACACTAATTTGGTGTGTTTTTTCATAATCATGCCCCTGATTGTTGATTCACATCAAGATCTAGCTTGGAATATGCTGTCGTTTGGACGCGATTATACGCGTTCCGTTTACGAAACCCGTAAGGCCGAGATCGGGAGCGCTACGATAGAGCATAACGGTGACACCTTGCTTGGTTGGCCAGAGTTTCAGCAGGCAGAGGTCGCGTTGATATTTGCAACTCTTTTCTCCCCGCCAGCACGTTGGGCTTTTTCTTGGGAGAAATATTTATATAGGAACCCCAAAGAAGCAAAAATCCAATATCGTCAACAGCTAGACCTTTATAATCGGCTGAGTGATGAAAATCCAGAGAAGTTTCGGTTAATAACATCCGCATTAACCCTCGAAGAAATACTTGACAACCAAAATAACGCGAAATCTGCACAGGCTGAATACCCGATAGCCTTAATCCTGTTGATGGAAGGTGCCGATTGCATTCTTGACTTTGCCGATCTTGAAGAATGGTGGGGTTTGGGTGTCCGTCTCATCGGGCCCGCTTGGGCCGGCACACGTTTCTGCGGAGGCACAAAAGAGCCTGGGCCATTAACACCTGATGGCCGCAAGCTATTATCGATAATGGCAGAACATGGCTTTATTCTTGACTTATCGCATATGGACGAGCCCGCGGTATTAGAATCTTTGGATATGTATCCTGGTCACTTGGCAGCAACCCATGCCAACTGTAAAGACTTAATGCCAAATTACGAGATTAATCGTCTTTTATCAGATCGAGTCATTAGTGGGATTTTAGAAAGAGATGGCATAGTTGGAGTTGTTCCCTATAACACATTCCTTTTGGATGGTTGGCTGATTGGGAAGAGCGACCGTGAAGAAGTTAGCATAGAGAATTTGGTTGACCATATTGATCACATCTGCCAGATAGCTGGCGATGCCCAGCATGTCGGTATAGGTTCTGATTTTGATGGCGGCTTTGGATTGCAGTCTACTCCAAAGGAGATTGATACAATCGTAGATTTACAAAAACTTGTGCCGTCATTGTTATCCCGTGGATACTCTGATGAAGAGTCTGCTGCTATTCTCGGTGGTAATTGGATTTCATACCTCAACAGGAATTTACCCGCCTCATGACCGAAACATATACCAATAACGTATACTCAGTAGTGGAAACGGGGTCCTTTCAAAAACCCCTATCCCGTGTGCGCGTACGCATTGGTCTGTTTACCACGCTTTTAGGTTTTTTCATTTTCATTGTAGGGGCCAAGCCTGATTGGTTGGGTTGGGACCGTAGCCCAGTGGTCGGCTTTGTGCAAATTGCGGTATTTCTGGTAGGGTTAGCAATAATTTGTTTAGGTGGTTATATAGGATTGTTGGCTCTATGGGCAGGAAATCAACGCAGCATCCCCGCTGATATTGGAATGCGACTGGTGAGCACTGGATATGTTATCTGTGTTTTTACTGGCATGGCAGATATTTTTGGAATGGGCGCTCATCCTCTTCCAGAAGTGCCTTATTTCGGGCCGATACAAGCAATTGGAGTAGCATTGGGGGAGATAGTGATCGGGATTGGGTTCCTGCTTATGATACCCTACAAGCTTCCAAGCTTAATTCAAAATAAATAACATTCTTTTCGTTTCCCTATGAAGAAATTAAATATATTTTAGATTAATTTATATGACAAATTGCTCATAATTTGCGATATCTTCAAATCTGTGTATTTTTAAGAAAATCGTTTAGAATATCCCCCGCATCAATTTCAAGGAGAAAAAATGACCAAAAAAGAATCGATCGGCGATATCATAGAAGGTTTTCAACGTATGGAGATCACAGAACATATTATTTATAAGCACCTTGCTACGGTTGTGAAAGACGCTGAAAACAGTCGCATACTCTCACAGATGGCCGTAGATGAGCTCAGGCACTATGATGACTGGGAAAAGATTTCCAAGCGCAAAATCAAACCGAATATGTGGCACGTCTGGAAATATATTCTGATCAGTCGGGTTTTTGGGTTTACCTTTGGCATAAAATTAATGGAACGCGACGAGGAAAAAGCACAACATAATTACTCCCGGCTCATAGGCGAAATCCCTGGCATCGAGAAATGGATCCAGGAAGAAGAGATACACGAACAAAAACTGCTCGAAATGTTGGATGAAGAACGACTGAGGTATGCCGGTTCAATCGTGCTCGGATTAAACGATGCCCTTGTAGAATTGACCGGAGCGTTGGCAGGACTTACTCTCGCATTGCAAAATGTCAAGCTAATTGCGCTCTCAGGCCTAATAATCGGAATTGCCGCATCGCTTTCAATGGCCGCCTCTGAGTATCTATCCACACGCTCTGAAAACACCGACAAAATTCCCACCCGTGCAGCCTTCTACACAGGAATTGCTTATATCATCACAGTTATGATACTTGTTTCGCCTTACTTAATTTTCTCAAATTACATTCTTGATCTGATTATCACACTATCATTTGGCATAATAATTATAGCGGTATTCAACTACTATATTTCAGTGGCAAAAGATCAACCCTTCCGTGAGCGCTTTGTTGAAATGGTCATCTTGAGCCTGGGAATTGCAACCTTCTCCTTCATACTTGGGTACTTTATCCGGATATGGCTGGATATTGAAATTTAGATATCTTTTTAAGAGATGTTTTATTCCGACTCGGATCTCCATACAGAAAATGGCTTTGAAATTAATTTGTTCCTTCGCCGACAATGATCGTTCATCGGCAAGTTAGGGCGGCCACAAAGGCTAAGACGCCGATCTTACTAACTGGATGTGATGATGGGTGCTGGACCATCGGCCTGGCCTTGGAAGCTCATGCCCACGCGGGCTAGAAAGAGTATACAACACCTACCGCCGCGAAAATCCTGAATGATAAACTGGATAAGGTTCAGGGTTCTGGTATAGAGATTGTATCGGAGGATGAGGCCGATGCATTGGGAGACTCAATCCGACGCATCGAATTTCGGGACTTCAACTTGCTGGCCATACAAAAAGCACTAGCCCCATTCGGTATTGATCTGTCCGAACTGGATGCTATCGAGGTTGCCGTTTCCGATCATGACAACCCGCCGGCCAGCGTTTCAGACCGCCAATTTCGTTTTGACTATTTGGATGAGCGCATACAGGAGAACTCCAAGCCCGGCGCAAAGAAATCTCTTTCTGCTTTCGCCTATCTTTCAGATGAATTTCCGCCCATCATGACCCGTACGCACCTCAATAGTATTATTTTATACCCAAGTTATCTGAGACCCGATTGATGATCGTATCAAGCAGTTTTGGGTTGACCTCATTCCCAAGCTGAGCAACTACAGCAGTTTTGACTCTCTTACGAAGGGTAGACTGCAAAGTAGCCGGTGGCACTGCTGGGCCTGGTCGAATCACACTGGGGGCTGTTTGTGAAGCGCGCTGTTCCTGTTCGACCAAAGCTACACCTAACTTCTCTGCCTTTTCACGGGCCGCCATGGTAAGAATTACATCATCATTTACGACAATAGATTTGAGGCCCCGCTGGCTCAGATCTTCGATATCCCGTTCGGTGTATATCGTCTTGGTCATAAGATCAGCTTGGTATCCCTTCGAGGCTTTCAAGCGCAGCCACGGCAGCCTCGCTGGCGTAGTTGATCTCGGTCTCGGGCCCACCCAGCCACATCCGTCCAAAGCGACCCACCGACGAAACATGGATAACATTGATATCGGCTTTCTTCTCGGCTTCGTTGCAAGCCAGGTTGATGTAAGCCGCCGGAGCACACTCGAGCACCAGCAGCGTCTGACCGGGAACCAGCATGCTGCCACGCCGGAAGCGGTTGAGCAGCTGGGCCTGATAGGGGTCCACCCGCGTGATGATCTGGATCGACGCG
>JASJYH010000068.1 GCA_030123675.1 Anaerolineae bacterium | reverse complement strand
ATTGGGAAGGAGATCTCATTCTAGGCAAATACAAAAGGAGCGCCTTAGGAACCCTGGTAGAGCGAACCACCCGATATACGATTTTAGTTCCGCTAGGAGCTAAGAAAGATGCGGCCACAGTCCGAGAAGAATTTGCTAAAGCCTTTCAATCTGTTCCGACAGCACTCAAAAAGTCAATGACTTATGATCAGGGTAAAGAAATGAGCGAACACCAACAATTTAGCATTGATACGGGCATCCAGGTGTACTTTGCTCACCCTGGTTCTCCTTGGGAAAGAGGCACCAATGAAAATACCAACGGACTCATACGACAATATTTTCCTAAAGGGACTGATTTTTCTCAAGTTTCTGAAGAGGAAATCAAAATCGTTCAAGCAAAACTAAATGATAGACCGCGTAAAGTCCTAAACTTCCTAAAACCCGATGAAGTTATTAACAATCTTGTTGCACTAAAAATTTGAATCCACAACCCATTAAAAGCGGCCCAATTATTTGGAGAGCCCATTTGAAAGTGTTTTCTGATTGAAGTATTAGGCGGTGCTTTGCTATTGATTCAATACTTAGCCTCCGCAATTCGACTGCTACTTTCTCCCATTGACGAGCCCTATCAGCAGGCCAGCCGTTGCCACCTCTAGCGTGGTTCTGAATATCTGAACCAGAACAGGTACAAGGCCTATGCCAAAGAAGAACTCAAAGGATATCGCAAGCGGTACCCCCTGAAAGAGGCCTAAGAGAACCCCGAAGCGCAGCCCCTCAACTGCAGGCGAGCCACCCTCATATCCTTTTGGATACATGTAGGCCATGATAAGAATCCACACCACCAGGAATCCTACAAAGGGTAAGGGTGTTGAGAACTCCGGGTGCGCCGATGCCCGTATTAGTTCCCCTATTGGTTGATAGAAGGTTCTTTCCAGGTAGCTCTTTAAGATGAAATCCTCTAGGACGATAGAGGCGACGATGAAGCCGACTAAGCCGGCCAGTGCGGAGAGAAGATATTTCTTTGTGTTCATGTATTAGCTCCTTTCGTTTACTTATTGAATGTCAATTCTTATTTATTAAATCTTTTGTAGGTCAATAGGGCGCTTTTCAATTTACATAATCACCTCCTCACATGAAATCCAGCGGATATGGCCGCTTATAAGTGTATATTTTACAAATGCTACAAAATCGCCTGATTCACCTTGGCGATGAAACAATTCCTATAAGATAATACACTGAACTCTTTCTCAAGGTTCGCCTAATTTGTCGAGTGCAAGTGACCTGCCCCCAATATTAGTACCAACCACTATGTTAGACCAACTTGGGTAAATCTCATTCCATTGCCAGAAAACAGTAAAAAGAAGTCATCAATTTCATTATCATTTACATTAAAGCGTCAATTTCGAATGGAGTTGTACATCAACACTGGAAATAAGGAGGAAAACAAGAGAATATTTGACAAAATACACAATAACCAAAATGAAATTAGAAACCTTATTGGACAAGAAATGATTTGGGAACGTTTAGATAATCGCAGAGCCTCTCGAGTAGCAATATACACTTCAGGGCATATCATGGCCGATCAGAAAGACCTTCAAAACCTAATTATATGGATTAGGAAACAGATAATTCCCTTCTACAAATCTTTATCACCCCTGATTGAATAAATCTATAGTAGGGATCAACTAGTTCTTTGAACTATATTTTAAAACGAGGGTTTCACAATGTTCAATGGGACCATACCAATTATTTTCCCAGCAGTCGAGTCGCCTTCCCCTCGTGTCCATGGTGCAACCGTGGTGCAACCTGAGTAGAAACTATGGAAGAAATGGACGCAATAGGCATTTTCATCCCCATATTTGCCACTCTGTAGACAGAATGGACGCTGTATACAGGATAGACACAAACGAAGATAACTTCGAATAAGTAGGTTAGGAGTCAGTACTGGTATAATCTCGTCTAGATTTCCAATGCCATCGCAGTCTGCTAAGCAATTCAGAACCATAATCCTGAAAGTAGGCTCAAACGGCGAAATTGTTCGTGAAATTAAGCGGAAACAGCAGCTAAACTCACACAGCACCGTAGCCGGTGCGGCACGGTGTAACCCAAGGGACTCCGATCCGCATCCTATCCCCAAAACAAAAAGGCACCTTTCCGGTGTCTTTTTTGCTTTTAGTCCCCCGTTTTAGGGCTGGCACCCACACCGCACCGTAGCCGGTGCGGCACGGTGTAACCAATAGGTCGTTTTTTCGTGTCCTGCATTCACTACGTAAGAATAATTCGATATTACAATGAACCTAAGCTCGACGGGTTCGATGCTAGTTGCTCACCTAACCTCTGAAGCTGATCAGCAAATTCTGGTTGATTGAAATATGCTCTGTATATATTATAATATTTGTGGCCAAACACAAGACAAGGGTAATATTCTGTGCTGAGTTTTTCTTCTAACGAAAAATGTGTATTTATGCGGCTTTAGGATTGTGAATTTGGGGATGTTTTCTACTATAGTAGCAGATAGAGGGTAAAAAACAACTATGCGGAGCCTAAAAGTAGAAGTTCAATCAGATCAAAGGGTGAATCGTGAATGTACTAACGTTAAGTGATAAAGTTGTAGATAGGATTTATAACGCTTCCATTATTGAACAGTTTAAATACATCGATCTTATTATAGGTTGTGGCGATTTACCATATTATTATCTTGAATTTGTTAAGGATGCCCTAAATAGTCCCTTATTTTTTGTGCGTGGCAACCATAGCAGTTTGGTGGAATATGGGGTTACTGGTTCCAAATCTGCTCCCCAAGGAGGCGTTGACTTACACCGCCAGGTTGTGAATCACAAGGGGCTCTTGCTCGCGGGTCTAGAGGGTTCTGTGCGGTATAAGCCCGGCCCATTTATGTATACTCAGGCCGAAATGTGGAGCAATGTTATAAGCTTACTGCCAAGGCTAATCGTAAATCTTATTGAGCATGGTCGCTATCTGGATGTTTTGGTTACTCATGCGCCGCCCTGGGGCATCCACGATCGAGAAGACTTTGCGCATCAAGGTTTCAAAGCAATTCGGTGGTTCGTTACCGTCTTCAAGCCCGCTTATCATTTTCACGGCCACATTCATCTTTATGATGGTAACGAAGCCTCTGAGACACAATTCCGCCACACCCTCGTGATAAACACATACGGATACAAAGAAGTTGATCTCCAATTAATCACGAAAACACGCTCCTCCAAATCGCCTCCCTTGGGCAGCTCAAAAGTATAACCTCCTGAATTCTCCCAAAATCCCTGAATTATCAACTAGGGATTATTATCTTATTCGCCGCTCCTGAGGCATCGGGAGACATAGATCTTACAGTTTATCGGCAGATGAGCATAGGCTGCCAGGCCTCGCGCAGCACCCGATCCACGGCACTACCGAGCAAGATTTCTGTTGCGGGACTTTTTCCATAGCCACCCATGATGATCATATTGCTTTCGTATTCATCTGCGGTCTTTAAGATCGCCTCTGGAACCAAGCCACGCTCCCTTACATAAGTTGCCTGAATTCCACGCGCTTCCAAGTATTTCCGGGCATCAGTTAATGTTTCCGCCGTAGCGCGACCCCTTTCTTTTATCGTCACCACTACAAGCGGGATGTTCCAACTGCCCGACAAATAGGTGGCGATAAAGAGGGCTTCGTTTGCTTTAGGACTACCGTCGTAAGCCAATAAGGCTTGATCTATTACCGATGAGAAACTGGGCACAGCCAACAATGGCCTGGGGCAGCGCCGGATTATCGTGCGAAATCCAGAACCGAGTTTGGCAATCGGTTGAGGTGCAGGTGGATGGGTGAGATTTATAACAACGAGATCGACCCAGGGCGCCCTTTCACAAATCCTTCGAGCTATTCCGCCAACATCGATAGCCAGCTCTCCTGAAACGCCAGCTTCAGTACAGCGATTAGCAAATTCGACTTGAATAGCTTTGACCTTTTCGCTTTCTTTTTGGGTTTCTGATGGCACAATATGCAGACCAAGTAGTCGTGAGTCTTCTCTTTGCGCTATCTCTAGTGCCTGGTCCAGAGCGTGCCAGCCGCTCTCATCGTCATTGATGGGCACCAAAATTTCGGGGAACAACCGCTCATCCCGATGGGTCTTCAGGTGTTTTTTCCGCCATTCTCCCGGGGAAGGACCAGCTTCAAGTTCATCGGGGGTGATTGCATCCAGGATTTTCTCCCCCACGCGGGCGACAACGCGTCTGGGTCTGGAGCTTGTCCGGGCAGCCAGATGAGAAGCCATCACTTTGGGGTCAATTTCCCATCCTAATGCTTTTTCGAGCGTTGTGCGATGTTTTGAAAACCATAAGTAGAGATCCGTTTCTGTCCGCCCGGGAAAATCGCGCAATATTCCCTGTTCACGGATTATTTCCACCACTGGAAGATAAACCTTATCGTACCAATGGGTAACGGCCTCCTCATAAGGAATCTCCCTATTCTGTTCCAAGCCCATGAAGTAGCGATGAACCGCGATGTGCTCTGCAAGCAATTTATATCTGCCGGGGGCAGTCACACTCCAGTCAGCCTCTGGGCGAAACCTGTCGAGTTGTGTTCGCTCCAGAAATTCGACATATTCTTCCTTCAAAATTAAATCATCTGGTTGAACATCGGGAGAGAGGGGCACTTTCGTGCGAATCTCGGTTACGTAAGCCTGAATGTGGGTCGCACCGAGTTGCTGGGCAACCGACACTCGATGATTGCCATCTAATACAAAATAGACCTCACCGATTTGATAGACCTCAATAGGTGGTAAGCCCAATAAATCAGATACGGCCATCTTCACATGAGCCCATCGGCCTTCGTCGCTATCCCGCTTGGGCAAGAATTTGCGAGTAAAGTCAGTGTAACGACCAACGCTCCCGACGATGGCATTCAGAGGGATTTCTTGCAATCCACTTGCCGAACTGCCTATTAACTTAAGTTTTTTGCGCACATCCTCAAAAGAAAGCAGATCGGCCGAGCGGCCAGTAAGTCTTGCCATGATCTTTTCTAGGACGGCCCGACGGCGTAATCGGTGAAAGTCACCGATAGCCAATGAATAACTCATAGGATTGAATGATGTCATTTTCTATTTCTCATTATTTGACGCCATTTTGGAAGCTCTCGTTCATTCAATTTCATGTATTATATTCTAACCCTACTATCCGGGAAGTGATTGAAGAAAATGGCCTTATCACAATGGTAGAGTTGGGTTGGGTAAATTTAGTCTAACCAGGAGAAGAGACTATTCCTGCAAGCCATCCTACTATATAAAGAAGGATAGAGTCTATGGATACAATGGACACAATGAAGCATTGGTTGCCCAAATTGTAGACTACATATGTCAAGCACCCATTTTTCGTACAGGGTGAAAGTGGCGCTTTTATAGAGGTGTTCCCCCTTTGGTAGAGCAGAGCATGCGATTCCTTGGTGCAGTTTTGGTGCAGATGCCATAGAATCTATGGACTCTATGGACGTAATGGAACGATTAACCCCGATATCTTGGACTGTGTGGACACAATAGACCCCCATATACAGGATGGACTCAAAACTTACTGACTTCGAATCAGTGTGTCACCAAAGAAAAACGCACCAAACCAATGGTGCGTTTTTTTATCCGGTGCCGGATCGCAATTCCAGTTTATTTTCGGTGCAACCCCGGTGCAACCGGAGTAGACATAATTTAATAGAATGGACACAATGGACAGTTTTACCCTGCGATTCTGAACTGGGTGGACAGAATTGCACGCTATGGACATATTGGACAGTAATGCATCTGATTAAGAGTCAGTTGCTCTGGCCAGTTGAGCTAGTCGGCCGCGCGGGGGGATTATAGCGCATAGAGCTTCAGGGATGCCAAAGCTTTTCGCGCACAGCAGCAAGATTGGCACCAATGTGATGAAGGAACTTGCGAGCGAAGATTATCATTGGCATAGGGTTACCACATTTCGTGATCAGCATGGGCCAAATATGGGCGCAAATGAACTCCCTCAGGCCTTCTTATCGGATACCACTATCATACAAAACAATCCAGACGGGTATACTCCGCCTGCCTCACAACAATAGGTTGATCAGCGCCATAAGGAAAAGGTTTACCTTCAGGCGACTCTAGAATAAGAATGGTTTCACCCGGTCCGAGCGGGATCTTGAAAAACCCATCCTCATCGGTTTGGAATTGCACGATCTTGACCAGCACCAGGATCAGGGCATATTCGACCAGTCCCTGGCCCTGTTCTTTATTCGATGAAAAAATGAATGTAACATGAATTATTCTCCTTATTAAATAATTTTTGCAAGATTGATCTTGATACAAAATTTTATGGGGTTCATACTTGTTAGACAACCCTAAACCTTTGCAGTTTGGTAAGAATCCGGAAAAGCTATCCATATTGTTAGGAATTTTGCCCCAAACCACGGCTTTATTTGTATAAAATGGAATAATGAATTTTCCCACTTTCAGCCCTAAATAAATTAAAAATTTAGAGTGTGGAATGTGGGATTATGGTAAAATCGTCCCGCTCGGAGGGATGACCGAGTGGTTGAAGGTGCCTGTCTTGAAAACAGGTTGAGTGCAAGCTCACGTGGGTTCGAATCCCACTCCCTCCGCTTGCCTTCCGAGAAAAACCGATTTATTTGGGGAGGTGCCAGAGTGGCTGAATGGGCTTGCCTGCTAAGTAAGTGTCGGGGCAACTCGACCGCGGGTTCGAATCCCGCTCTCCCCGCTAAAAAACCGTATTCCTCATCGAATACGGTTTTTTCTTTCAAAGATTTAACCAAAGGTGATCTTAGGGATGCTTCGCAAAAACCAAATGGGCTATGACTGTGACAGCAAATCCTGATACTCAGGATGCCGGCGGATATATTTGCTCACAAACCAACACATGGATTTGACATTTTGTCCCTTTTCTTTAGCATAATCCAAACCGGTTTTTACCAACTTGCTGCCTAATCCGCGGTTCTCAATGGCAGGTGGAACACCGGTGTGCGTAAATGTGATAGTTTGGTCCATCAAGAGATAGTCCAACACGGCTACATGCCCGTCAATAGTTATTTCAAATCGATTGGCATTTTTGTTATGAATTACATCCACATTTTCAGATTTCAAGAGTACTCCTCATTCCTACTGTAGAAATAGTGAACCCACTATGTGCTG
Organism: Anaerolineae bacterium; assembly: GCA_030123675.1. Lineage (GTDB taxonomy): Bacteria > Chloroflexota > Anaerolineae > Anaerolineales > Villigracilaceae > JAABUE01. Next base: position 7,566 of record JASJYH010000068.1, on the reverse strand, counting down.
CGTAAATATTTGTATTCCAACACTTGTTTTTACCCAGCAAAATTGGTCCGAAAGATCGTCTATTTATGCAAGAAGCAGTAAATAAATATTAAAGTAATTATCGAGAATATTTTTACAATCTAAGATCATAGACGTGATCAGTCCATGGAAATCTTTCGTTTTCATATGAAGATGAAAGCCTCCAAATTATCCATTGTTGTATACTTCTTTAAAGGTACGGAAGCAACTACGAGGGGGGAAGTAGCGGTTGGTAAACATCTTCAAACCGACCTGTCTGGAATCCGTAGCCCCTTACCGATGGACATTGACCCGCAACTTGTTTCCTTTTACAATACCGAAAGTATGTTTGTATTTTTTTCGGGTATTTCCCCGTTAGTCGGGGGATTCTATCGCCCTGATCATGACCCTCCGTATATAGATGAGAATATTTCTTGCTTAAGAAACGTCATCTTTCGATAAACCCCGGAGGCAATCCTAATGTATACACAAATTATTTCGAAGCGTGCTCCTTTTTACGCCGATGTTCCTGAAGAAAAATGGAACGACTGGCGTTGGCAGTTGAGCCACCGTTTGAATTCCGTTGATGAATTTGAAAAAATCTTTTCGCTCACAAAAAGCGAACAAAAGGCGCTGCAGACCAGCGGCATGTTCCGTGTGGAAATAACTCCATATTTCATCTCTTTGATTGATCCTGATGACCCAAACGACCCGGTCAGATTACAAGTCATTCCTCGTTCAGAAGAAATGCAGTCCTTCACTGCCATGATGGAAGATTCGCTTGCAGAAGACCGCCACTCCCCGGTCCCGGGGTTGGTGCATCGTTACCCGGACCGTGTCCTTATGCTGGTAACTACCCAATGCGCCTCATATTGCCGTTACTGCACTCGTTCGCGCATTGTGGGTGATCCCAGTCAGACTTTTTCGCGCCAGGATTTTGAGGCTCAGATAGAGTATCTCAAAAAAACACCCCAGGTTCGCGACGTGCTACTTTCTGGCGGCGACCCGCTGGTGCTGGCACCCAAAATTCTCAAAGAAATATTAACTCGATTGCGAGAAATCCCGCATATTGAAATCATCCGGATTGGTACCCGTGTGCCGGTTTTTATGCCTATGCGCATCACACAGGATCTTTGCGATATGCTTCAGGAGTTCCATCCGTTATGGATTAATATCCACGTCAACCATCCCTCCGAGATCACCCAAGAACTGGCTGAGGCCTGTGACCGTATGACCCGCGTCGGAATCCCGTTGGGAAACCAATCCGTTTTATTGGCGGGCGTGAACGATTGTGTCCAAATCCAGCGCGAATTGGTGCAAAAATTGACCCGTATTCGCGTTCGACCTTATTACCTTTATCAATGCGACTTGGTAGAGGGTTCCGGTCATTTCCGTACTCCGGTGGCTAAGGGAATTGAGATCATGGAAGGCCTGCGCGGCCATACCTCCGGGTATGCGGTACCCCAATATATCGTGGATGCACCCGGAGGCGGCGGCAAGATTCCGGTAAATCCAAATTATCAGATCAGCGCCTCCGACCACAAAGTAATCTTGCGAAACTATGAAGGTTATGTCACAATGTACGAGGAACCGACAGAATACAAGCCTCATGACCCGAGTAGCTGCTCTTATTGTCAGGACAAACGCCCAGAGCCTGGTCAGGCAGGAATCACAGGCTTGCTTGAAGGAAAAGGGATGTTCATAAAACCAGAAGGCTTTGATGAGATTCACGATCGCCACGGCCTCCAACACCGCTTAAAGGATAAGAAAAAATGGATCCCATTAGGGATTGGAGCGGGTAAAGAAGATAATTCAGAAAAGTAATTCTTTCCCAATCAAAGGAGAAATGAATGAACCGTTGGTCTATTCCAGTACGAATAATCTTATTTTTGATGGGTCTTGCATTTTTTTCGGCTTGCATACCCGGAGAAAAATTACCCAGCGCCGAAGAGGTCAAGGCCGCCATTGAAACTTCGGTTGCTCAAACTATTCAAGCGCAAGAACAAATAGCCAACTCCGTAGCATTGACAGTTGCAGTGCTTGATCCCGGTGCGGACAGCGGCGAAGAAACTGCCACGTCAACTGTCACTCTGTCCCCCACGCTTACCCCAATACTTGGGTCCGCAACTTCTTTTACTATTGTGCCTTCTTCAAGTGGAGGGAGTGGAGGCGGTGCCGGTAGCGGCAGCGGTGGAACGACGTCATATGCATATTCCTGTGACATCATCCGGCAAAGGCCCATAGACAATACGGAGTTTAAGCGTACAAACACCTTTGATGTCAAATTCACTATTCTCAATAACGGCACTTCAACCTGGGTAGCTGGTAAGGATCTTGTGTTACTGGGTAATCCCGGGCCAACCTTAACTTCTCCACCTGCTGCCCCAATACAACTCCCTGAAATGAAACCGGGCGATACGTTTGCAGTCGGTCCCTTTGATGCGGTAGCGCCAGATGTAACTGGCCATTATGTGATTGATTTTAAGCTCGAGGGAGGCTTCTGTTATCCTTACGTTGCCTTTGATGTGATCCGATAGCGATAAAAGAATGAAAAATAAATCATTAAGAAAACTCTTGCTTTTATTTGTGGGATTGTTGGTTTTGCTGGCATGCGAAATACCTGGGCTAGCAACACCAGCCTCTACAATCCCAGAATCTATTCCTATTGAATCCATTATCGCTGGGACAGCGGCGGCTGCGCAAACAAAAACATCGCTTGTAGAGCCATCTGCCACACAAACATTTACAGATACACCCCGACCAACCTTAGTCCCCACTGAGACAGCAACACCCACCGAGACAATATTTTTTATCATCCCCACAGCTACCAACCCATTTAAAGCTCACAGTGCCGGTTCGGCATGTGAATTGGTCGGTTTAGAACCATTTGACCCAAGAGTGGCTCCAGGCACTAGTGTTAATATAAAATGGACGATGGAAAATACGAGTTCAAATATCTGGATAGAATCAAATGTCGACTTTAAACATACAGGAGGAACGGATATGCACAAAATTGATCTCTTTGATCTTCCCAAGAGCATCGGCCCAGGTGGTACGTTAAGTATGACCGTTTCTATGATAGCGCCAAACAATTCTGGCACCTATACCTCCACCTGGTCGGTGCGAGACAGCAAAAATACCTACTGTGAAGTGTCGGCAAATATAATTGTAAAGTGAGATTGCATGCTAGCCGTTATCAGAAGGAAGATATTCGTCTGGCTCGTAGCGTTGCTTGGATTTGTAATAATGCCTTGTTGGGTAGCTTGCGAAGGTTAAACCTTCGCAAGCTTATTTATTTTGCATGCTTCGTAATTTCGCACCCAATTCTTTTTCCAGCCTGCGAACAATTTTATTGCGGATTGCTTCGGCTTCCTTGTCGGTCAATGTTTTATCGGCTTGATAGGTCAGGCTATACGCCAGCGATTTCTTGCCGGCCCCAACTTGTTCACCGTGATACAAGTCGAACAGCTTCACATTGGTAATAACTTTGCCGCCAGTCTGGCGTATAAGCGCCTCGACCTGTGCCGCCGGGATGGACTGATCCAAAATCAGTGCGATGTCCTCAAGCACAGGTGGAACCACGGGTACAGGTTTCAACTCATAAGCAGTCTCGGCGCTGCGCATGGCCACCAGATCAAATTCGGCCACTAAGATAGGCGCTTCTTCAAAATCGTATTTATCCTTGATAAGCGGATGCAATTCGCCGAAAGAACCAATTGTTTGACCATCTACTTTTATTTCGGCGGCTTTTCCCGGGTGTAGGTAGGCTACGGTATCCGTTGGGATATACGAGACCGCTGATAAATGGAAGCCGGCCAAAAGTCGTTCGATGCGGCCCTTCATGTCATAAAAATCCATATCCGTTTCGGTCTTCAGATCCCATCCAGACTCAAGCTCTTGACCTGTCATTGCAATTGCCAATTTGGTTGTTTCAAGCGGCAGTTCAGACTCACTTGGCTCAAAGATGGGCCCGATTTCGAAGAATGCCAGCCCCTCACGTAAGCGGGCATTGCTCTCAAGCGCATCTAATACGGAAGAAAGCAAGCTGCGGCGCAAGACACTCATTTCGGGCGCAACTGGGTTCGTTAGGCGCACATACTCGCCAATAATGCCTAGGCGGGCTTCGCGCTCAGGATTGGTCATGCGGTAACTGACCACTTCCTGCAGACCCAGGTCGGTTAGTTGGTCTCGTAAATGCTCCTGCCACTCGTTGATCGGGTTGCCGATTTGGGGAGGCAGTTCATCGGCCATGCGCGTCTCTGGAATTTTGTCATAACCATATAGGCGCGCAATCTCTTCTAAGACATCCGCCAAACCGATCACACCTGGGCCTATATCCACCCGATTTGGGGGGGTTTGTACGATAACTTTATCGCCTTTGATTTTGCATTCGAATTCGACGCGGCTGAGCAATTCTGAAATTTCTTGCGTGCTAAGTTGGATGCCCAATAAGCGTTTGACATCCTCTGGAGTAAGCTCCACTACTGGATCTATGGGTTTTAAGGGGTACTCATCCACCACCCCTGGCGCGATGCTACCGCCGCCCCATTTGGCCATGAATTGTAGGCCGCGCTGCAAGCCAGACTCAGCCATAGCAGGATGGACCCCACGCGAGAAACGAAAAGATGCCTCGGAGTGCAAGTTGTGGCCAAATGCTGTCCGGCGGGTGTTGATGAAATTCCAGGCCGCGGCTTCGAGCAGTACATTTTTGGTTTTTTCGGTCACTTCCGATTCAAGCCCGCCCATCACGCCCGCCATAGCCAAGGTACTTTTTTCATCACAAACCAACACATTGACAGGATTCAGAATGCGCTGCTCCCCATCTAGCGTAGTCAGTTTTTCAGCTTGCTTGGCAGCCCGAGTAATGATTTTTATGGCCTTTTTCCCAGCCCGCTTCTTGAGCACATCATAGTCAAATGCATGCAGTGGCTGACCAATATCGAGCATAGCGTAGTTGGTTGCATCCACGATGCTATTAATTGGACGCAACCCCGCCAACCGCAGCCTTCTTTGAATTTTATATGGACTGGGTTGGATAGTGACATCTCGGATCAGCCCGAGCATAAAGCGCGGATTCAAGGCTGGATCAGTAATTTCCACCTTGACCAAGCCCTCGATCGGATCCCCGTCAACTTGCAACCGTATCTCAGGCTTTTTCAGCGACCGGTTGGTGAGTGCCGCCAACTCGCGCGCCACACCGAGGGCGCTGGCACAGCGGGCCATGTTCGGCAGGATGTCAATTTCCAGGACAGCATCGCCCATATAATCAGCCAGTGGCATGCCGAGCATGGCATCCTCATCCAGCATGATTATGCCTTCGTGCTCCTCAGAGATACCGAGTTCTTTCTCCGAGCAAACCATCGAGTATGACTCAACCCCACGGATTTTGGTCCGTTTTAGGGTCATGGTTTTTTGGCCCTCGGCATGCCCATCATATAGCGTGGCACCTTCTTTCGCCCAGGCCACCTTGATCGGCTTGGGCAATTTACCGGTACCCTTATATTCGAATAGGTTGGGGGCACCCGTCAAGACGGTATGTTCAGCCACGCCATCGTAGAGTTCACACAACACCAGCCGATCAGCGTTGGGATGCGGTTTTACCTCACGAATTTCAGCCACGACAAGTTTTTGCTCGTCCCACGCGATGCCAGTCGTCTTGAACTCATGCCGACCGGAATCGTCAGGCATTTGCATACCCACATATTTAATTTCTTGCACTTCGAGACCCGCTAGGGTCAATTGCGTGGCGATCTCTTCAACAGAGAGGCCATCTATATTTACAAAATCATTTAGCCAGGAAAGGGGCAATTTCATAATAAGTCCTTATTAGAAGAGAATAGAGATTAGATAATTAGAGATCAGTATCATCAATACTTATCGAGTTTTCTAAAGACGCGACATCGTACGATTCAGTATCTTCTCCGATAGTATTGCCGGAGCCAGGTTCAGCCGCTCCTTTTTTACTCTTCTTGAGATAGCCGATATATCCATTTAGCATTTTGTCAATTTCTTCGCCTTCTTTTTCCAGTTCTTTATATAGATTTTCTGGAATAAATCCGGTTTCAACCGCAAATATAAGATGGCTTAAGGTTTCTTCCAGCGAACCACGAGCATAATAACAAAAACGCACATTATCCTGATAATTATAGCGTCCATAGCCCTCAGCGAGGTTAGCAGAGATACTCAAAGAAGATCGTCGGAGCTGCTGGTTCAGGTTCCACTTTTCTTCATCAGGCAGGGAAGGCAAAACAAGCTTGTAAATCTTAAGCGCAAAATCCTTCGCCCTTTCCCAAACCTGTAACCTTTTCAATCCTTGAATGCTCATCCCATACTCCTCTTCTACTCTCTTCTCTCTGTTCTCTACTCTCTTCTCTCTGTTCTCTTCTCTCTACTCCCTATTCTCTGTTCTCGACTCCCTCAACTAAAATTGTTCCAGGAAACGGACATCATTCCCCCAGAAATAGCGAATATCATTGATCTTATAACGTAGCATCACCTGGCGTTCAGGCCCCATACCGAAAGCATACCCGGTATAGCGGAGAGGGTCATAGCCACCGTTTTGCAACACGGTTGGATGTACCATCCCACAACCCAGAATTTCCAACCAGCCAGATTGCTTGCAAACTGTACAGCCACCCCCGCCACACACAAAGCATTCAACGTCTACTTCAGCCGAAGGTTCGGTGAAGGGGAAATAGGAAGCCCGAAAACGGATGCGTGCATTAAGCCCGAACATGCGGCGCGCAAAGTCAGCCAGAGTGCCCTTCAGGTCGCTGAAGGTGATGTTTTCGCCAACGGCCAAGCCCTCCACTTGGTTGAATTGCACTTCCGAGCGGGCAGTGATTTGCTCACTGCGGAAACACATGCCCGGCAAGGCAATCCGGATAGGGGGTGGGTTTTCAGGGTTTTTCTGACTGTACTCGCGCATGGCTCGAATTTGACCTGGAGAGGTATGCGTGCGCAGCAAAATTGGGTTGTCCCCGCGGTCTTCGGCCTCTATATAAAGCGAGTCTTGAAGTTCTCGGGCGGGATGATGTGGCGGAAAATTGAGTGCCTGGAAATTGATCTCGTCTGTTTCTACTTCGCGCGAGGTATACACCTGAAATCCCATCTCAGCCAGAATATCGAGCACGAGCCGTAAATGCTGTGTTGAGGGGTGCAAGCGCCCGAGGCGCACGCTGCGGCCAGGCAGAGTTACATCCAGTTGATCCTCTTCAAGCGATTTTGCCAGCGCAGCAGCCTCCACAGCCTCTGTTTTTTCCGAGAAAGCAGCTTCCAATGCAACTTTTACTTTGTTGGCAGCTTGTCCCACAGCCGGGCGTTGCTCTTTGGAGAGCTTACCAAACCCTGAAAATACTTTCATCACTGGCGAACTTCGCCCGAGATAGGCCACGCGCCACGATTCAAGTGAGTCGTCGTCAGTGGCAGACTCTAGCGCGGCAAGCGCGGTCCTTTCGATTTCTTTTAACTGATAATCCTGATCTGGAATAAAACTATGCTTGTTGTACTCCGCATTTTCTCCAGCACCAATAATATCAGTTACAACTACATCCTTGTTTTCAGCAATAT
>JASJYH010000067.1 GCA_030123675.1 Anaerolineae bacterium | reverse complement strand
TCGGAAATCTGAAAAATAATGAATAACCATTTCATAATTTCGAATATCCCCATCAACCAATAGAACGTGATCACTTATAGCCAAATTCGTACTCTTCCCTGTGCTGAAATTGTCGATAACCAACAATTGATGGTTTTGGCTTGCGAGAAGATCAACAACATGAGAGCCAATAAACCCAGCCCCGCCCGTTATCAGAAATTTAGTCATTTTTTCTCTCCATATACACAGGCACTAAAGCCTTCTCATCTTCTTTTTCCCACCCAGGCATTTCTATTTCAGGTGGCTCTAACCAAAACTTGATTGTTACCCCCATATCTTTCATGCTTTTTCCGTCTGTGGTCAGCCAGCCTTTATCATCAGTCCAGTATCCAAACCCCGAGGTACGGGCCTTGCTATTTGAAGTCGGCACAAAATATTGCAGAATTAAACGCACCATCTGAAATGGTTTTGGCTTCCGTTCTCCCTCATTTATCCACATATACGCTCCCATAGTCCCATAAATGCTCCTGCGACGCTCTTTACCATGTTATTTTCTATAACAGTGCCTTCTACAACAAGCCTTGTGGCAAGTTTATAGGGTATATAAAGGGTTTAGATGAAACTTTGAAGCCACCCTCCATCAAAACCGTGGCCATCTGATGTGCTGCAAAAATATTACTGGAATGAATCCAAAACTGCGGCTTCGGTTTTTCTGGTGGCCATCCTCTTTCGGCGAAATACTTTACAACCTCCAACCCCGAGTCTTTCCCTGTAGAATCAGCGAAATCACAGCCGTTCAAATCATGGTCCAGGCTGATAACGTCATAATCAAATTTCACCATATACCGTAGGCACTCTTTCACGTTCGTCACTATGATTACATCATATTCATCTTTGTACTTTATTAGTGCTGCATGAATGCGCTTGGTCCTGTCGTCCAGGAAGAGCATTCTCTTTCTATAGCCCGGTCCGAATTTATTTTCTGTTTTAGCATAGAGATCAAATTTACCTGATTTGTCTTTTTCTTCTACTTTTGCCATAATATCTCACTTCCTTTTGGTTCAATTTCAAAATTGATTGCCCTCAAGCCAGTAGCTTTTTCTAAAGCGTTCTTTTTTCCAAACGGTGCGTAGAACAGCAGGAACCCGCCTCCCCCGGCGCCACATAACTTTCCACCCTCTGCACCAGCTTCAATAGCTTGGTTGTATTTTTTATCGATCCAATCATTTGTAATTCCATCGGCCAATTGCTTTTTTCTTTGCCAATTAGCGTCAAGCATTTCGCCAATATTTTCTATAACACCGTTTCTAAGGTCATTGCTCATTCGCACTGCTATATCGCGCATTTCCACAGCCACTTCTGGCCTGGCACTTAAAACTTTCTCCTGCTGTTCCAATAGTTCACCAGCTTTCCGAGTCCCTCCCGTCCAAAGCAGAACAAAATGGCTCTGTAGCTCTCGTAACAGCTTTTCTGAAAGTTGAAGAGATTCCACAATAGTTCTATCTTGCTCAAATCGGAAATAATTCAAACCTCCACATGCAGCAGCAAAATGATCTTGTCGCCCAACGCTATAACCGCACCTCCCACGCTCGATCTCAAATGCTTTTTCTGCCAAATCGTGCGGATGAAATTGGGTACCCGGTGTAAGAAAACCAGATAAGGCCCTCACAAGTCCCACTGTGAGAGAACTAGAAGATCCAAGTCCGGTCCCAGAGCCTGGGACATCAGCTATGGTTACAACCTCAACGCCCTTAACGTGGTATTCCAACATACATTCCCGAATAAGGTCATGCTTTATTTCACTAGGGTCTGACACAAGCTCAGTCTTAGAATAGGACACCCGAATATTTCGTGTAAATCTCTCATTGACTCCGACATATACATATTTATTAATTGCAAATGAAACCACAGCACCAAAATTTGTGTTGTAGAACGATGGCATGTCAGTTCCACCACCTGCGAGGGAAATACGTAAAGGAGTTCTTGTAAATATCATACTTCGAATACCATTAAATTATCCCAAAGATAACTCAGAGGGCTTTTTATGTTAGACCACAAAAGTGCCAGATTCATAGATAGACTCCCGTTGTAACTCAATCCGCGTGCTCTGAATTGTTCGTGCCAATATTCCGCAGGCCTGCAGGCCACGTGGCCTTGTCCACCTTGACCTGGCCTTGCAGCAGAAAAAACCAAGAAATTATCACCACCCAGCTCGGGAATAACATTATTGCATAATGTGTCACAGTAGGTTGCATGCGCACTCTCGTGAAGGTGTTCAGCCACTTCTAATGAAGTTACCAGTTGAACCTGTTGAGGCGTGACATATTCGTCTACTAAGTTCTGACAGAAGAAGTGATCACCCCACTTATCAGTAACCAATTGATCCACGCCGAACGCTCTTACACCCAACTTATTTGCTATCTTCACCATTATTCCAGTTCCACATCCTACGTCCAGATACGATTTAGGTATTCCTATCAAAGAGAATAGGCTAAGAATATGCCTGGTGTTGTCTTTGTCCATATCCTTCAACCCCTCCCAATCTTTTCTTTCGGAACCATCATAAAGTTTATCCAAGATCTTCTCCATTTTCGAACGGGAACTTTATTTTTTCCCTTTCTGGGGTCTTTCCTGAACCTAGACAACCACTACAAGTCTTCTTTTTAAGATCTGCTCCAAAGACTTCCCCCTCGCCGTAACAATGTAGGCATATCCCTTTTGGAACTCTTCTTTCCTCGTCACTCATCTCTGTAAATCATCTTTCCGATATGGGCGAATATCCCCCATCCAGGTATATCCGATGGTCGCCAAATTTCAGGTCCGTCTTGTGCTCTTATTCGGCCATCGTAATTCAATTCTAACTCTCCAGGATTCAACTTCTCCTCCGAGTACACACCATAAGCCTTTACAAAACGTGCGTGCCGTATCTGCGGGTTGCCAGAATAGGCATATTGTTTGTCTTTATGGTATCTGAAATAATGATGTCCGTTATGCCCAACAATCTCGACTGTATTTCCTACTGCCAAACCCCCCAATCGTACTAGGCCCACATCTTCGCGCTGTACAAGCATTTCTACGAACGGATGGATATCAAAGGGTTCCTTCAAAATCCAATCATCTTCCATAACGAGTACAAAATCCGAATACTGAAACCCCATACCAATCCCCTTATTCCACCCAATTCCAGTATGTGGTGAAAAGCGCTTGCTGTGATATCCAAGCATCTTTTCGCCACTACTCTCAAGTTGATTAAGCACACTTTTCAAGTGTGCTTCAGGAGATCCATCATCGGCAATGTACCAAGCCCGTTTTTCTTTTTCATAACCCAGAAACTTTATCAAGCCCTGAATCGTGGCCACAGCTTCATTTGTACGCTTATAAGTCAATAATACAATTGCAAGATCTGGGAATTCAATCATCCAGCAATGCCATTAATTCTTCTTTAGTCAGTTCCCGTGCGTTTTCACTAGTGTAAGGCTTGTCAAGCGCATTCTTAACAGTAAGCCTAAAGGTCGAAGGCGTCAAAAAGAAACAATCACCATATTCATGATATGTATGTGGAATTTCTTCTTCCGTCACAAGCGTCTCATGCATCTTTTCACCTGGCCTTAATGGAATTTTTTCGTATTCATCTCCCATTCCGACGGCATATTCAGCCATTTTCCCAATCGAAAGTGATGGCATTTTAGGAATATAAATATTGCCACTGGCTAATGCCATAGATTCCACAACTAGTTTTGCGGCTTGAGCTGGGCTTAACCAAAACCTAGTCATTTCTGGATCTGTAATTTTTATGCGTTTCCCATCCTCTAAAGCTTTATTCCAGGCATCTATAACCGATCCAGTAGACTCCAGCACATTTCCATATCTAACGAGGTGAAATTCTGTGTCGATCGCAGCGATTCTGGCGTATTCCTGAATCACTTTCTCCATCATCAGCTTTGAACAACCATAGGCATTCGCTGGATGGCAGACCTTATCGGTAGAGATGGCCAACAGATGCTTTATCTGAGCTTGTGCAGCAGCCGCACAAACATTTATACTCCCAGTAACATTGACATCAAATGTGTCAATAGAATCCCATTCAGACGTTGGAATTACTTTTACAGCAGCAGCATGAATAACTACATCATGCCCCACCATGGCGTTATAGAGCGTATCTGGACTACGAATATCTCCCTGGACATATAATATATCCGGATAAAGTTTTCGCATATAAGCGTGTTTGTGTTCGTCGGTACTATAAACTGTAAATCTGCCTGTCCACCCTTCTTGGAACCTGAGCTCAGCGATCGCTCTTCCCAAAGTTCCCGCTCCCCCAGTGACAAAAATGTTCGCGTTTTCTAACACAGCTTCCTCCAAAACTTCCTTTTTTTATAGCATAGTGGCGAGAAAAAGCAGGAGAGGAAGCTTCTCTTTTCCCGGTACGGGCCAGAGCACCAGTATCTTTCTCTCTCCATTATGCCATAAAAATCAATACTTTGCTATAAAAAAAGGTGTGATGGCGAAAGCCACCACACCTTTTGGTCACGATAGTTATTGTTAGGCCCCAATTCCAGGTCCACTTGCATTCCATTCGCTGTAAGGCGAAGGTAGTGGGTAGCCAGTGGAAATACCACCATCCACATGATAGGGCTGTGAAGGCAGGGGATCGTCTGCATGTTGTAGAGGCACGTAAACGACATTTTGCAGTCTACCAGCCAACTGCGGGGTACGCAGTATCAGGCGTGGTTCCGTTTTCGAAATAACCTCAATACACCAGTTGTCGGGTGGTTTTACACCCCACAAGAAGATTCCGTTGTCACTCCAGAAGTAGGAAGTAGCACGCATATCAGTTACTGCAGGAAGAACATCCTTCCCGTAATCGTAATATTCCCAATAGAGTGTTCTCAAGGTTCCACCACGTGCATTGAAGGGGACAAAGTAGATGTCACTTGAGTATCCGCCTAGCGCGATCTCTCCCTGATCAGCAGTTGTTTCTTCAAGGATACAATCATCCTGGATAACAGGCACCCTCTTGTTGTCAATCCATAAGAAACTTCCATCGCGCATTGCGTTCTTCATGTCTAAAGCACCTTCAACCGAGAATTCTCCAACTGGGTCAATGTTATCTGTAGACACATTCGAACAGCGATAAGTCAGATAGTTGCATGGCCACACTTCGGTAATGGCATAGAACATCTCACTACGCATTACTAGGCGCAAATCAATAGGACCTAAGTTTTGCGTTATAGCCTTGCGGTTCAGAATATGGTACATAGTTGTCAGTGTCCGCACAAGAGTTGGTGCATCCGAGCGGTCAACCAGTCCATAGTTGAAATCCTTCACGTCAGAATCAAGACTCGGGCAGGTCGTACCAGCCAAAGCATCGATCTTACCCGTGCCAATCAATAATTGTAATCCGGGGAATTCTTTGTAGCCACCACCAGCCGAGTTATTGGACGGATTGCCAGTATAAACCGTTGGGCAGAACCAACGCTGGAATGCCACACCAACTTCCAAGAAACGTACCAACATTTCTCGTCCAGCTAGTATAGCATTGGCATTATTCATCTGATTCCCGAAGAAACTTTGCATTAGTCCACCCATCTGATTTACCAGAGGGCTGTTCTCGAGTTGTAAGTCGAAAAATTCACCTCGATTTATAGACTGACCAATGTGGTTAATCTCAACCTGACGAGTTTTGAATTCCTTTCTCCCGAACTGTGACGTTAGGATACAGGTTTTCATACCCGCTGCTTCAGCTGGGTCATCACAAACTGCATCCTTTTCCTGTTGATCAGAACGCAGGAAACCTGTGATGTAGGCGAAAAGTGGGTTCAGCTCATTCGTTTGGGCATTTCGTTCTGCATTGGTCGCTCCAATGGGAATAACCTCTCCCAAAGAACCTACAATCTGTGTGTGGGTACTAATCACTCCACGCGAAAGCCCTCGCACGCCAAACAAACCACCAGGCCCGTGCAAATATGGGCCTACTGGCGCACCAGTAGTCTGTGCCTTTTGCATTTTTTCAGCCACTGCGCTGGTAATCAGCTCCATAAAGGCTTGACTAGCCTTAGTGGGGTCAACAGTGGCGTCCATTCGTACAGTGTCCTTTGGAAACATATTGGACCTCCTATACCGAAACAGATTCAACTGGATCTGTTTTGGTTACTTCAGATAACCACTCGTCATCTTCTTGACCTTTCGGACCTGGAGTGGTTTCTTTTAATTTTTTCAAATCGTCACCTGTCACTTCGTTCTGATTAGATTGCGATTGACGTGCTGTTTTTTGCCAAGCGAAACGGCCAGTATTTGGAGGAGAAATCTTATCTGCCAATGCCTCCTCCTGATTGTCACCTAGAGCAACAATCTTTTCTTGCTGTTGTTTCACAATGGATTCGAGAAGAGGTATCTTGTCTTGCGCCTCCAAAAGCTCCCCAAAAGCCTCGCTCAAACCATCCATGTCAAATTCCTTGCTGACAGCTTTCATCACCTCTTCCATGTTTATTACTGGGGCACCTTTTATGGTTTTCGGTGCCTTCTGCTTCTCATCTTTGTTAGATTCCGACGGTTTTTCCTTCTGTTCAACGCCTTCATCCTGCAAAGCTTTTTGTTTCATCGCAGTTTTCATGGAAAGAGCCTCTTCTGCCTTTTTCTCGTCACCTAGAAGTTTTCCCAGGTATTCAATTTGTGCTTGCTTATCCATTTTCGGGTCCTCCTTTGAAAATGTTGTTATCTGAGTAAACGGATTGTCCGCTAACTCAATAGGTAGATCTGTCACCTCATACAACCTATACATCACAATTTGGCGTGGATCTTCTTCACTTCGAATTCCCCAACCAGTGTGGGACATTCCAAGGTCATGCTCTTTCTGAATTCTCATTAACCCAGCGGCTTCTTCGTCTTCCAATTTGCCGCTCATAACCAGAAATCCATTTTCATAACCAACAAAATCTACAGGGTGTTTTCGGGCTGTCCCTGGCGCATGTAAAGAAGTGAAGACCGGAGCATGCTCCATATTTTTCTGAAGCCAATCAACGTACTCCAGGTGCGCTTTCTCCGTCAAGATATCCTGAGATTTATCAATAAAATTATTGCTAACCCAACCAACCCAGCGCCAATCTCCATTGGCGTCTTTCTGTACAATGATTGCGTTTTTCTCTTTATCCATCGAGACTTCAATTGACATGTCTCTGGCAGCCTCACGTATCTTTGGCAGTGCAATTTGAGCATCTACTGCACCCTCTCCTCCAGATTTCATCTGGAGAGCCACTTCAGCAAGTGCGGCCCTAACGTGGGCCTTGTTGTTGATAGGATACTCTCTTATAGTCTTTCCGTCCTTTTCTTTTATGAGTGCAAATGACTTGTCATCGAGAGCATTAAGAGCTTCTGATGTAAGCACCTTCTTACGAATATATTCCGTTGCCTTCTCAATTAACCCCATTTTCCGTGCGTCATACGCAAGTACAGCCTCAATTTCCAAAATTTCGTTAGATTCCTTCAGCATTTCTCCAGGAGTATCCATAATGCCCTGAACCATCAGGCTAAAGTCCGATCCAACCTTTTTGATCAAGTCACCTTTTTTCCGCCCATCCAATAATGGCGAATGTATTATATTCCGCACCAAATCTGTAGTATCCCAACTTATATCTCGAATCAAGCTGGCTTTTTTCTCAGCAGTTCGTGCATCCTCAAGCTCCCGGAATGTAGTCGGACCCACACCATGTGCAACTACTTCGTCGTGCAGATCTTTCGAGAGCTTTTCTGGCACTTCCTCATCATCTAGCAGAGATTCGGTATCATCAATATCATCAAATTCATCAGAATCCATAAGTTCGTCAGATTCTAGCTGACGTTTTCGAGACTTCTGCAATTCCAGCTTATGTTGCTGTCTCTCGTGGAGCTGTCGCTTTCGAAGCTTACTTCTTTTGCTCATATCAATCTCGCTCCGACCAGTATAGCACGAAAAAAACGGTTTTTTTTGTAAGATATAACTTAAGGACGATCTGCACCGATTCTAATAGCATTTTGCACGTGGCTCTCAAATCTAGGTTCAACGTCCTTCCCAACTGTAATATCGAACTCTCGTGCCTGGAAACCAGGGTGCATCACAGACCCAGCGGTAACAAACGGCCCAGATCTCTGTTTGGTTCGGCTTGAGAGAACCCTGGGCCGGGTTGCGGCTCTATAACCGGGTCTAAAACGCAATAAGCCTCCACGTTTGGGCGTAATCCGATGTGAAGGGGAGCCAAAATTTACTATAGCATATTGATTCTTGTGCGCCCCACTTGCGAAGACTGTAACTGCCAAAGAATTTGCACGATTTGAAAACCGTTGCGAAAAAGACGGTGGCCTTTTCCATCCCGCCACCGTCTGTTTGAAGGTGCGACGCAAGTCAGGTGCAGTTTTCTGTTTAATAGCTTTCTTTATCTCAGCCCTCACCGCTGCATCATTTATTATCCTATCAGGTATAGTCACTTCAATTGAAACACGGACAGCCATTAGTTATCCACAATCACCAAGTCAAAACCAGCTTCTGCATCCAGATCGTTCACACTACCTTCACCAGTAACTTTTATAATTGCAGGTCCCTCAATTAAGATCGGCGGTAACTTCGGTTTCGCCCTAGATGAAGTCCCTGTACTCTGAACACTGATATCGTCCCTTCTATGAAATGAGACCGTTTGTACGTCTGGGTTCAGGTTGACACGTAGGCGGAAATTGATTGATGCAACCGCCCCTTGTGACTTATCGATCTGTGCATCCCAGTTATAAAGAAGCGCCTTTTGTGTGCTGGGAATTCCGTAAATTGCCATCTCGGTCTCTCCATTTCCGGGTTCAGATCCAGCACCAGGCAGGATAGCCGCAGTTACCGTCGCGTCTACGGCTGCCGTAGCGGTAATAGTTCCCTCATTGCCTCCAGGGTCAGTGGTTGAAGCCTGCGGAAGAACCACCATACGGTGGATAATCACAGCCGCATTGCTCATCGCAATACCAGCGTTCAAGTTTCCGGTTACGCGCTCAATAGCTTCTTCCGTATTCCAATCTGGCAAATAAGAAATATCCACAGTGGCCACGCCCGTTCCTCCCACAATGTCCTGGGCACTTGTTGATTGGATCGTATGGATGCGTGCAGCAGTTGGAGCCAACCAGACAGGTTGCGTAGGCACTGCATCAGCACGGTCCCAAATATCAGTTTCCGTGGTCTGCACTCCAAAAGGAGCTGCCCCAAACTTATCCATACTCATTCTCCCTTCTATATTCCCCAACGCCACTTCCCCAAAATAATCTTTTATCAGGAAGTCTACAACCTCCGAAACGCATACATCCAGCTTGCTCGCTCTGTCGCTGTCTCGAACAAATCCGGCCAACGGCTGCGGTATAGCTGCATGCAAAAGTTTTATAATCTTAGAAGTAATCGCCATGCTATTTTCTAACCATCTTTCGTAGTCTATCACCCACCGTCATGTCTTTTTTCCCAGTATTTTGGCGCTTCGAATCTTCTCTAAGCGTGTTTCCGCCTCTATTCCCTACAGTTTGCTTGCGTTCCTCTAGTTCTAACGCCCAGAACGGCTCTAAGCCTGCTATTTCTGCCTCTTCATAGATTCCTCTGGCCACCAAAGTCTTCGCTGCTGCCTCTGGCGATAAAATCCCCTGATTTACAGCGATCGCAACTTCCTCAATAGCCCCGGTCCTTACTTCCTGGCGTTCCATCTCCTCCTGTTCGTCCTTATCGTTGTAAATCATAGTATACCCACGCGGAAGAACGCCATAATTGCGATACGCCTCCACCTTACGGCGCATATAGGTAGCAGGACTCTTGCCACTTGTTTTACGATGCAAAATCATGGATTGCGAAGCAGAACCAATGTTCCCACCCGGAAGTGGGGCAAACTCTTGATAATCCACTCCAAAGGCCAAGGCCAAGCCAGAAATGTACCATTGCATCTCTTGATCAAAATCAAAACCGTCAGGCAGGTTGGCCAAGTCGATCGTAGCAACAGTAACAGGTTTCTCAGGATCTAGAGAGGCCAATATAGAAGGCAAAATGAATCGAATATTCCCCATATTATTCGCCTCTTCCTGGCCTCGTAAAATTTCGTCTTTTATTTCAGTTCTCGAGACACCTGAAACGAAATGGATTTGTTTATGTTGTCTCCCACCGATTTTCTCGTCTTTGAATATCTCTATTGATCGCATAATTTGAGCTATTCTCAACGCCCTCGTCACACAACAATGCCCCACTCCGTTCATCGATTGAATAGGAGATGGAAAATCTGATGAAGGCATGACGGAATACCAAGGCATCTTATGTATCTTGCCTTCCTGATCTGTATAAATAACGGGGAACTCTGGATCACCAGTCCGGATACATGCAGCAGCGTCTAAATGAGCTAATCCAATTACTGGAGCACGTTCATCCTTGAATTTACTGTTAGCGTCTTCGCCGGGGTCCCTTATGATTTCCTCGAAACGTCCATTATCTTGAGAATATAAATCCTGCACGCCTGCTAATTCATACGGTATCCAACCAATTTCCTGTGCTGCTGCACCAATAGCAGAATTCAACATATCAGTGATCGAGTTCACAGCTTTTTCATTCGGTCCCTGAATTTCCCAATCGAGCGATGCCCGATTTAAACAAACAGCAGCCAACGCACCAGCAATATACGTTTCGGTGGGCCAAAAATCTCGCAGTTCTTTGTCTCTCTTCGCAACATTCTTGCCCCATGGAACAATTGAATCTGCCGAGGTTGCAATATTCCAGGTGAATACACTATTTGCACCTCCAATAGCCTCCTCAGCCTTGGAGAATTTTTGTACACTCTTTTTTACTGCCTTCTCTGGAAATTGATTCCCTGGTTCTAAAACAAGTTTGTCGTCTGAAGCCATAAGATACCTACCTTAACCATAAAAAATATGTCTTACAACTACTATCAAAAGGAACATTGCAACCCAAAAGGGTAAAGATAAAATAACACGGAAAATAATGACTCTCATACTATATTCAACCTCATCAACTCCCGGCAACACATCGACGCACAAACAGCCAGATCGTTATTGAGTCGTTCAGCTCTTTTAACAATACGGATTTTACGGTCTTGTGGGTCGATTTTAGCATCTGCATTCTGAACATGTTCTCTCAAATCTTTCTCTCCTCGGTGCCAAAAACGGCGTTCACGTATAAGGTCCCTGAAAAGACTGTCAGCGATCAATCGTTCATTCCCTTGAGGAAATGCCCTGAACCATGCCAGACCATCTAGTTTCATCTGAGAGGTAAACGAGTGTAGCTGAAATTCATCATACGCAACCATAATCACATTATACTCATTGATCAGGCGCCTTAGAACGAGATCCAGCCCAGGATTCTCCTCCGTACCATAAAAATCTATTTTACCATCAGAGCCACCAGGGTCCCACTTCTGCGAATACACGGTCAAAATCTCTCTAGGGTTATCTGGGTGCCTACATCCCATAAAAATCCCCAACGCAGCGCCAGACACAGCGGCATCCAGGGTAATGATCATTGGCTGTCGAGCCTTTTCAATTTTCGGCCAATCTTCTGGTGCGTGTTTGCAGGCATCCCACCACTCCATGGGCACGAATGTCTCAGTGCTGCTCACCCATTGATTCCTATGCATCCTCTGGAACTGATTAGGAGGCAAAATCGCGGCTTCGGAAGCGTAATAATCCTTTGTTTGCCATGGATTCCTTGGTTGAGTATTCCACAAACAAAGCATTCTAGCCTCCCTGTTTACATAAAGCTCCAAAACTGTGGGAGTACCGTCAGTCACATCATATTTTCTGTCTGGCCATAACATTTCACCCTTTTTCACCCCCGTATCATATAGTGAATAAAGCAGGTCAGCTTCCTCAGCAAAACCAGCGTAAGATTCAACCCATCGGAAGCTCTGGCCCTTTTTTGTAGGAGAAAGGGTCATTTCCGCCCACATATTCTGTTTGGCTCCCTCGTTGCTTCCCCACAGTTCACTCCAGGTTAGCTGATCAGCATTTGAGCCAGCTTCACCGCTAGGATCAATGGGAATCGCCTCTATAACCGAGCCTCCCGGCACTTCGATTGTGTATCCCCTAATTTTGTAGCCTTTATTCTTTTTTGGGTTTGTCTTTGGATTTAATATGATTGATCTGCGAATATATTTTGCTACACGAGAATCGGCTTGCTTCAGGTCATTTGCAATGACATAAAACTCGCCCCATTCGGTTGTTTCTGCTCTGGCAAGATTTACCGCCGCAGCTATGGTGCTTTTGATACTTTTCTTTATATCAGACCAAATAATGGTTCTGTATTTGTACTCACCATTTTCATCTCTGCTCAAAGCTTCGTATAAAGCGTCTCTCTGGTATGGTTGTAATTTCAAATGCCCCCGCAGAACAGGATCGTTCTTGGTTTCAGGTATAAAAAATTCTCTTTCTATCCATGCAACGGGGTCACTAGAAAGTGATAGTTTCTCTGCCGCTTGCCCCAGCTTCTGCGATAGGTCCTTCGCCAATGAGTCTCGCAAATTCATGTTGATACGCCTTCAGTTTTTGAGGATCGGTTTCTAATCGAATGATTATAGCAAAGAAATCAGCAAGCATGTCATAGGCATCATCTGCGGTCAAGATAGCTTGTAGGTCTTTTGCTATCTTGACTTCACTTTCGATCATTTTGCGATCGAGATCGAAATAATCCTTCAATTGCTCCCATGATTTATAGTCGTGATAAAGAGCGTCGAACTCTTCTTCTAGTTTCCTTACTGCAATTCCAGTCTCTATCTCTTTCCCTTGTTTATTATATACTTTTATGAAAACCTTCCACTTTTTTTGCAGGTTTCCTAATCTATCAGCGGCCTCATTCTTTTTTATCCTTTCAAGAAGCTCTTCTATACGGCCACGAATAACTTCGATTGATTTTCGATTAGATAAAATTGATCCACTCTTGGCCATCGCGTTTTTCTTCGCGGCCAACTGAGTCAAAGGGAAGCTGCTGCTCATGCCTGTCTCCAAGCCCCTACCCAAGCCATAAAATCCTTTTGATGGATTGGGTCCACCATGCACCGTACACCATTTATAGCCGTGGACAGCCGAGTTCTCACATTTCCGGTCCTTTCCACAATCAGGGCATGGATTCTCTTTGGTACGACCAGGAAATCTCTTCCCACATTGCTTACATTGCGTATGAAACCCTTCACAATCCACATCAAGTTCTCAAAACCTTTATTATCGAGTGGCAAACAGCCAAATGGACATCTTCTTGAACGGTGATGTCATCAGACATAGCAACGATCAGCGACTCGGGGCCATTTATGCCTAGGTCATTTGGCAAATATCCTTCTGGGTTGCCAGTCAACACGATTACATTAGAAGGCGAAAAAGTATCCGCAACATTCACGATATTTCGTGAATGCCCACTGCAAGAGATAGCCACAAGTACATCGTATGGATTAGCAAGAACACTCGACAGCCCCTTGAACATATTCCGCCAACCTGTGTCATTCCCGTATGCTAGGAACGACGCTGTAAGATCAGAGAGAGATATGGCCTTTATATGGCACACCTTCAAAAGATCAATGGCGAAGTGTGAAGCAGTGGTTGCACTGCCTCCATTTCCTACGATCCAAACATTTTTTTTGGTTTCTCTGACTCTGCGCAATAACGTAATCGCCTTGTCAATTTCTTTCAAGTCGACAGCCGAGAATGCTGCGGATACCTCAGAAAAATGTGCTGAAGTCTCTTGATGCTCTTTCATAATTTAGGTTGGCATCCTTACTTCCATGTCAAGACTCCAAGGCTCCAAAAAACTCGAGGGCATATACACGGGATATCTGCTAACAACCGGGTAATATAGTCTTCCGAAATTCCTGGTCGACAATTTTTGGGTCAATCTACCTTTCAGTGTAAATTCCATAACAAATATTGGATTCACGTCAAACGTTGGCATATCATCCGGAGGACCGGCTAAATAATCCAAAGTTACGATTCTCATCCAGCCCGGTTTCCCAACGACTGGAACAGCTCTCAAGAAATTCCCGGCAAAAAACAGACTGTGCATATTCGGCCAGCCTTGCCCATTGAACATTGCCAATTTAGGGTGAGCAGAAAGTTTGAACTTTCTGCCATTTAATTTCCGTAGGTATTCATCCCATCCATACTTGTGCATGGGAGTCACATGCCTGCCATGCGCCATATTCGTACTCGCATACGCACGCCTAATTGCGGGTGGTTGGCGAAGGGCTAGCGAATTAAATCCAGGTCGTACCCTGTACATGTCTTCTTTATCAGAGAAGAGAGTCCTATCACTCAACTGGATGAGAATCATGCATCACCTTCGTCAGCACTATACTGCCTTCTTGAATGAAATGTACCTGAATTTCATCAAACATTACTATTTCTTCCAAGAGCTTAAATCGAATGCCGTTTGGTGGATAGTCATAGTTGGCATATCCTCCATCCGTCAATTTGAGCCATCTCCATTCAGAATTATCGGGGTCTTCAACGATTTCTGTAAATTCTGTCGTCGAACCAGGTCTGATATCCCCTGTACGAAGACCCCCCACCCTAGGTTCCTTCCTTATTGCTACGAGTTTCCCCAAATTTTCCTTTGCTAACATTTTTCTACCTCCATAATCTTTTTTCCAATCCATTCAGCACACGGAACAGCCACAGCATTCCCGAGTTGTTTGTATCTCTGTGTGTCAGATTGTCCGTCTGTCCACCCATCCGGGAAGCCCTGTAGCCTCTCGCACTCTACCGGCGTTAGGCGGCGTACTCCAGCTGTTCCTTCTCTAGCCGTTATTCCTGGTGCAAGAAAAGTTTGCTGTTTCATTCCAGGTTGAGTACTTAGAGCTCCTTTTATTGTACCATCGCCACCAAACCACCTTACTTCATCCCGCAAATTTTGTTGAAAGGCAATCAAGGTATCCATATCTGCTCTATGAGCCAGATTCCCTTTACTCCTCAATGGATGTGAGACAATAAATGTCTGGCTCTCACCGTCGAGACGATTGCTTTTTGATTTTAATCCCATCGCAATTAGTCCTTGCTCATCCCTGAAGCCTGAGTTGGCGTCACCGTTACTT
>JASJYH010000066.1 GCA_030123675.1 Anaerolineae bacterium | reverse complement strand
GACGGGTAAATAATATATGGATATTAAGATATCCTGAAACGGAGCTTGTAAATTATTTCCAGCAATATATTCAATTCAAAGAACAGCCCTGAATTACAAAATAGGCTCGGCTAACCCGTAGAATTGTATATTATGTCTGGTAATTTATTCTTCTGATACAGGGGTGGGGGTTACATCAATTGGCTTATCCGGTTTATCGGGGGTCAATACATTGACAGTCCCTAAAATGCCGCCTATAAAAGGTACGGCTGCAGGTAAGGCTGTAGGAATGGCCGTCAATACGCCAACTAACAACCCTTTACCAACCGCAGAGCCCCAGTCATCTTTGTAACTGAATCTCTGAATCAGAATGCTAGGGATACTAAGAAATGCCGCAACTGAGGCTGTGACTATCCAGCCGAACCCTAAAGTCGCGGTCTCGGCCCCAAACATCATTAAATCCACAGCAAACATGCCAAACCCAACCAGGGGATGCAGCCCAAAAAATTGGGAAAATTTCTTTAATGCGTCCATATCCAAACTCTCCTTTAATGGAATTTATGTTCTATTTTACCATGTTCGACTTGACGACCTGCGCTGCTGAGTAACCAATTTAACCAAATTCTAATAAAATGGGTGGTTTTTGGCCATGAGGATTTGGAACTATCACACCCAAAATATCCCGAAGACCTAATTAAACAGAGGCCTTCATTAAATAAGTAACTCCATTTAGCAAAGGCAACATAATGTCGGGGCGCGCGGATTTGCCGTTCGTCCCCGAAAGGGGAAACCGCGGTCTTGATAATAAAAGACTCCCTCTTAGTAAGGGAGTCTCTGTCGGGGCGCGCGGATTTGAACCGCGGACCTCACGGACCCGAACCGTGCGCGCTAGCCGGACTGCGCCACGCCCCGAATATTTCCCAGAGTTAAGGGGAAAGCAGTCGGATTATACCTTTCGGGAAATTATTTGACAAGCCAAATCAAGGATATAGCATAAGATCCTGACTATATATGTAAATCGTTCCTTCTAAGCGATCATCCTCCTGACGTAAAACCAAGCGCGCATGCGTTGGATCCTCAACCTTATATGGGATCGTGGTCGTGAAGAGCTGCTCTTCGATCCCATCAAAATCGAGAACGCGCAAACCCACTATTTTGCCGTTCAAATCATACAATTCCAATACCACCGGTAGGTCATTAAATGGCAAATAACGTCCTTCAACATTAAGCAATCCATCTAATGCGACCGCGTTTTTCCTTGGTGGGGAATAAAATACAACCCGCTCAGATGTATCTCCTGCTGGGTTCAATTCCTGTTCGCCTATCGACAATAGCAAAACGCGCATTGCCATTTGAGCTTCAATAGACCCTGCGGTGTCTTTCGTGCTAATGGTGATCCGTCCCAGTTCTGCGGCGGCCAGGATCTCGAATGGGATTTTTACCTGGATTCCATATCCACCCGGCAAACTTTTTACCTTCCGAAGGATGCTAAAAAGTTTACGACCGTCTTCACCATGCAAATCGATCAGCACAAGGTGGCTACCGCCTGAAACCACTTGTATGCGTAAGGAAATTGGCGAAGTGACTTTCGACATTGCACCCGGAGAATGGATTTGGATCTGGGCATTGGGCGCCGAGGGGGAAGGTGTGGCTGTGTCGGTCGGAATTGGAGTAGGTGTTTCACTCGGTGGAGGTGTTTCCGTAGGAACAAGGCTAGCCGTAATAGAAAGACTGGGTGTACCTGCCAGATCCGTGGCCATGGCAGCTTGCGCAGTTTCCACTACCACTGTCGGGAAGAATTCGGGCGGAAAAGCTGTAGGGCCGGTATCCACCTGGGGTAACAGGCACCCAGATAAAAGTCCAAGTAACGAAGCGTGAAATACCAGATAAGAGTAACGTAAATGTTTCATAATTCAAAACTCCCCAATAGAGATATCCGTACAAATAACGGGGCCTAATTTATATAGAAAATGATAATTTGCTACCTACAAAGGTGCAGCCTTTACAGTAGCAGTGGTTTACAATCCGTAAATTTCGCTGTACTTTTGATTTAGATAACGGATGTATGGGCCAGAGTCAATTTTTGAGCCGGTCACGCGCTGCACAAGTTCCTGTGGCTCATACTTGCTACCGTGGATATGGACCTTTTCCCGTAACCAATCGAGCAGCGCACCGAATTCTCCCTTGCGGAATTTTTCTGACAGATCAGGAATATCAGCGTTGATCTTCTCCCACAGTTGGGCAGAGATCAGGTTGCCGAGCGCGTAAGTTGAGAAATAACCTAGCGTGCCGCCCGACCAGTGAATATCCTGCAAGACACCCTCGGCGTCATCAGGCGGAACAACACCAAGATACTCGTCCATTTTAATATTCCAAATTTCGGGCAGGTCTTTGACTTTAATAGTGCCTTCAATCATTCCGATCTCCAGTTCAAGACGAAGCATGATGTGCAGATTGTAAGTCGCTTCGTCGGCATTGACACGGATGAGCGATGATTGAACCTTATTAATCCCTTTATAAAAAGAACCCAAATCAAGATTACCGACTTGCACAGGGAAGAGTTTCTGGAGTTCAGGATAAAAATGTTCCCAGAAGGGCATCGAACGCCCAACCAGGTTTTCCCACAGCCGCGACTGCGACTCATGCACAGCCAGCGATGTGCCGCCGGCCAAAGGTGTACGTTCATAAGCCTGATTAATGCCTAATTCATACAGCCCATGCCCTGTCTCGTGCATGGTGCTGAAAAGCAAAACTATCGGGTTTTCACTTTCAAAGCGCGTGGTTATGCGCACATCATTAATGCTGAAATTTGTTGTAAAGGGATGGGCAGATTTATCTTGGCGACCGCGCTCCCAATCGAAGCCGAACTTAGTCGCTATGACTTCGCTAAAATCCCACAATTTCTGCTGATCATAATCAATGTGTAAGAAGGTATCATTTATTTGCGGCTTTCCAGCGATAGCCTTGAGCAATTCCACCTGCTGCGGGCGTAAAGCATCAAAAATCTCTTGCACCTCAGCGGTCTTCAACCCTCGCTCAAATTGGTCCAGCAACACATCGTAAGGATGATCAGCCGGTGGGAAAAATGAAATGTATCTTTGGTTCAACTCGACCACTTTTTCCAGGTGCGGCTGGAATATAGAGAAGTCTGATTTGCTCCTGGCTTCAACCCAGGCCTCGAAAGCCTTGCTGGTTACAATCGCAAACTCAGCTACAAACTCTGACGGGACTCGAGTAGCCCGGTCATATTCGAGACGGGTGAGTTTAAGTAAGCGGGCATCATCTGAGTCGGGTTCAGCCCCCATGTGTTCTTTCTCTAAATCAGTCAACAATATACCGATTTCATCTGAAGTAAATTTCTGATGAGTGATCTTCCCTACCGTGGCAAGATGATTCCCACGCGCCTCAGCACCCCCCTTGGGCATATACGTCTGCTGGTCCCAACCCAAAACGGCTCCAACGGCATTCAAATCAGACACTTCAGCCAATAAAGATTTGAGTTTATCCATTTTTTCAGCCATTAAGGCTCCTTATTATCTTGTCACTGCAAGAAATGTATAATCGTACAATTCAACTTTCTACAAACTAGAGACATCATACTCATCAACCCCATTAATGTATGCTGCATATATATTTGTATTCCAGCACTTGTTTTACCCAGATAATCGAACGGAAGTTCGTCTATTTATGCAAAAAGCAGTAGATACTCTGTAGGCCACGCGATCGAATTAATTTACACAACCTTCCAGCGTAGCGGCTGGCCTGCCAGAGCTGCCAAAACTTCATTGGCAATATCCTCCGCAGCCCGGGCCTGAGCCTCCTCAGTTTGGGCGCCAATATGGGGTGTGGCGATAACCTTCGGATGGTTTACAAGCCCTGACGCACCAGGCGGTTCAGTGGCGAACACATCCAAACCCGCGCCGGCCACTATTCCGGATTCCAAAGCTGAGAGTAACGCAGATTCGTCAATGATGCCACCCCGCGCCGCACAAACGATGCGGACACCGCGCTTCATTTTCGCGAAAGCCTGCTGATTAACCATCGAGCGAGTCTCATCTGTGAGCGGTAAATGCAATGAAATATGATCGGCTTGAATGTAAAGCTCATCCAAGCTTACTGGGAGTGCTCCGCGTTTTTGTATTTCTTCAGCTTGAATAAGGGGATCATAGCCCAGGATAGTCATCCCAAATGCACTCGCGCGCAGCCCTACCTCTGCTCCGATGCGGCCCATACCGATAATACCAAGCGTTTTACCAAAAAGCTCCGCTCCCGCCAGGTCCTTTTTAAGCCAGTTGGCCTGCTTCATGCCGGCATCTCCGCGAGATATTTCCCGCACGAGCCCGAGCATCAAGCCCAGAGTTAGCTCAGCGACAGCCAAGGAGGTGGCTGTGGGTGAATTGACAACGGTCACATTATGGGATTGGGCCGCTGCAAGGTCTATGTTATCTACGCCGACACCTGCACGACCAACAACCTTTAGCTTTTTGGCAGCTTCAAAAACCTGAGGGGTTACTTTTGTGCGGCTGCGGACGATCAGGGCATCATACTCCTTGATTTCGTTTAATAAATCACTTGAGGCGATGTCAGTTCGATCATCCACGCTGGCCAAGGAACTTAAGAGGGCCTGGCCGATATCCTTCAGACCATCTGCAATAAGTATATTATATTTAGTCATCGGCCAATTTTATCCGATAATAATTTTTTGAACACCCCTTTATTGAGATTTCTTCACATGGCTCTTATTCATATCTTAGGGCCTCAACTGGCTCGAGATTGGCCGCACGGCTGGCAGGATAAATACCGAAAAATAATCCTACAGCAGCAGAGAAGAGAGTAGCCAGCAAAACAGCATCTGAGGCTACAACTGGCGTAAAGTCAGTGTTGGCTGCGGCAGCAATTTGACCAACGAGAAATGCAATCAGCCATCCCAATATAATACCGATAATACCGCCGATAAAACTTAGCAAGGAAGACTCAGTCAGAAATTGAATGAGGATATCTCTTTTTCGGGCTCCTAATGCTTTGCGTAGCCCGATCTCGCGGGTCCGTTCCGTCACAGACACGAGCATGATGTTCATAATCCCAATCCCCCCAACAAGTAGGGAAATACCTGCGATGCCGCCCAGAAAAATAGTTAGAATTCCTGTAATCGATTCAAATGTATTCAACAGGTCTCGCTGGGTAAATACAGTGAAATCATTTTCGCCTATTGGCGTGCGATGACGGGTATTCAGGATTTGGGTGATCTCCTCAATTGCGGAATCAACAAGCTCAGCATCCAACGCCTGGACTAAGATGATGTCGACAATCTCATTCGTGCGGCGACGGATTAGGCGCACCTGGGCTGTGTTGAATGGCAAAATTACACGATTATCTTCGCTACCAAAAAGGCCGCCACCCTTAGACTCTAGCACACCCAAAACCCTAAATGGCTGACCTTCGATTCGTACGGTTTCTCCAGTAATTCCATCAACCCGACCAAAAAGTTCATCGGCCACATCCGGTCCAATCAGAACCACTGAGGCTCGTCCGAGCATGTGTTCTTCTGTTATATATTCTCCTTCTGAGATCAGATAATTTCTAACTGCAAAATATTCTGGCGTAACTCCAACAACTTCGGATGTAGTACTTTCCCCGCCAAACGAGACGACCAGGTTGTCTTGTAAAATTGGTGCTACTGATTGCACAGAAGGCGCTTGAAAAGGATCACCTATCGCTTGCGCATCACTTAAAGTCAAGGGCTTGGTATTGCGCATGGTACCGTTGAAATCACCCCGAAAAACGAACAACAAGTTCGTGCCAATTCCGCTGATAGAACCAGTTATCGCGTCTTCTGCTCCGCGGCCAATCGCCAGCATGGCAATCACTGCTGCAACTCCTATCACGATACCCAGGACAGTTAACCCCGATCGCAATTTGTTACTATTTAAACTTTCTAAGGCTTCAAGAAAGGACTGCAATAAATTCATGACTGACTCCCTTTGCTTGAAGCCTTCTTCGCACGAACTGGCTTCTTTTTTCTTGTAGATTTTATTTGTTTCGACTTGCTGCCATTCTTGTTTTGATCCAAAAGCCCATCTCTTAAATGGATTATGCGCTCGGTTTGGGCTGCTATATTGGCATCATGGGTGATGATAATTAGGGTCGTTCCACGCTCTTTGTTGATCGAAAGCAACAGATCCATAATTTCTTTGCCGACCGTGGAATCCAAATTTCCGGTCGGCTCATCAGCCATGATTATGGATGGTTTGTTGACGATAGCACGGGCCAAAGCTACACGCTGCTGCTGACCACCGGAGAGTTCCGTTGGACGGTGCTTGACACGGTCGCCCAAACCAACCGCTTCCAAAGCTTGTCTGGCGAGCTCACGCCTATCATTTTTAATTCCCGAATACCGTAAGGGCAGTTCCACGTTGGCCAGAGACGAGATCCTGGGGAGCAGGTTGAAGCTCTGGAAGACAAAACCAACCTTGCGGTTGCGGATAGCAGCCAACTGATCATCTGTAAAATCGGAAACTAATTCTCCATCCAGATGGTAATCTCCGGATGTAGGTCGATCGAGGCAGCCGAGGGTGTTCATTAAAGTTGTTTTTCCTGACCCAGAAGGCCCCATAATAGCAATCACCTCGCCCCTTTTTATATCAAAGGAAACCCCACGCAAGGCATGCACCTGCACGTCGCCCATTAGGTACACCTTCTTAATATCGCGGACCTCAATTACATTTGACATTTAACTTTATCCGGATTTAATACCATTAACAATTAGTCCCCGTCTCTACCGGGAGGACCCCTACCTGGACCGCCGCCAGGCCGAAACTCGATTTGGGGATTTAGGATCACTTCGTCACCAACTTTCAAATCTCCACCAACCACAACGCTTTGATTGTCAGCGGATGCACCCAAACGAATCTTGACGCGTTCCTGCCTGCCTTCTTCATTCAAGATGAAAACTACCCGCTCACCATCAACAAGACGAACTGCGCGATTCGGTACCAGCACGGCATCAATAATCTCTTTTACCACGATATTGACTCCGGCTGTCATGCCGGGTTTTACCAGCTCATCAGGGTCGGTTAACTCAACTGTCACGGTGAAGTTGACCACCCCGGAAATTATGTTTCCGGCTTGGGAAACCTTAATAACCTGACCCTGGTATTCTTTTTCCAGAATGGCATCAAATGTGATATTGACAATCTGGTCGAGGGATATGCTATTGATATCGACTTCGGAGACATCTAAATCAACAAGCAGCTTCTTCAAATTATCGACCCGAAAGGCTAAGTCACCAGTAGATACTTGATCTCCGGGAATAGGAAAAGCCTCGGTAACGGTACCAGCAAAGGGTGTGGTGAGACGCGCCATATTGATCGTGGCCTGGGCCGCATCAACACCGGCCTGTGCCGCAGCAAGATCATCTTTATTAGGTCCATCTGCGATACGTTCATACGTACGTTTGGCATCTTCGTATATTGCTTCATTGAGGTCAAGCTCGGCATCGGCGTTGGCGATCTCTTCTTCAGTCCCCATGGTTTTGTAGGTTTTGATCTTTGGGACATCCACTACCCCATAGGGTGTATTTTGTTTTACCAAAAGGACCTGGGTTTTTACGACCGGGTAGTTCAAGGCATCCCGATAATCGTAGGCATTTTCAAAATCTTCTTCGGCATCGCGAAGGTCTATCCATGCCTGCGCACGGGCAGTGTCGGAATTAAGCAAATCATCCAAATTTGTTTGAGCTGTTACCAGGTCTGCTTCGGCCAAGATGATACTTTGGGATAGTGAGGTTTTTGAAAGTGAGGCAAGCACCTGATCGGCCTTGACCCGATCCCCAATCTCGGCGTTAACTTTATCGACAGATCCAGTCGTACCCCAAATCAGGGTGGCTGTCTGCCGGGCCCGGACCGTGCCTGTTGCCCCAACAGTAGCAACCAAATCGCCACGTTTGATTTTTTCAGTCTGGAATTCCCCAGTCTGATCAGCTCTACGGGGACTAAAAATCAAAAACATTAGAATCAGGGCGAGAACAACCGTAACCGGGATGGTGATCTTTTTATTATTCTTGTAATACTCGATCATTAACGCTGCCTCCGCAGGAAGTTTTCCTGCCAACTTAAGATTTTACCAAATTCTGAATTGGGGGTTCGTTGGGGATTATGGAACTCTAATAAATTTTTGATAAGGAAACTATCCAAAATAGAGCATATTTTAGGATTAGATTGCAATTGATGTTTAAATAGTCTATACTAAATTGTAGCGCTTTGGCGACGTCTGAGCCAGAATGCATCTTATCAGTTAGGAGGTATTCACTATGCCACTCAAGCAACCTAATATTATTCCAATTGCAAGTCGCCTGTACCGTCTGGTTGAGAAATATGTTTACACCTGGGATAAACGTGCCCCAGGAACAGAAATCGTACACGAATATCGTATCACCGTCCCTAAGGGATTTGTGTACGGTGGCGCCACGGTCCCGCGCATCGTTTGGACTATTGCAAGGATTACTCCCGATGGATTGTATTCGGGCTGCTGCTTTAATCCACGATTGGATTTATGAACATAAAGGCCATTTGCCTTAGGGATCTCATCAATACAAAGATGAAGCTGGGAAGTGGCGAAATCTTTATGCAGTCTGGGATCGAAAATCGGCAGACCGGGTTTTTGGTCGTATTATGCGAGAAGCGGGGGTTTCAAAGGGGAAATGAAGAGCAGCCTGTCGGGTTGTCCGTTTTTTTGGTTGGTTGGGATGTGATTAGAATCTTCCAAATATAAGTCGGTTTGGCGTGGGCATGGTTTTGGAACAATTATGGCTGAAACGAATTCATAAATACATCACAGACATATGGACACATATTTACATAATAGTCACCTTCAGCACGGTCGAAGATTTCGGCCTTGTACGGCCGCTGGCTTAAGCCAGAGAGCATCCTATCGGTGCGATCCGGTGGACCTAATAATGATCTAAATTTCCAAGCTCACCAAAAGGGTGCGTAATTTCATGGATGAAGGTACTAAGTGAGCAATCAGATATCACGATCGCCCAACATACTTATCCGTAACTTCATCCAAACGCAAACTGATGATCTGGCTGGCAGAGGCGCGGTTCATTGTCACGCCGTAGATTACATCCGCCGCTTGGACAGTATTTCGGTTGTGGGTGATGATTATGAACTGTGTTTCTTTACTTAACTCCTTTAACAGCTCACTGAAGCGGCCTATGTTGGCTTCATCCAACATGGCATCCACTTCATCCATCACACATAATGGCGTGGGCGATATCTTCAAAAGCGCAAAGATCAGAGCGATCGCTGTCAGGCTGCGCTCACCCCCCGAGAGCATTGCCAGTCCTTGCTCGCGGCGTCCTGGCAGGCGGGCCTCAATGTCGATACCCGTATTGACCAAATCTTGGGAGTCGGTCAAGGTCAGGCGGGCAGATCCGCCGTCGAACAAGCGTACAAAGATCTGACGAAATTCCTTGTCCACTGCCTCGAAGGTTTTCTTGAATTCCTTCTTGGTCAGCTCGTCCAATTCAGCGATGACCTTTTCCAGATCTAGCTGTGCTTTATGCAAGTCATCTATCTGGGTCTTCATAAACTCATAGCGCTCAGTCTCAGTGTCAAATTCAGATTGGGCTTCAGGGTTTACAGGACCCATACGGCGCAATTGGGTGCGCAGGCGTTTCATTTGTTCTTCCACATCTGGCATTATTTCAGTCAAAACGGGCAATTGTTCTACCCAGCCCTCCATTGGCAAAGGATTTGGGCCAGACACATCGCTTTGATACTCTAACGTAACCAGGCCAAAATCGTCCTGAATGCGATTGCGCAGCGTCTCGATGGCCTCCTGGCGGCGAATGACATCCACTTGGACCTGGTTATATAATCTGTCAGCCGAAGTCATCCCACGTTGGGCATTGCTATCTTGATTCTGCAATTCACTTTCTTGAGTTTCTGCAGTCACGAGCTCTTTTTCGGCCGGCTCAATTTTTTTGCGCAATTGGCCAATTTTTGTTTCTAGGCTGCCTTCTTGTTCATGCAAGCTTTTCTTTTTTTGCACTAGGTCGGTTATCTGAAAATCAATTTCTTTCATGCGCTCAGACAATACCCTTTGCCCATCTTCGAGACCGTTAAATTGCGTCTGCCGTTCTACCAGACGCGCTTTGGCGCCATCTAAGGTTTGTTCAGCTACTGCAGCACGCGTCGTCCAATAGGTGACTTGCTCCTGAGATTCATCCAATACCAATTGGGACAACTGCAAATTCAAGGAACGAAGCTTTTCTTGGGATTGGGTTGATTCGGACTCTATCTGCGCTTCCGTATTGGATAGCTCGGTAATATCCGCTTCAGCCCGCGAGGCTTCGGCTTGCAACTCTTCGAGCTGCTTCTGGCCCCACTCAAGCTGCCGGTTTGCCGATTCGAGAGTGACCGCTGCTTCTCGTTCTGCCGATTGTGAATTTTCAAAGGCAGTCCGAGAGTCACGCAAAGTCGTTTCAGCTTTACCTAAGGCTTTTTGTTCAACTAGCAATTTGGATGTCAGGGTTTGAAGCGCAGAGTCGATTTCGTTTAGGCCTATGTCTAATGACTTCAAAGACTCTTGCAATTCGCGCCGCTGACGAGGTCTACTCAAGGTTGCCCCACGGGATGACTTCCCGGCCAGCACCAAACCGTCGCCACGGAAAACTTCTCCACGTAGGGTAACCACCTTAACATGTGGCGCTTGGCCTGCAATCAAACGGCGCGCAGCTACTCGATCACGGACAACGAGGACCTGACCGAGCAGGATGTCAATCGCGGGTTTCAACTCCGCAGGGGCACCCACCAAATCGGATGCGCAACCTAAACAATCATCATCCTTGGGGGCATTAATAGTGGCAACTTTCAATTGGCCATCTAGTGGAAGCAAAGCGGCCCGTCCAGCTTCATCGGATTCAAGCAGCGACAAGGCTTCATCCAGGTTCCCGTTTTCTATCAAGACGGCATCCAGATGTTCCCCCAATGAGGCGCTGATAGCTATTTCTAATTCAGCCGGGACCTCTAAAGAGGCACTCAGGGCACCACGCGTTCCATTTAACATTGCTTGGCGGGCCGCATCCAACAGAAAACGGGCCCCATCAGTATATCCACTAAGCGAATCCTCGGCGCCTTCGAGAACTTCTAATTTGGCAAGTAGGCTCGATTTTTCAGCATTTTGGGCAGCCAAGTTTTCGGTCGTATTTCGTCTCTTTTCGTCTAATTTAGCGATTTCACTTTTCCGGGTTTCCACATCTTTTTCCACACTCTGGAAAGTTTTTTCAGCTTTTTTATTTTTAACTTTTGCGGAATTATGGATTTCTTTTGCATCATTGAACTCATTTTTCGCTGCGGTAATATTTTGCGTGGCTAGTTCAATCCGTTCAGATTGGGTCCGTTGGCGTTCACCTAACTCATCCAAACGGGCTTGGGTTTCTGCCCGGCGAGAGTGCATTCTGGCGGCCTTTTCTTGGGTTGCTCTCATTTTTTCTTCAACCCCTGATCGATCAGCTTTCTGAGTATTTAGGGTCTCCTTTGCAGCTTCAAAGCGAGCATTTGCTTCCTTAAAATCAGTATTAACTCGCGCAGTATCCCCTTCGGCATCGGCCAGGCGTTCTTTTAATAGAGAGCGGTCATCGGTTGAACGGTCGAGGTCCGCTTTGAGAGCTTGGCGAGAGGTCTGCAGGGAACGGTCCCTTTCATCCAAGACTGCTAGTTCGCGACTGACTTCTTCTCGTTCTGTACGCAACTCCAATGATTCGCGATTCCAGCCATTGAGCTGCAGGCGCAGAGCCCCTATTCGAGCTCGAAAGGTTGAATATTTCTCCTGTACTTCCTTGTATCCCTTCCGGGCTTCATTTTGATGGGCTTCCTGTTTACGCTGTACTTTACGGCTTTCTGCCATCTCGCGCTGGGCTTTGTGCCAGTGATAACCATACCATTCTCGCAACAGGGAGTGCAAATCATTTTGTAAGTTCTTATATTCGTGGGCCCGACGAGATTGGCGCTCCAGTGTTTTGATACGCGGCTCAAGCTCAGTCTTGATGTCGAGAATGCGTTCGAGATTTCGTTTCGTATTATCCAAACGTCGCAGGGTTTCCTCACGGCGGTTGCGGTATAAGCTCACACCTGCTGCTTCTTCGAAAAGTTTGCGGCGATCATCGGCTTTGAGGGTTAAGGATGCATCCACCAATCCTTGGCCGAGAATTGTGTACGTCCGTTCACTGAGGCCTGATTGCGACAGCAACTCATTAATGTCACGCAAGCGCACATGCTGACCGTTCAAGACGTAATCATTCCGACCGTCACGGTAGGCACGCCGACCCATGGATACTTCGCTGAACTCAAGCGGCAACCAATTATCTGTGTTGTCAAAAATAACGGTAGCAGAAGCCATGCCTGCCCGAGTACGATTATCAGACCCAGCGAAGATCATATCTTCGGTCTTTTTCGCACGCAACAAGCTATATGACTGTTCGCCCAAGACCCAGCGTAAGGCATCCGCGATATTCGATTTTCCAGAGCCATTCGGGCCAACTATGGCGGTAATACCTGCGGAAAATTCAAAAACAGTCCGCGAGGCGAAGGTTTTAAATCCGTGCAGCTCAAGTGATTTTAGACGACTAGGCATTGAATTTAATAAATCCTTCTAAGAGATTAATGTAGACCGAGGGAATCCAATCCGGCCTGGGCCGCCATTTGGGCAGCAGATTGCTTGCTGGAACCCTCTCCTTGACCATAGGCTTTTCCATCAATTTGAACTTCTACTTTAAATTCCTTAGCATGGTCAGGGCCTGTGGAATCAACAGTTACATAGCGGGGGGTACCCAGTTTATTCGATTGGGCCCATTCTTGTAGTGTACTTTTGGCATCGTAGATCTCATCCTTGCCAAGCACACTTTGGCTGGCTCCATCCAGCATGGGTTCAATAAACTCTTCTACTGCTGTGACATTCGCATCCAGATAAATCGCCCCGATGACCGCTTCAAATGATGCGCAAAGGAGATTATCCCTTTGTCGACCGCCCGAGACCAATTCGCCCCGCCCCAAACGGAGCGCAGGTCCCAGGTCAAGGCTGCGACCGAAGAGGGCCAATGTGTCGGTTCGGACGAGCGCAGAACGCATCCGCGTTAAATCACCTTCATGCATTTCAGGAAATCGATTGTAAACCCACGCACCGACAACAAAATCTAAGACAGCATCGCCTAAGAATTCCAAACGTTCATTATCTTCAAGCGCGTTTTCGTTTTCGTTTACAAAAGATCGATGGGTCAGTGCACGCACCAACAAATGCAAATTGGTAAATTTCAACTCCAGCCGCTTTGCCAGATCGGCAGCTGATTCTGTCTGTGTATTTGATTCGGTTTGTTGCGACAAGGATCCTCCCCGGAAGTCAGGGAGCGCCAGCAGCCCACAAATCCAGGCAAGTCAGCTCGCTAGCGGTCCATTAATTCCAAAATTGAATGTGCCAACTGATTGTAAACCCTCTTTGAATAAATGGCAATCAAATGAACTTTCTGGCAATTAATCTGTTAGAATCGGCCCTCTTTAAGCTCGGAGGCCCTGTATGAATGATGCTATCAGTAATGAAACCCGTTTTTTACATGCTGTCGAGCTTGGCTTGGGGACCTGGCAATGGGGAGACAGACTGATTTGGCAATATGGACAAAATTACCAGGAAGAAGATATTCGAGACACATTTAGACTGTCCCTCGAGGCCGGCATTCGTTTTCTAGACACAGCAGAGGTCTATGGCAGCGGTCGTTCAGAGCGTTTTTTGGGAAAGTTTTTGAAGGAGACCGATCAACCGATTTTAATCGCGACAAAATTTTTGCCTTACCCATGGCGCTTGACCAGAAAATCCCTTATCCGAGCGCTAAAGCGCAGCCTGGAACGGATTGGGCTCGAGACCGTGGACTTGTATCAGGTCCATCAGCCTCTTCCGCCTATTTCAATAGAGACCTGGATGGAAGCCATGGCAGAAGCAGTTGATCAGGGATTAACACGGACTGTCGGGGTTTCAAACTACAACCTGGATCAGATGCAACGGGCCCATGCGACCCTGGCTAAAAAAGGGGTTCCCTTGGCTGCCAACCAGGTTCAATATAGCCTGCTAAATCGTACGGTAGAAAAGAATGGCTTACTTGCCCACTGTGAAGAACTGGGCGTACGCTTGATCGCCTATAGTCCTATCGAAAAGGGATTGCTATCTGGGAAATATTCAGCCGATAAGCCTCCTTCTGGACTCCGAGGCCAAATCTTTGGGAAATTGCTCCCCAAAATAGGTCCCTTGCTCAAGCTAATGACCGAAATTGGACAAGAGCACGGCGGTAAATCTAAGGCCCAGGTGGCCTTGAACTGGTGCATTTGCAAAGGGACATTGCCTATTCCCGGCGCCAAGAACGCCAGACAAGCACAGGAAAATGCTGGCGCGCTTGGTTGGCGCTTGACAGAGGAAGAGCTGGAGCAATTGAATCAAGCCAGTGATGCGGTTCTTAAATAAGCTAAAAACTGGCCGTGATCCACAACCAAAGAAGTGGAAAAACTGGCTTATCCTGTTTTCACGCTGGCTTCTCGGTAGTGTAGTTGGAGCCATCATTGGTCTTGCACTACATTTTCTCAAGGTAATAATCTACCCGCCTATTCTCGGACCTATTATTCAAGGCCAACGTGCTTTATTCGACCAACTCATCTTTTCCATCTATTATCTTTTGTTTAATAATTATTTATCATCCGACTTGAGATTTTATTTGTCGTTAATTATTTATGCAACTCTTTGGGGTTTGATCGGCGCTTTACTTTTATCGGGGAAAAAGAAGCAAATTAAGATCGGCGTGGTTTTGCTTGTAATATATTTGGTTGTTGGAGGAGTTTATTTTATTTTTTTGACCATTAGTTTGATCGGATAGTGATTCTCTGAAAGAAAACATTTGGATCTGGTTCTAGGATGAATAAACTAAACCCTGGCCATGATCCACAACCAAAAATGTGGCTATCTTGGCTTTTCCTGTTGGTACGCTGGTTATTCGGTGGCATAGTCGGATATTGTAGTGGACCCCAAAAGCTGGACACCTCAGAAAGTCGGAATTAGACTATAGAAAAGAGGTCCACAAATGGCAAAACACAGAAAGTTCACCCCGGAATACAAA